>CAZQVL010000016.1:0-63783 GCA_964596715.1 uncultured Rikenellaceae bacterium
TCAGCTGGGTTGTTTTCTTTACTATGACCGTCATTCCTTTCATTAATGTGTTGTTTGTTATTTCGTTATTTGGTTATTTTGTAATACTCAGCACCCAGCACCCAGCACCCAGCACCCAGTACATCTTATTTCTTTCCCTTTATTCTTAATATAGTAAGAACTCCCAAAACAGCTGTAACCAGGACAACCGCTTCGCCCAGGGTATCATAACCCCGGAAATCAAAAAGAACTCCAGTGACAAGATTGGCACTGCCTGTTTTTTCAGTTGCCCCCTCAATATATGATTCAGCCATCCGCAGAGACCCTTCACCGAATGGTTCAAGCGTGATGGTTGATAACTTTAGAAAGTAAAACAGTACAAACAAGATCAGAATACTGGTTATTGCAGTAATATAACCTTGCCTGTCAAACTTATTATAAGCCTCTTCACGCGAACTGTCGAGAACTACGGCCACCATTATGATCAGGGTTATTGTTTCAACAACAATTTGTACAATTGCCAGATCGGGAGCCTTCAGTAACAGGAAGCATATTACAAGGCCATACCCAACAATACCTCCGGCAATTACTGCTGACAGCAAGTCTCTTGCATGTATTGCATAAAGAGCTCCAAGAATCATAAATCCCACTATTATGGATATTGCCAGTTCCATTTGAATAACTATTAATTATATCATTATGAGCAACATAATAATCAAACCTGCAAAAACCCAGATTACGTAACCTGTTAAGACACCACTATGGGTTTCACTTAGTTTATGACTAAGCCATAAAACAAACTGTCTTGACAGATCATAAATATCGAATAGCTTTTCATCAGCCTTTTTGTAAAGCCATGAGAAGAGCCTGAATTCACCAATAGTCTTGTAGAATTCAGGGGTTGGATAGCTTGTTATGTCCTGCATTTTTTCACCTCCGATAAAACTGTCTTCAGTTCTGAATTTCTTGAGGCTGGCAGCCAGGTATACAATAGTTCCCAGGATAATTGAGATTAGAACAAGTAAAGAAACAAAGGTTGAATTCCAGAAACCTGAAAACTGAAACTCACCTGTTACAGGCATAAATAATCCGGGGACCACAAGGTTTGTAGCAAATATTCCGAAAACAATGCAGAGAATAGCAAGAACAGCCATCGGGATCCACATCAGAAAAGGAACTTCCCTGATTTTTTCAAATTCAGTTTTACGTCGACTCAAAAAAACTCCTCCAATAAATTTAATAAAGCTGGCTAGTGTCAGGGCTGAGCCAAGGACAGCCAATCCAAGCCACAATACCCACAGTTTATTCGCAATGCCATCTCCTGTGCCGAAATCAATTATGCCCTGGTAGATCATCCATTTTGAGGCAAAACCATTTAATGGAGGTACACCAGAAATTGCCAATGCAAAAATGAGAGAGCTGGCAAATGTAACTGGCATAGCTCTTGAGAGTCCCCCTAGTTCATCAATGTTCTCTTCACCTGTGCGGTATTCAATACTTCCGGCTGAGAGAAACAAACCACTTTTGTATAAAGCATTATTAATCATATGAAACAAGCCGGCAGCAATTCCTATCAGTGAACCAAGACCAAATCCAAGAACCATATAACCTACTTGAGATACAGCATGAAAACCAAGCAATCGTTTGTAATTATGCTGGACCAGTGCCATCATAACAGCAATAATTATTGTGGTGGCTCCGATAATAAGGAGTATAAGAGTCATCCATTGATCCAGTATAAATATATTTGTCGTGATTCTGGCCAGAAAATATATGCCGAGTAGTTTATCCAGCGAAGCAGGCAAAAGTGCGGAAGAAGAAGCAGGTGCATCTTTAGTATAATCCGGAATCCAGGTATGGAAAGGAAACGCACCGGCCTTTGTAAAACTACCGACTAATAAAGCAAGAAAAGCTGTGACAGCCAGAATATTATTCGCTGTGGGCAATGAGATTGCATTTATGCTAAGGGAATCTGTCAGCCTCCATAAAAGAGCAATGCCGACAATAAGAATGGTATCAGATGCACCAATGAGTATAAGAGTTTTTTTGGCAGCAGCTGAACTCTCTTCATCCCGCCCGGGTATGAGTTTGTAAAGTGTGATCCCGAGAATACCCCAGAAAGTAATGAATAACAGAAGATTATCAGCCAAAACGGCTCCATACGAACAACCAATAGTAATTAGAAACCAGGGGTAATAGTTCTTTACTCTGCCTTTTTTGATATATGCTAATGAATATAACAATATCAGAATAGAGAAAAGGCTTATAAACAGAAGAATAAGTTTACTTAAATTGTCAACGGTGAGAGTGAAATAGTTTACAGCATCCTTCAACAGATCAAGGCCAAACAAAGTCTGACAGTATCCTGCAACAATCTCATCCATTACAACCATCCGAGTAGCCGAGCTGAATAACGACAGGGTAAGATAACCTGTGATGAGACTGATCACAAGTGCAAAGGCTCCTTTTACCGTGTTGTATTTATCAGGTACTATTAAAAGGAGGAGTCCGGCTGCAATTGGCAAAATGATCATAAATTGCAGAAAACCGCAAACAGCAGGTTGAGATATTATGGAGATAAACTCATTCATTACGGTTGTTTAAGGTTATTCTTTATTTCAGCCGTTCTCATTATTGATAAATCTATCAGGTCATTTGCATTCATCAGTTTCTCGCCTGAGTTAAAATCATAGGCAACTGCCATACGTTCTGTGCAGCAATAACATGGATCGACTGCTGCAAGCGTGATTGTGGCGTCAGAAATAGTCTGTCCAATACAGGATTTTTTAAACGTGGCAATGTTAACGTAACTCGGAGCTCTTATTTTATGCCTGACAGGTGAGTTGGAACCATCAGAGAAAACACAATGAAATACTTCTCCACGGGGAGCTTCAGCACGACCGGTCCCCATGCCTTCAGGTATCTCCTTGACTTTCACGGTAATATCTCCCTCTTTTTCTTTTTTAAGAGCTTCAAGGCATTGCTCAATAATTGAGATCGATTCATACATTTCAAGCAATCTTACTTCGGTTTTGGCAAACACGTCACCAGCTTCGGCTGTAATTACTTTCCAGTTCACCAGCGGATATGCGGCATACGGATCATCTCTTCTCACATCTATCGCCACTCCCGAAGCCCGGGCTGTCGGACCTACGGCAGCATAATCAATAGCATCCTGTTTTGTCAGAATACCTACACCTTTTGTTCTGGCATGAATCACAGGATCATCCATTACAGCTCCTGTCAGCAAGTCATTCTTTTTCTTAAATGAACTCATAACATCCCGGATAACAGGAATTTTACTGTTTTCTATATCCCGGCGAACACCTCCAACCTTGAACATTGCATAGCTGTTGCGGTTACCGGTAATCATTTCAAACAGGTCAAGAATAGGTTCCCTGTACTTCCATGCCCACATGAATACAGTATTATATCCGAGGAAATGACCGGCAAGTCCTAACCATAAAAGATGGCTGTGAATACGTTCCAGTTCACCAATAATGGACCTGATATATTTCGCCCTGTCAGTAACTTCAACTTCAGCAATCTCTTCAACAGCATTGGCAAAAGCGAACGGATGCGAAGTGGAACATATTCCGCATATTCGCTCCACAAGAAAAAATACCTGCTCGTATGTCTTGGATTCACTAAGCTTTTCAATGCCCCTGTGGTTATAACCGGTTTCCCATTTAATATCCCTGACAATCTCCCCGTCGCAATAAAGCTTGAACAATTCCGGCTCTTCCTGTAAGGGGTGATAGGGTCCTATCGGTATAAGCGTCTTTTTACTCATCTTTTAAAAAGGATGTTACTTAAAATTTTTTCTGTAAGGGTAAACTCCCTCTGCCCAGTTTCCTTCAGATATCAGCTTCTCCTGATTGGGGTGATTGATGAAGTCAATTCCGAACAACTCATGCATCTCCCTTTCAATCCAGTTTGATGCATTAAACATATTTGACAATGATTCAATCCGGGGATTCTCTTTATCGAGTACAACATGTATATTAAGGACCAGACCAATTTCATCCTTGCTGAAATGATAATGAATTTCAAATCCTCTTATAGTATGTATGGCCGATGCAATAATAAACCTTAATTCAGCTGTTTTGTGCAAATAAGTGGCAACTTCAACAATTGCATCCGGCTTAATTGATATGGTCAAACGTTTTGAATTTTTTATTGAAATATTCAAAACATCAGAACTGAATTTTTCCCTGAATTTCTCTATGATTTCTTTACTGTTCATTTATATTAATTACATGTACTCGAAAAATATTTTTGCCTTTCATCCAACACCCAGTACCCAACACCCAGTATTACCAGCCGAAGCTTTCTTCGACCTCCGAAGCGAAGCAAAGGAGGCAGCGAAGGTTGGCACCCAGTGCCTAACTATTCTGCACCAGCTTCACAATCCCCGCAATAATTGCTTCAGGTTTAGGCGGGCATCCCGGTATGTACGCATCCACGGGGATTATCTTGTCGACTGGCCCCGCAAAGACATTACCCTCTGCAAATATCCCTCCTGTGCATCCGCAGGCACCTATTGCCACAACCAGAATGGGTTTGGGAGCCTGATTATATAATTCAATCAGCCTCTCTTTATCACGTTTGTTAATTGATCCGTTAACCAGTAGAACGTCTGCATGTCTTATACTGCCTGCCAGAAGTATACCAAACCGTTCCAGATCATGTCTGGGTGTAAGACAGTCAAGTATCTCTATATCGCAGTTATTGCAGGATGCTCCGCCGAAGTGGAATACCCAGAGAGACTTCTTGAAACAATATTCCTTAAAACCCACTATAATAAATATTAATTACCAAATGAAATTAACACTATAGCTATAATCGCCAGTAAATTCATCCAGACAATGAAAAACTTAATTGCCTGCTTAATCTTAATCCTTGGATTTGTGTTTCTTATCAGGGTAAGAACAAGCACAACCACAAGAACTTTGAGCACTGCCCAAAGAATATTTATTCCGTTCAGCCTGAATCCGTTCATTAACAGAGCAATAAGAAAAGATGGCAGGATAAACAGCATAATATATTTGGTCAGTTTTATAAGTGCATACGCAGAGCCTGAATACTCGATAAAGACACCTTCATTGATCTCTGTTTCAGCTTCAGCTATATCAAAGGGAACAAGTCCAAGTTTTGCCTGGATACAAAATATTCCTACAATAAATAAGAGTACTCCGGAGATACTTCCGATAAATGGTGATCCGGCCTGTTGGGTCTGAATAACACTGTATAGATCAAACTTCTGGCCACATTTCATTATGATACCGGCAATGAGAAGAAGAAAGGTAAGTTCATAGCTGATTATCAGTTTCATTTCCCTTGAACCTCCGACAGCAGCAAGTGGATTACCTGATGCGAGTGATCCGATAATATATGAGAATGAAGGGATTGTAAGAAGATAGAATATAACCAGAAGATCGCCTTTGAAGCCTGTGGTTATGTTAAATAATGGGAGAAGAATAAAAACTCCCGCCATTGTAGCTCCAAAAACTGATAAAACGGGAGCAAGGAGAAAAATCAGGGGGGAACCTTGCTTTGGTAATATTGTCTCCTTTACCAGCAATAATTTAAAGAAATCATAGAATGGTTGAAGCAAAGGAGGTCCTTTGCGGAACTGAACCCTGGCAGTTATTTTCCTGTCGAACCAAGAAAGAAAAGCTCCGGTAACTGCAGCAAACAGAAAACCGGGGAAGACAAGGAAATAGAAGAGATTAACTGCCATAATAATATTTTTTACTGTTTTTCAGTGATATATAAGTGTTCCCTGACAAGAACATTCTCATTAAGACTGTAGATATTTTCTTCAGGCGATTCGTCAATATCAACAAGAGAGACGGTTCCCGGGGGACAGGCTTCGATAAATTTTTCAAGTTCTTGTTTATCGGTAAGATCATAAAACAGATCTTTGCTCCTGTGATGCCTGAAAAAGTCAGTCATCATGGTGCCGAACGGACATATGGTAACGCACGATTTACACGATATACAAAGATTTGTATAACGTGTAACAATACCATCATCATCTTTCTCCAGAGCATCTGCCGGGCAAACGGCAATACATGGCGCGTCCTCACATTTCCGGCAGGTAAAGCGAAATGCAGCCAGCTCACGGATCGTCTTCAAACCGTTGGAATTCAATGACGGATAGAATAAGCCTTCAGGTAGCGTAAGGTTTGAGTCTTCAACCATAGCCGCCCTTAATTTTATCATATCTATCAATATTTTCTGGGACATTTATCCGTTTATTGATTATATCACAGCAACAGCTGGTTCATGAGCTGGAATCTTGTGTCACTTAGTCTCTGGGAGATGGCATGTGCAATCTTTGACATGGTTTTAAAACCAAAATTACAATCCGTTTTCATCTCTACATTGAGTTTCTTTGAATCAATGGCTATCACCTTTCCAGGTGTTGTGGCCATCACCCATGCAGTTGAAATAAAAGGACTGAATACTGCGGACCACGAAAACAGCTCTCCTTCTTCAATAGTCCCCAGATGAATCCTTTTATCCTTGGCCAGACTTATTCCCAGAGATAAAGATCCTTCAAGCAGTACAAAAAGATCAGTTAATTCATCATATTGTTCAAATATGATCTCTTTTACTCTGAATTCCTTAATGGAGCTCATCTCTGTCATTTTTTCCAGTTGTTTATCAGTGTAATTTTCAAAAAACCTTATTTTTTTAATATCGTCAATTGTTGGCTTCATGGTCTTTCTTTTAAATAATCCATTAAGAATAAAAGTGATTCACATTAGTATTAAGGATTAGCTATTTCCATATATCCGGAGTATCTTTTAACTCATTGTATGTAAACACCGGTCCATCTTTGCAGACAAAGAACTTCCCCATCATGCAGTGACCGCATTTTCCCAAACCGCACGACATGTTCTTTTCCATTGAGAGATAGATCTGATCATCTTTATAGCCCATTTCGATAAGCCTTATAGTTCCAAATTTCATCATAATTGGGGGGCCACAAACAACCGCAACAGATTTATCGATATTTATGCTGATCTTGCTGAGCAGGTTTGTTACCACACCTACTGATTCATTCCATTCTTCGTCGGGTTTATCCACTGTCCGGTAAGTTACAAACTTGTCTATCTTACTTAGCCTTGTAAACAGTGGCTTATACACGCAGTCAGAAGGAGTTTTGGCGCCGTAACATAATATCACCTTTTCAAGCTTGTCCGTGATGCTCTCGAGTGTATAAAGCAACGACCTGATAGGAGCAAGACCACATCCGCCACCAAGTATCAGTACTTCTTTGCCTGTAAATTTTTCAATAGGATAACCTCTTCCGTAAGGTCCCCTGATACCCATATTTACACCGGGTTTGAGCTGGTGCATGTACTCGGTTACATATCCTGTTTTCATTACTGTCACCTCAAGCGTTTCCGTTATAAGGGGAGAGGAGGAGGGAGTGAACGGAGCTTCTCCGATTCCATCGACAGATAATTCTATAAATTGTCCTGTTTCAAATGAAAAACCATTTTCCGGAACAAGGACAAAAGTCTTAATGAGAGGTGATTCTTCGATTACTTCTGTCAGTTTTGCTTTTATGGGTTTATATATATTCCTGCTATTCACCTTTATGAACTGTTAAGTAAGCTCCATGAATAATTCATTCTTATTTATTTTACCGATACATGCTTCGATGCACCGGCCGCATCCGGTACAGGCAATCGAATTGAATTTCGCTGGTTTCCAGACATATTTACACATATATCTGTTTCTGAAGCGGTTATGTAACTCAAAAAGAGAATCTTCCCCTCCGGCCACTCTTTCAAAACCAGGGAACTGGCAGGCATCCAATTGTTTCACTTTCTCAAAACCGGGCTTGTCAATGAGGAGAAAACATGTACAAGTTGGACAAATAGTTGTACATGCACCACATGAAACGCAGGTGGATGAATATTTCTCCCATATTTCTGTATTTGCGTTTTGAACCAGCAAACCGGTTGCAGCGTAATCAGGAAGTCCTTTGTTGGACGAACGCAAAAGATCTTCGGTCTTATTATGCTCCTTTTCGATAGCATCAAGTGTTCCTTTATTTGTAAGAGGCTTAATATCAGTTATCTTGCTGACAAGCTCTTCGCCCCTGAACGATATTACCCTGATAATAATCTCATCGTCAAGATAGATAACTGCCAGATCAGCTTTTTCAACTGTATAGGGCTTGACACCATATGATAAACAATGGCAATGTTCCTGGATACCAAAACAATCGGAGGCTATAAGAATTGTATTTCCGCGGTTGTTTTTATATAACTGGTCAGTGAAATCCCTGTCAAGATAAATCTCATCAAGAAGACCGAGCCCCTCAATATCACAATTAGGTACACCTATGATAATTCTTGGTTTTTCGGTTGGACGTTCAGTAGTTACATTTTCCTTTACCGGAAGAAAGAGATTCTTAAGTGATGTCGCCGGTTTTGGCTCGTTGTAAGTTATTTCAGATACATGGTCAAATCTGATTAATTCATAATCAAGACTATATTCATTTTTCACCGGAGCGAAAATGTTGTAGGATAATAACAATTGTTCCAATGCTTTATCCCATTCTTCTTTATGGATGCTCAGATAGTGCATTTATGTGAGAAGATTCACATATAAAAATAATTTCAATGAAAGAAAAATCAAAATAAAATTAATTAATTTTGAGGTAGATTAAATATAAATAAATTAAGATGCATTAAATCAGTATTTTAATAAATAATTTTTTTATTAAATATTAATTAACTTGCAAAAAAATATATATTTAAATAAGATTTGATGTGAAACAAATCACAAATTACATTATTAAAAACAGTCTGAAAAGGATTTTTCTTTATCGTTCATGCCTGGGCAGACTGAAAACGATGGGAGTGGAAAGAGTTTTTTCATATACTCTGGCCAATGAGACCGGAGTTACTCCGGATCAGGTTAGGAAAGATTTCTCGGAATTCGGAATCAGAGGAAACAAAAGAGGTGGTTATGAAATAAATGATCTACTTGAAAAGATGGAAAAGATCTTTCACCGCAATAAAGATCATAATATTGTTCTCATCGGAATGGGAAACCTGGGTCTGGCACTATCAAAATATAACAAGTTTGTTCAGCGGAACATGAATATCGTAGCCACTTTCGATATTGATCCCTTCAAACATAAAATGAGATCGGGAATACCGGTTTATCCAATGAACAGGCTTAAAGAGATCATTGACAGGTTCAGGGTAAAAGTTGCCGTACTTGCTGTTCCTGAAATCTCAGCACAGGAGGTTTGTGATGAACTTATACGTCTGGGCATAAAGGGAATAGTGAATTTTGCCCCGGTAATCCCAAAAGTACCGCCAGATGTTGTAGTTAATAATGTTAACCTTTGCGATGAACTGGAAAGTGTTATATATTATGTTCATAAGTTGGACAGGGTTGAAGGACTGAAAAATATTAAACTATTATACAAGGATATGAAATACTGATCAGAGGGCTGGTTAAGGGTGTAGGTTTTCGACCTTTCATATGCCGGCTGGCTGCCGAACACGGGTTGTCTGGAGAAGTAGACAACAGAACAGACGGTGTCTCTGTGATCGTCAGGGGTGACCTGAAATCTGTTGGCCTGCTCAGTGATGATATTCTTGAAAATGCCCCTCCGGCCTCGCAGATAAAGTCAATTGAGGTAAATCCAAGAAATGTTGAAAACTATGACAGCTTCAGGATTGTTACAAGTAAAAATATCGATGAAAGGATAACAGAAATAAGTCCGGATATCGCAGTCTGTGACGAATGTCTGAATGATCTGGAAAAAGACAGGGAGATGATAATAAAAAATATCAATTCTCCCTTGAGTTGCGGAGCCGGACGTTTTTTTGATGCTGTTTCAGCACTGACAGGACTCTGCCCGGTCACTACATTCGATTCTGAGGCACCAATGCGTCTCGAATCAGCAATTAATTGTGATACAGATCTGTATTATCCATTTTCGATAGATGGTACAATTGTTTTTGCCGATACCTTCAAAGAAATGCTGAACGATCTGCCGCAAAATGATGTTTCATTTATATCGGCAAAATTCCATAATACAATGGCACAAATCATCCTCGAAGTATCAAAAAGAATAAGAAAGAAAAAATCTTTAAAAAAAGTCGTTATTTCCGGTGGTGTTTTCCAGAATAAATATCTGCTTGAAAAATCTCTGGAACTGTTGATAAATGATAATTTTGATGTCTACACAAACCACCTTGTTCCAACTAACGACGGGGGAGTATCGCTTGGTCAGTTGATTATTGCTTCAAAAAGATTAGGTTTATGTGTTTAAGTATACCCGCACGGATTATCTCAATTAAGGGAAATATGGCAGATGTATCTGCCGGAGGTGCAGTATTTAAGGCAGGTCTTCATATGATAGAAGATGTGGAGGTGGGGGATTATATCCTTCTGCATACCGGATTTGAACCGGTTGATCTGCTTCACGCAATACTTATGCTGATAAGGTATTCCCTGTTGATATAGAATATCATGAAGATAACAAGTTATGTATCTGTGGAGAAATACTCAGGGGATTAAAGATCCCTTCTGATTGTACTCTTTTCGCCACTGTATGCTTCCCTGAGAATCCTGTAGGAGCATGTATGGTGTCAAACGAAGGAGCCTGTAACAGCTATTATAAATACAGGATCGATGAGTAAATTTGTTACTTTAAACCATGGCAGTGGCGGCAAGTTATCGCATGAATTGATAAGAGAGGTCTTTATCAGCAGGTTCGGGATGAATGATCCGGTAACAGGACTATGTGAGGTGCTTGGCTTCGATCCGCTCTACCTTGCCAACGAAGGAAAAGTATTGATAGTTGCAGGTGACGAAGAACACAGGAGAGTACTTGAAATTATGCGATCCTCTCCTGAAGGTGAAAAATCGGCAATTATAGGAGAGGTGGTACAGGATAAACGTAGTTTGGTAATATTAAATACACCTTCCGGCGGTAAAATGATAATTGATATGCCGACCGGAATGCAGCTTCCAAGAATATGTTAAAGGTATTTATATGCACGAAATAGGGATAGCTGAGGACCTTACAGCGATTGTGCTTGAAGTAGCAAAAAAAGAGAGTCTGTCAATCGTTACCAGAGTAAATGTAAGCTTTGGTCAGCTTATTCAGATTGTACCGGATATCTTTGAATTCGCTTTCAGGGAGACAGTCAGGAATACAATTGCCGAAGATGCTGAAGTGATTATTGAAATCATACCGGTCAGGGTGGAGTGTCTGAATTGCGGGAGCGTGTTTCACCTTAATGAGTTTCATTTTACATGCCAAGAATGTGGCTCAACAGATCTGAAAATAATAAATGGAAAAGAACTGTTTGTTAAAAGTATAGAAGGAGAATAGCTATGGAAATAAAAATCATGAAGAATATCCTTGACAGGAATCAGAATAAAGCGAATGAAGTCAGAAGTATGCTTGCCGGTAAGAATGTTATTATGGTCAATATAATAAGTTCTCCCGGAGCAGGAAAAACAACTCTACTGGAGCGTACCTGCGAAAGGTTTGGAACTGCATTCCGGCTGGGTGTTATTGAAGGTGATGTAACCACCGATCGTGATGCACAACGGCTGAAGAAATTCGATATACCAATTGTAGTTATTAACACGGAAGGCGGATGTCATCTCGATTCTCACAGCATTTCAAAAGTCCTGGATTTTTTTGACCTGAATAATCTTGATATGCTGTTTGTGGAGAATGTAGGAAACCTAATCTGCCCAACCCAGTTTGATCTTGGTGAGACATTTAAGCTTGCAGTAGTAAGCACAACCGAGGGTGATGACAAACCTGCCAAATACCCGATGCTTTTCAGGGAAGCTAAAGCTGTGATCCTTAATAAAACCGATCTGCTTCCTTATACGAATTTCAGCCTGGAAAACTTCCGGTCAGATCTGTTTAAATTAAATCCCGGGATCCCTCTTTTTGAATTATCATGCACAGGGAGTGATGGTCTGGATAGCTGGTATAAGTGGATACTGGAACAGATCAGTAATCACTGACATTAACGTTTACGAAATTGATCTCCCTGTTGTATGAATATTATGAGTTTGTGCAAAGCCTTTAAAAAATGCCGCTGCGTTGAGTCCAAGAGTCTGTGTCTTATAGCCACCCTCCTGGACAATCAGAGTGGGGATTTTAAGTTCACCGATCATTCTGCCATTATTTTCAAAGTCGTTAGAAAATAATTTCCAGGTACCTGTCGGATCACCCTTTGCAGTATCAAGACCAAGCGCCACTACCAGATAGGAAGGGCGAAAAGCTTTAATTCTTTTAATAGCTTTTGAGAGAGTTTTTCTGTACTGTTCACCATTAATATTTTCTTCAAGCGGGTAATTGATGTTAAATCCATATCCTGTATCTTCTCCTTTCTCTTCCCTGAATCCGGAAAAATATGGATAAGCAAAGGAAGGATGACCATGTATAGATAAAGTTAAAACATCATTTCTTTCATAAAATATTTGCTGTTGTCCGTTTCCGTGATGATAATCAATATCAAGTATAGCAACTTTCCCGTATTGGCTCAGAAAATTTGCTGCTATGGCATTATTATTAAAATAACAGAATCCCCCGAATACAGATTTTTCGGCATGATGGCCCGGCGGCCTTGTGAGAACATAGGCAGCTTTAGTACCTGACACTATTTCGTTGGCTGCTGTAAGAGTACAATTGACTCCCGTGCGCGCAGCCGTGAATGCATTTTTATTAAGAGGAGTAAATGAATCGATGCAAAAATAACCTGCTCTGACAGATAATTCCTTTGGAGGACGGGCTGAATTTCTTATCGGGAACACATAGGGGTAAATCGATTTTCCCGGAGGCAGGTTAGTGCATACTGTTTTGAAGTACTGAACATAACCTCGTTCATGTATATTAAGAATATGCCTTTCAGGAAACTCTTTTATACTTCCTGCTCTGAAGATTCCCGTTTTTTCAAGCTCTGTAATTATTAAAGGAATTCTCACAGGTGATTCCACGTATCCCCTCTGATGAATATTGTGAATTGAATGACTGTCATTAACAATCAGTAGTATTTTGTTTTTTTCCGATAACTGTGTCCTGAATTCTTTTGTTTTAACTGGTTTATGATACCTGAAAGGGCGTAATGTTACAGGATCATCCTTAATACTTTCGACAACTTTATTAATATATTCAGCAGGACAATAATCACCGTAAATCCTTTCCAGTATAGATCTGACAATCTTCCTTGTGATTGTTCTTGGTAATGATGTATGAACTCCCAATCCATCAAAAACAAGGTATGGAGGGCAATCATCCTGAGGTTTAACTCCTGTTGCATATAAAGTGTTGGCAAGTGGTCTGGCTCCGAAACGTTCATAGAATGCAAGTCTCTTTTTATTTTGCACGAGATAGGTTTGATTTCTACATAATGAAGGTTCATCAGGCAGGCATTCGAAAAAAAGACCTGTTGCACCCAGGGCCTCTGTTTCTTCGCGAACTCTCTGGTAAAGAGCACCTCCGATGCCCGTAGAAGTTTTGCCCGGTGAAGCGGCAATGAAATCGAGAAAGCAATATTTAAGATCTGACATATATTTTATAAGAGCAAATCCCAGTATTGTCTCATTTATATTTTCTGCAAGCAGCAGGATTGACTGATATTTAAACCTCAGAGGATTGATAAGCTGTTCATCCAGCATGTCGACTTTCTTCTGAGAAATGTCGGGGAACTGCTTTGATATGATACTCTTTACCTGCTCCATGGCACGGATGTTCGAAGCCAGGTAGGGATTAGCTATCTTGCGGATTCTGAGCATATAAATTGATAATCAGTTGTTTATGGAAGGTTTATTCTAACAAGTTAATTAAAATCTCTTTAAAAAGCAAGTTAGGTAAACCTTTTTAGATTCAAAAAATAATTTCACAGGTATCATACCTTATCTGTGATCAGTTCCCGCTTTACAGGATTTCATTACTTCGCTTGTTAAAATCTGTAATTCCAGAAGTTGTTTATTTTAATTCTAAATAATGAACTATGACTTATGTAAGCTTTTTTAAAGAAGTATTGTTATTAATTTAACAGCCCAAAAAAAATGATATTGTGTATTAAAAAATATATTTAATTACCTAAAAATCAAATAGAAATGTACCAAGTTGGAAATCTGGTGAAGGAATTAACCGACAAACACGGCCGGGCAAGAGAGAGCCTTATGCCTATACTTCAGGGTATTGTTGAAAAGCACAATTACCTTACTGATGAGGCAATGGTTGAAGTGGCAAAGGAGCTGGAGATTTCTGCTGCCGAGGTTTACGGGACGGCCTCTTTTTATACCTTTCTCGACACAAAAGTGAGAGGTAAGTATGTGATAAGGGTTTGTAAAACAATAACATGCTCTATGAAGGGTAAAGCAGAGATAATGCAAACTCTGGAGGATATGCTTAAAATAAAAGTCGGGGAGACAACTTCCGACAAGATGTTCAGTCTTCTTGAAACCAACTGCATAGGATGGTGCCATAAAGCTCCTGCCATACTCATTAATGAGATTCCTTACACAGAACTGACAGCCGAGAAAGTGGTTGAGATTATTAAAGGTTATATACAAAAGTAAAAATATTCGGTTATATCATGGAAAATATTAAGGGACTAACTAAGGTTGATCTCATATTCGAAAAAATCTCCCCTAAAGAGGTACTGACAAAAGCCTATTCAATGAAGAGTGAAGAGATTATTCAACAAATTCTTGATTCAGGACTAAAAGGTCGTGGAGGGGCAGGATTTCCCACGGGACTGAAATGGAAATATGCTGCTGCTGAAAAAGATCCTGAGAAGTATATTGTGTGCAATGCTGATGAGGGTGAACCCGGAACTTTCAAGGATCGTGAAATACTCGACAGGGTATCCTCTAAAGTATATGGAGGAATGGCAATTGCGAGTAAAGCTATTGGAGCTAAAAAGGGTATTGTCTATTTGCGTGGTGAGTACAAGTTCCTACTGCCGAAACTAACGAAAGAACTAGAATCATTTCATACGATGATTGATGAAATTGGATACGATTTCAGGATCAGTTACCGGCTTGGCAGCGGTGCATATATTTGTGGAGAGGAGAGTGCTCTTTTTGAATCGATACAGGGTGACCGCGGAGAACCCCGGAACAAACCACCATATCCTACCACATCAGGTGTCTTTTATAAACCTACTTCGATCAATAATGTTGAAACACTGGTAACAGTGATGATGATCATTAAGCATGGAGCAGAAAAATATAACCAGCTTGGAACCAAGGATTCAAGAGGATCAAAAGTCTTTTCTATCTCAGGTGATACACCAACACCCGGAATATTTGAACTTGAACTTGGTATGACTGTACAACAGCTTGTTAATGAGTTCGGTGATGGTGATACCAAAGCTGTTCAGGTAGGAGGTGCATCAGGTTTTTGTGTGCCAAGGAAAAAGTTCAACGAAACTATTATCGGTTTTGAAGGCGTGCCAACAGGTGGCTCCATGAAACTTTTTAACAGTTCAAGATCAATGTATAATGTTCTCCATAACTATCTCGATTTCTTTGCCGAGGAATCATGTGGCCAGTGTACACCATGCAGAGTGGGATGCCAGCAATTGCTGAAAGGTGTGGAAAAAGTCAAAAAAGGAGATGTGAAGTCAACATATCTGAATGAACTGGTTAAGCTTGCTGATACTATGAAGGTCGCTTCAAAGTGTGGTCTGGGTCAGTCGGTAGGTAATGCTTTCAGAACTATTGTTGAAAACTTCAGGGAAGAGATCATTTATTAATTATTTAATGAAAAAAGAGTATTATGGTAAATCTTAATATAAATGACCAGTTTGTTTCTGTTCCTGAGGGAACGACAGTTCTTGCTGCAGCTCAGAAATTGAAAATCAATATACCCACATTATGTAATCATCCTGACCTGTGTGTTGCCGGCAACTGCCGTGTATGCGTGGTAGAACAAAAAGGTGCAAGAACCTTGATAGCTGCCTGTGCCACACCGGTTTCTGAAGGAATGGATATCCATACCAATACCCTTAAGGTAAGGAATGCCAGGAAGCATATTGTTGAGCTTCTGCTTTCCGAACACAGATCAGACTGTACAAAATGCTATAAAAACACGAAATGTGAATTGCAGGCTCTGGCTAACGAATTTGCTTTCGGTGATACAATATTCCTTGATATTGTTGAAGACCACCCATACTCGATCGATATATCATCTCCTGCTTTTATCAAGGACGACAGCAAATGCATTCGTTGCCAGCGTTGCGTGAGAACATGTTCTGAACTTCAATATATTTCAGCCATTGCTGTTGCCTACAAGGGTTCGCAACAGAAAATATCATCATTTCACGACCGCCCGATGAGCCATGTTGTATGTACTGCCTGCGGTCAGTGTGTAACCCGTTGCCCGACAGGTGCACTGGTTGAAAAAACTTCTATCGACCAGGTGTGGGATGCAATCTATGATACGGACAAGCATGTTGTTGTTCAAACAGCACCGGCTGTAAGAGTAGCACTGGGAGAAGACCTCGGATATGATCCGGGTGAAAGAGTCACAGGGAAGATGGTCACTGCTTTGAAGCAACTTGGCTTTGATTCAGTACTCGATACCGACTTCAGCGCCGACCTCACAATAATGGAAGAGGGAACAGAATTGCTCACAAGGCTTAAGAAAGTCCTGGTTGAAGGAGATAAGAAAACTAGAATTCCTATGTTTACTTCATGTTCACCCGGATGGATAAAATTCGTTGAACACAAATATCATGATTATCTGTCAAATCTGTCAACCTGTAAATCTCCCCAGCAGATGTTCGGAGCACTGGCAAAAACATACTTCGCAAAGAAACGGAAGCTGGATCCTTCAAAAATAGTGTCAGTATCTGTTATGCCGTGTACCGCAAAGAAATTTGAGGCAGACAGACCTGAGATGAGAGCCAGCGGGTATAAAGATATTGATTTTGTTATTACAACAAGAGAACTTGCAGTTATGATAAAGCAGGCCGGCATAGACTTCAGAGTCCTTAAACCATCGCCTTATGACTCAATTATGGGAGATTCAACCGGTGCAGGTGTGATTTTCGGTGCTACCGGCGGTGTTATGGAAGCTGCACTTAGAACGGCTTATGAAATCGTAACAGGAAAAGAAGTACCATTCAATAATCTTAATATAACTCCTGTTCGCGGAATGGACGGAATAAAAGAAGCAAAAATTAAAATTGAGGGATGTACCGATGAATGGAAATTTCTTGAAGGTGTAGAACTCAAAGTCGCTATTGCCCACGGACTTACAAATGCAAATAAGATTATGCAGCTTGTGAAAAAAGGGAAAGCATCTTATCATTTTATCGAGATAATGGCATGCCCCGGAGGATGTATCGGCGGAGGAGGTCAGCCAATTCCTACCAGCATGGAAATACGTGAAAAACGTATTAAAGCAATTTATTCTGAAGATGAGCACATGGCTCTTCGCAAATCACATGAAAATCCCGAGATTATTGCTCTCTATAAGGATTTTCTGGGTAAACCAAACAGCCATAAAGCACATGAACTTCTGCATACACACTATGTTGAAAGAGAACACTATTAAAAGATTAATTGATTAATTTAAGGGCCGGTAAAATAATACCGGCCTTTTTATTTATCTGCCATGGAAAATATTAAAGTATCAACAGCACAATTTGAACACCGGAGTGGCGACAAAGATTATAACCTGTCTGTGATAGAGCTTATTGCAGAAAAGGCCGCTATGGAAGGCTCCGGATTTATAGCTTTTCACGAATGTTCGGTCACCGGATATACCTTCGCCCGCAAACTCTCAAGGGAACAACTGCTGGAACTGGCAGAGTATGTTCCTGAAGGGGAAAGTGTATCGAAGCTTATTCAGATCGCAGGGAAATACAATATCACTATACTGGCTGGACTGTTTGAGAAAGACAACAACAACAGACTTTTTAACACCTATGTATGTGCTGATAAACATGGATTGATAACCGCACACAGGAAATTACATCCATTTATAAATACTCACCTTTCACCGGGTGATGAATATTGTGTTTTTGATCTGAGAGGCTGGAAATGCGGGATACTTACATGTTATGATAATAATATAATTGAAAATGTAAGAGCTACAAAACTGCTTGGAGCTGATGTTATTTTCATGCCTCATGTTACAATGGGGACACCCTCTTCAAGACCCGGAGCCGGCTACTTTAACCGTGAACTCTGGAAGAACAGGGGAAAAAACCAGCATTTACTGAGATCGGAATTCGATGGTCCAAAAGGGAGGGAGTGGCTTATGAAATGGCTGCCGGCAAGAGCTTACGATAATGGTATTTATATTGTTTTTTCCAATCCGGTTGGTATGGACGATGATCAGCTGAAGAACGGCTGTTCAATGATTATTGACCCCTTTGGTGATATTGTATCAGAATGCAGGTATCTGGGAGATGATTTTGTAACAGCAATACTGACTCCTGAAAAACTTAACGATGCAGGAGGATACAGATATATAAAGGCGAGAAGACCTGAACTTTACAGAGATATTATCGGGAAGGAGCATCAACCTGAGCAAAAAGTAGCTTGGTTAAATGGATAAGGAGTAAATAAAGTACTGCAATTCATGAAGTTTTATCATCAATCTTGTATTTTTTTCAGCAACCATGTAAGATTCTCAGCAAGTACCCTCATCGTTTTCATACCCTCTTTATCATTTAGAACATCACCCTTTTCCCTTCCTGTTCCTATGTTCCAGTATGATGATCCCGGAATGATCATCTCATTAATGAGGAAGAAATGGTTGATGCTGTCGAATGCATGAATTGCACCGGTACGTCTGACAGAAATTACTGCAGCACCCGGTTTCCTCTTCAGGGGATTTCCTGCACCCCTGAGTGCATAACCTGCAACATCAATCAGAGCTTTGGCTTCAGTTGATAGATCTGAAAAGTATGTGGGAGAACCGATAATAATTGCATCAGCTTTTACCATTTTATTGATACATTTATTGAGCACTTCATTGGGCTGGTGGCATCTTCCATCCGCAGCCTTCCTGCATTTCATACATGCCTTGCAACCATTAACTTCTTTGCCTCCAATCTGAAAGAATTCAGTTTTTATTCCGTTGTTTTCCAATGATTTAAGGACTTCTTTAATGAGTAGTTCGGTATTACCACCTTTTCTGGGACTGCAATTTATTCCAAGTACTTTCATTGTTAGTTTTTTGCTAATATAAAAAAATAGATGGAAAAAGGGCTGGTTGAGGAGATAGAAGAAGAAGTAAATAATCTTCACACTTTTGCCTTTTGCCTTTTAACGTTTAACTTTAGGTACTCTATGCACTTCTTTATGAGAAAAATTATTCATATCGACATGGATGCTTTTTTTGCATCGGTCGAACAGCTTGATAATCCTGACCTGAGAGGAAAGCCTGTAGCTGTGGGTGGAAGCGGTGAAAGGCATGTAGTAGCAGCAGCAAGTTATGAAGCCAGGAGATTTGGTGTCAGATCTGCCATGCCTTCAGTGACTGCAAAACGATTATGCCCCGATCTGATATTTGTCAGGCACAGGTTTGACAGATATAAGGAGATGTCGGATAAGATCTTTGAGATCTTTAAAGAATATACCGATGCAGTCGAGCCTCTCTCGATAGACGAAGCATTTCTCGATGTCACAGATAATAAGAAGAATATCGGATCGGCAACCATCATTGCAAAAGAGATAAAAAAGGAGATAAAAAAGAGAACCGGACTTACAGCATCCGCAGGGATTTCAATTAATAAATTTCTGGCCAAAATTGCTTCAGACAGTAAGAAACCAGATGGTCTGTTCCTTATACCACCGGAGGATGCTGAGAGATTCATTGAAGAGTTGCCTGTAGATAAGTTTTATGGCATCGGTAGAGTGACTGCCGAAAAAATGCATAAGATGGGGATCCATAAGGGTTCGGATCTTAAGAAGATGGATTTACCTGCTTTATTAAGGAATTTCGGCAAAGTCGGGAAATTCTACTTTGATATTGCAAGAGGTATAGATAACCGCCCGGTAGAAACTGAAACTGAACGTAAATCAATTGGGACTGAACTTACTTTTGAAAAAGATCTTACTACAGGTTTTGAAATTATTGCTGAGCTTTACAAGATCGAAAAAGAACTTATGGAACGTATTGAGCATGCTGGAACAACAGGCAGAACAATCACTCTGAAGATCAAATTTTCCGATTTCCGGCAGATAACCCGCAGCAAAACACTTAAGAATTTTATTACTGATTTTAATACTCTTCACAAAGGAGTAACAGAAATACGAAAGTCGCTTAACCTTGAAGGATCAAATATCAGACTTCTTGGAGTGAGCATTTCAAACCTCGAAACTGAAGATACTGAAGACCGCCAACTTTATTTGTTTGATTAATGCAAGGCAAACCGATAAACTCTAATTCTAATGATCTCATCGCATCAGGTAACAACTGACAAATAATCCCTTCATGTCCATCTTTCATTTCAAAAAAAAAAGCAAAAGTACCAGCCTTTTGCTTTTGAGAAGGCAGTCAGAATTCCTGTTAATAGTTGATCATTTTTATGGCCATCTCAAGGATAGTTGTATCATCGAACTTGACTATACCGCCATCAGGTCCCTGCTCATAATGAATACCTACACTCTGTCCCTTGTCGAAATTTGTCCCTCCGAAGTAGTTTCTGACGGTTTCTTCATTCATGTCAAGTTTCTGTGCAATCTTTTTCATACTTCCGGAGGGTAACTGGTCTTTTATTTTTCGTAATTCATTGAAAGTTATGGTTTTTACCATGATACTATACTTTACAGTTAATACTATGTCCGATCAACCACCTTCTTCAAAGTTAATCATAAAAAACCAAACTTGAAAATCTATATTATAATTTCGATATATTCCTCATTATATAAATATCATAATCACCAAGGTATTCGAAACCTGATTTTTTATAAAGATTAATCGCTTTATAATTGCCTGAATGTACCTCAAGTTTCACCTGATAACCTTTTTCTTTTACATAACGGAACGACTCTTTCAGAAGTATTTTTGAGAGCCCGTTACCCTGGTAGGCAGAATGTATTCCGAAATGATGCATGTGAATTCGCCTTCCGTCAAATGTCATCCATGAAGTGCCGCATATGTCGCCAGTTTCCTTGTTTTCAATAACAAGCAGGCATCCGCCAAGCTTAATACTGTCTGCAATAGTCTTTTCATTATCGCCTCGTTGATAGCCACCAATATCAGTTATTTCCCATAGATGAGATATCTTCGGATAATCACTCTTGCGATAATCCCTGATAATATAATTATTATAGATAACCTGCCCTTTCATAATTTTTCCATTAGCTTTAGAAATAGATCAATAGCTTTTCTTTTATCATCATTGAGCTCATAATCAATGTTTAAAGTCAAATAATCCATCAGATCATCACCTGAAATGACTCCTGTTTTGCCAAATTTCATAACAACACCGCGGATATTCCTTACACCTCTTTTCAAAGCATTGTTAAACGCTTTCAGAAAAGAATTGTCAAGATCCCGGTTTGCTGTCCAGCAGGCGAAAGCAAAAGGAAGACCTGAGAATCTATACCATTCTTCTGCGAGGTCGATTTTATAGCTGAATTTTTTTTCAAGCTCAAAACACTGATCTCCAATGAGAACAATAGCATGATCGTCTGCTATATTTGTAAAGTCAAATTTTTCAGTCGTATTTTTCCATACAAATTTTCTGTTCCATGAATTCTTTGCCAGTATTTTTGCAAGAGTACCTGACGATATTGACCTGTAGTCGAGGTTAACAGTTTTGATTTCTTCAAAAGGACAATTACTTAAGAGCAAAACAGTCCTTACTTTTCCATATGCACCCAGACAAAAGTCAGTAATTATTTTGTAATGTCTGATCATCGGCAAGGCCGCTACTGGTATGAGTCCGATATCAACACTGCCATTGGCAAGTTTAGCCGCACAGTCAGCCGGATGATCTGTTTCCAGAACGATCTTCCTGTCAAATCCTGATTCGGTCATACCATAAATGAAAGGATAAGTGTTTGCATATCTTACTGCTGAAACTCTTATTTTTACCTGTTTATCCTTTATTTTTCCCTGTACCATTGCCTGTAACTTAATTTCATTTTTTTACAATCTCTAAAATAGTACTTTTGTATTGCATTGTATATGTCATATAACAAATGAAAACTCAAAAAGGTAAACGATGGAACTAAATTTTCTAACGGCTGTTTCACCATTGGACGGGAGATACAGACAAAAAGTTGATGAGCTTGATATATACTTTTCCGAATTCGGACTGATCAGATACCGGTTGCTGGTTGAAATTGAGTATTTCATTGCTTTGTGTGATATACCCCTTCCTCAGTTGAAAGATTTCAGAAAAGAAAATTATCCGGCTATCCGTTCTTTCTATGAAGAATTTAATCTGAAGGATGCAGAAAGGATTAAAGAAACGGAGAAAATAACCAATCACGATGTGAAAGCCGTGGAATATTATCTGAAGGAAAAGTTCTTTCAGTCTGGCTGGGGGAGGTGGAGTGAGTTTGTTCACTTTGGTCTGACATCGCAGGATATCAATAATACTGCAATACCATTATCTTTAAAAGATGCTCTTGCCGATCTATACTTCCCCATGCTCTTTGAAATAAGGGAAACACTGGCTAACCTGGCTGACCAGTGGAAAGATATTCCGATGCTGGCCAGGACACATGGGCAACCGGCTTCCCCTACACGTCTTGGGAAAGAGATCTCAGTTTTTATCGCAAGGATCGATGAACAATCAAAATACTTCAGTCAGATACCCTATTCCGCTAAATTTGGCGGAGCTACAGGTAACTTTAATGCCCATAAAGCAGCATATCCCGACATTGACTGGATTAATTTTGCTGACAGCTTTGTGAATGATATACTTGGTCTTCAGCGTTCCAGTCCGACAACACAGATTGAACATTATGATAACCTTGCTGCCCTGTTTGACAATCTGAGGAGGATCAATGTAATCCTTACCGACCTGACACGGGATATGTGGTCATATATCTCTTTCGATTACTTCAATCAGAAAATCAAGAAAGGTGAAATAGGTTCTTCAGCTATGCCACATAAGATTAATCCTATCGATTTTGAGAACAGCGAGGGTAATCTTGGATATGCAAATGCGATATTTGAACATTTTTCCATGAAGCTGCCGGTATCCAGGTTGCAACGCGATCTTACGGATTCAACAGTGTTGCGAAATATAGGAGTTCCGGTTGGACATACTATTATTGCATTTCGGTCTCTACTCAAGGGTCTTGATAAGTTGATTATCAACAAGGAAAAAATTAATAGTGACCTTGAGAATAACTGGGCGGTAGTGACTGAAGCAATACAAACAATCCTCAGGAGGGAAGGATATCACAGACCCTATGAAGCTCTTCTCGAACTTACACGAAAAAATGAGAAGATCACCAGTGAATCAATATTAGACTTTATTGAAAAGCTTGATGTAAGTGAGACTGTGAAAACTGAGCTTAAAGCAATTACCCCCTTTAATTTTACTGGTTTCTAATGCGCTGTCTGATACAATGAATAGGACAAGTTTATTGCTGAAATACATTAAGCCATACCAGTGGCCGGCAATTAAAAATATAATTTTTAACATTCTGAGTGCTGTTTTTGCACTTGTTTCTTACACTCTTGTTATACCATTTCTTAAAATCCTTTTTGACAGGGTGGAGGCTGCTCCATATCCGGGTGAGTTTCAGTTCAACCTCGATTACTTTGGAGCATTCAGCAAGTATTATCTTCATTCATTTATTGACACTAATGGAGAACTTGGAGCTCTGTTGCTTGTGAGCCTTATTGTAATTATAGCAAGTCTTTTCAAGAATGGTTTCATTTTCCTGGCCAACAACAGTATGGCTTATATCCGATCATCTACCGTACGCGATCTGAGAAAAGAAATGTATCATAAAGTGCTGAGACTTCCCTTATCCTTCTTTTCTGATGCCAGGAAAGGAGATGTGATGACACGGATCTCAAATGATGTTCAGGAAATTGAAATATCGGTAATGGCTTCACTTACAATGCTTTTTAGAGATCCATTGTATATCATTATTTTTGTTATCTACCTGTTTGTAACCAGTGTTCAGCTTACACTATTCGCACTGCTTCTCCTTCCGGTCAGCGGATGGCTTATAGGAAGGGCAAGCCGGACATTAAGGTCTTCGTCGCTGATAGGTCAGCAGAACCTCGGCAGATTGCTGTCAGTCGTGGAAGAGACCCTCACTGGTCTGAGAATTGTAAAGGGATTCAATGCTGAAAATAAAATGAAAGAGCAGTTTGGTTCAACAAATGAAAAGTATGCTAAAATCTTTAGGAGAATTACCCGGAAAGCCTATCTTGCTTCTCCCTTAAGTGAATTTCTCTCTACAATAGTTGTAATGATTCTGATGTATTTTGGAGGTATCCTTGCACTTAAGGGAACAGGTAATATGACACCAGATAAATTGATTGCTTTTCTGGTGGTTTTTTCCCAGATAATCCAGCCGGTAAAGAACATTACAACAGCATGGTTCAGCATACAGAAAGGTATGGCCTCAATCGACAGGATCGATCAGATTCTCAATGCTGAAGAAAAAATCATTGAAAAGGAAAATGCCCTCCCGGTTTCAGCATTTAATGAATCAATAGAATTCAAAGGGGTATGGTATTCATATAATAATGAACCTGTACTTAAGGATATTGACCTGAAGATACTTAAGGGCCAGAACGTTGCTATTGTCGGTAAATCAGGTGCAGGTAAATCGACCCTGGCTGATCTTCTTCCACGGTTTATGGATGTGGATCGTGGCAAAATCCTTATCGATGGGACTGATATCCGTGATCTCAGAATCAAGGATCTTCGTTACCTTATGGGGATAGTAAGTCAGCAGCCTATTCTTTTTAACACTTCGTTCAAAGAAAATATTGCTTTCGGATTCGTTATTACAGATACGGAAAAAGTCGAAAATGCTGCCATGATAGCAAATGCTCATGATTTCATAATCGAAACAGATGGTGGTTATAATTATTGTGTGGGGGAGTCGGGAAATAAGCTCAGCGGCGGACAGCGGCAAAGGATAAGCATTGCAAGGGCAATAATGGCAAATCCTCCCATTCTTATTCTTGACGAAGCTACATCAGCTCTTGATACCGAATCGGAACGGCTTGTTCAGGAGGCCATAATTAATTTAATGAAAAGCAGAACTTCCCTTGTGATTGCTCACCGCCTGTCCACTATTCAACACGCAGATATTATAGTTGTACTTGAAGAAGGAAGAATAGTTGAAACCGGAACACACTCGGAACTGATGAAAAAGAAAGGCGGTTACTACAGGAAGCTTCACAGCTTTCAGGCTATCTGAAAAGATAGTGTCTGTAAAAAGAGTTCTTGTCAGAAAATAAACATATGCTCCTAAGATATTTACATAATAATAAAATAAATATTCTATTTGTTTTTATTACTTTATTATTACCGCTTCATTTGATAGGTCAGATCGACTTTTCATACCGTGCCTCTTATACTTATCTTAAGGGTAAGGATGCTGCCTCGATAAATAATGACTGGATGAAACCCGGATTTGATGATTCCGACTGGTTGACAGGTAATGCACCCTTCCGTTATGGTGACGGGACCTGGGGAGTAGAACTGACAGACATGCAGAATAACTATTCCACTCTATATATGAGATCAGAATTCGTATGTGCAAATGCTGCAACGATAAAAGAATTATTATTCACAGTGGATTATGATGACGGATTTGTGATATGGATTAACGGAGTGGAAATATTACGTCGGAATGCTCCTGAGAACCTGACATATGATGCTTTTGCCCCTGAAAATCATGAATCGGGTTTAGGTGAGGAATATACAGTTGATGCTGTTTCTGTTAACCTGGCTGAGGGAACAAACCTTATAGCAGTACAGGGTTTTAATGTTAGTCTTTCAAGCTCTGATTTTTATTTCGATATGGCAATATGGGCTGAAGAAGATTTACCTGAGATCACAGGTGATCCTGGAATTAACTTTTCAGTTCAATCCGGTTTTTTCAGTAGCCCGTTTAATGTTGTCATAACATTAAACGATCCGACAGCACAGATTGTTTATACTCTTGATGGAAGCAATCCGCAATATTCTGGTAGTAGCTTTACAGTTGATTCTCCGGCAAACGTGCTGATAGACCCTGCCAGCAATACAGGACGGCCGGTCACACCTGCAGTAGTTCTTAGAGCTTCTACAGGCAGGACAGGTTACAAATCTTCCAGTCCCTCTACCAGAACATATATTTTCATCGAACAAGTTAAGAGTCAGTCGTGGCCCGGAGGTGAATGGCCTGATGAACAAGTTAATGGACAACTTATCGACCTTGAGATGGACAGCAGGATAGTGACCAGCCCTGAATATTCTGGCATTATAGAAAATTCTTTGCTTGATATCCCTGTACTATCTGTTGTTACAGACCTTAAAAACCTGTTCAGTCCTGTTTCAGGTATCTATGTTAATGCTGAGGGTCACGGGATTAACTGGGAAAGAGAGTGTGGCGTAGAGTTGATTCAAACTGATGGAACGGAAGGATTTAATGTTAATGCAGGCCTTCGTATAAGAGGCGGATGGAGTAGACATGATAATTTCCCTAAACATTCTTTCAGATTATTCTTCAGGGAAAAATATGGTGTGGCAAAGCTGTTTTTTCCCCTTTTTGGAAACGAGGGAACCGATTATTATGACAAGATTGATCTCCGTGCTGAGCAGAACTATGCCTGGAGTACCGGATCTCCTTACAATTCTTTTGTACGTGATGTTTTTTCACGTGATACACAACGCGACATGGGGCAGCCTTATACGCGAAGCCGTTATTATCATTTATATCTTAACGGTATGTATTGGGGACTTTATCAGACTCAGGAACGCTCAGAAGCGCGTTTCGCTTCATCATATATGGGAGGCGATAACGAGGACTACGACGTGGTGAAGGTAAATACCGAAAACTATTCCTATACAATTGAGGCAACAGATGGATTACTTGATTCCTGGCAAAGGATCTGGAATTTGTGCAACACCGGATTTGCTTCAAACAGTAACTATTTTAAACTCGAAGGAAAAGATCCGGACGGAAAACCAGTAAAAGGAGGAGAGGTTATGGTTGATATCGATAACCTTATTGATTATATGCTAGTGATTTTTTACACAGGCAATTTCGATGCACCTACATCTTCCTTTTCGAATAATAAAGGTTGTAATAATTTTTTTGCAATTGATAACAGGGAAGATAAATCAACAGGTTTCATATTTTTTACTCATGATTCTGAACATTCACTTTTTGATGAAGCGCATAATCCGGGAACTGGATTGAATGAAGACAGGGTAAACCTTGCTACCAGAACAGACCAGATGAAAATGGAATTAAATGATTTTACGAAATTCCATCCACAATGGTTGCATCATAAACTTACAGCTAACAGCGAGTACCGGATTCGTTTCGCAGACAGGGCTTATAACCACTTTCAGCAGGGTGGTGTTTTTTCTCCTGAACAGTCTTTGGCACGTATTAATACCCGGATCAAAGAGGTCGAGATGGCAGTAACTGCCGAATCAGCTCGGTGGGGTGATGCCAGGAGAGAAGGTGGTGTACCATATACCAAAAATGATAATTGGCTTCCGGAGATAAACAAAATACGCAATAAGTTTATTCCCTACAGAAATTCTATAGTTATTTCTCAACTGAAAGAGACAGGTCTCTACCCGGTAATAGAAGCCCCGGTGATAAATACTCCGGATAGCGTAATCACACAAAGAGACATTATATTAACCTCACCAGTTACTATTGAATTGGTAAATCCCAATCCTTATGGTACAATTTACTATACACTTGACAATATTGATCCCCGTAAAACAGGTGATGGTATCTATAACGGAACATTATTTTCCACCAGAGATATTAAACTTACTATAAGTGCATCTTCCATACTCAAATCGAGAATATACTATAATGGTATATGGAGCCCATTGAAGCATGTTAATTTTATTAAACATCAGGAGGATTATTCAAACATTAAAGTAACTGAATTACACTACCATCCACCTGATTATATTGTTGGAACTGATACAACCAGTGGTAAAGATCTTGAGTTCATTGAGTTTAAGAATACAGGGGAAAATGCTGTAAACCTTTCCGGACTGATCCTTGATTCAGCTGTCCACTATCAATTCCCGGATAAGAGGTTGTTAGCTCCCTGGCAATTTTTTGTAGTTGCTTCAAAACCTTCGTGTTTCTACGATTATTATGGCATGATAGCATCTGGTAATTATCAGGGCAATTTTTCCAATGCAGGAGAAGAGGTGCTATTGACTGATGCTGCAGGGAATAAGGTTATTCATTTTGTATATAATGATTCTGCTCCATGGCCATCGGCAGCCGACGGCAACGGTTTCTCCCTTTCATCAGTTGAGATCAATCCTTCAGGAGATCCTGCAAATTACTGGTACTGGACACAATCTGTTAAAAGAGATGGATCACCATTTGCTGATAATACTCTGTCAGACTATGAAGATCCTGGATTATTGCCTGAAGGAACTCTCATTGCCTATCCCAACCCTACAAAAGGACTCCTCACACTTCGTTTAATAACAGAAGAAGAGGTTAACCAGATCGAACTTTTGCTATTTAATATGACCGGTAAACTGCTAAAAAAAGTTACAATTGGAAATCCTGGTATGCTTGATCTTGCTGCATATGACCTGCCTGCAGGGATTTATATTCTGAAAGCTAATACGCAACACTATAGTATCAGGTTACGAATAATACTGGTCAGGTAGTCTTATTTGAGTTTAATCCTGCTAATTGGAAATAATCAGATTTTATATGTGAAAATTGGTATATTTGTCTTCAATATCTATTAGTCTTTGAAGTGCTTAAAGCCTTTGCCGGACATAATATATTCCTGAGTAGGAAACAATATTTTTCATTTTATCTTATATCAAGAAAAGACATAACTGTATGTGTAAACGATTTATTTTAAGCCTGTTATTAATTGTCTTATTAATAGTATCGACAACAGCTCAGAAACAGAGAGCAAAGCATACCTTTTCTCTTGGTACTTCGGAATTTTTGCTTGACGGGAACCCTTTCCAGATAATAAGCGGAGAGATTCATCCTGCCAGGATACCGGTCGAATACTGGCATCACAGGATTAAGATGGCCAAAGCGATGGGTTGTAATACTATTGGAGTATATATTTTCTGGAATTATCACGAACCTGAGGAAGGTGTGTTTGATTTTTCAAATGGTAATCGTAATCTGCAGGAATTCTTCCGTTTGGTTCATGAAGAAGATATGTGGTTGCTGGTAAGGCCAGGTCCTTATGTATGTGCTGAGTGGGAACTTGGGGGTATACCTCCTTATCTGTTACTGATACCGGATATCAAACTCAGATGCATGGATCCACGGTATATGGCTGCAGCAGAAAGATACATGGCAAAGCTGGCAGATGAACTTAAACCGTGGCTTATTACCAGTGGAGGTCCTATACTGATGGTTCAGATTGAAAATGAATATGGAAGTTACGGGAATGACAGAAACTATATGGAGAGACTTAAGGAGATATGGATTAAGAATGGTATTGATGTACCTTTTTTTACCGGAGATGGGCCGACCGCCTATATGCTTGAAGCCGGAACACTTCCGGGGTGTGCTGTTGGTCTTGATTCCGGAAGCTCTCCCTCTCACTGGGAACTTGCAAATAAAATGAATCCTGATGTTCCGGTATTCAGCAGTGAAACATATCCGGGATGGCTTACACACTGGGGAGAGAATTGGGCCAGACCCGATACTGCTGATCTTATTGAAGAGATCAGATTCCTTATGGACAATAAAAAGTCATTTAACTTATATGTCATTCATGGCGGAACTAATTTTGGCTTTACTGCCGGAGCCAATTCAGGCGGCAAGGGATATGAACCAGATGTTACCAGTTATGATTATGATGCCCCAATCGATGAGCAGGGTAATGCAACTCCAAAATATATGGCTCTGAGAAATCTGATTGGATCATATCTTCCGAAAGGCGAAAAACTACCACAAGTGCCTGATTCGATGCCGGTTATGGAGATAGGAGTAATTGGTCTTCATGTATTCACATCAGTTTGGGATAATCTTCCGGAGCCGGTAAATTCAATCCAGCCAAAACCATTTGAAGCTTATAACCAGGATTATGGATTTATACTTTACAGAACAGAACTTATAGGCCATAAGAAAGGTAAACTAACTGTAACTGACCTGCACGATTATGCAACAGTATTTCTGAATGGTGAATATATTGGTACACTTGACAGGAGAGAGGGAATCAATTCAATTGAAATTCCGGAGAGCAATGTTGACCATCCTGTGCTTGAAATACTGGTTGAAGCGATGGGACGCATAAACTTTGGGCAGTATATCATTGATAGAAAAGGTATTACAGACAGAGTTACTCTAAATGGTATGACTTTAATGAACTGGAAAGTTTACAACCTTCCAATGGATGAGAAGTTTATTTATGATTTACGGTCATCCAGCAGAAATCCTGGCAAGAGAGGTATTTTCTTCAGAGGCAACTTCTTTATAGGTAAACCAGGAGATACATTTTTTGATCTGTCGAATTTTAAAAAAGGCATTGTATGGGTAAACGGCCATAATCTTGGTCGGTACTGGGATATTGGCCCCCAGAAAAGACTGTTTTGCCCTGCGACATGGCTCAGGGAAGGTTCAAATGAAATAATGGTATTTGATCTGCTTCAGACACAGCCGGGAATAACCGTCGGAATGAAGACTATGGAATGAAATCCTATTTAATATCGAACAGCATGCAAATGTGTCTGTTGTAGATATTCTCAAATACACATTCCGCAACAACATCCTGATTCTCATCCAGAAGTCTGAAGAAGTCATCCATTCGCTGGGCAGCAAGCTTGTATGCAACATGGATCAGTTGTCTCATAGCGGGATTGTAATCAGGATTGCCGGATTCGTGTCTTAACGTTCCTGCAAACTTACTGCTGTTCCACACCGTCACTTCATCTGCTGAAGGAAGAACTGATATGTCAATGTCAATCACATCAGCATAAGGAGCACATAATTCATCAATTTTTTCAAGTGATTTAATGTAGATCTCTTTTACAAATTCGAGAGCTTCACCACCTGCCATTCCTAGTCCGATAACCTCCTCGAGCCAGGTAGTTCCTGCTGTTTTTAAATGTATTCCTTTATTGTGTTTTCTGATTATTGACCCAATATGTGGATAGATTGCAAATTTATCAGATCCGGAGTGAACACTGATTTTAAGATTATCAGGCAGATCAAACTCTTTTACTGCCATGTCAATCACCATAAGATCTGCTTCGAATTCAGAAGCAAAATTCAGCGGATCACCAACATAATCAACTCCTTTATTAAATCTGCCCGAGAATTTCGGTGCAATGGTCTGCAGCGGTATATTTTCTTCTCCAAGCATTTTAAGAATGAAAAAGAGTTCGACAGGTGTCTGAGGAACAGGAACTTCATCCATTGATACTTCAGTGACAAAGTTGCCACTGCCTTTTATTTTTTCAATTTTTCTGTAGGTTTCCCATGCCTTGATGGCTGCAAACAGGTATTTTTCAGCAATTCCGGTGATTTGTTTCTTTGTGCTCACGAGTGGTTTTTTTATTCCGGGAATTATTAATTCACCTGAATATTTTTCCGCCCCTGAGACAAATGTTTTTATTTCATCCTCACCTGCCTTTTTTCCAATGTACGATGCAACATCGATAGTAAAGAAATCCGAACAGTTAATAAACCTGTCGGCCGTATCGATATTGATATGATCTGCATCAACGAAATATGGTTTGTCAAAACCTGCTTTTTTTGTTACGCTGTCGGCTTCTTTTCTGACATCAACCGGTTCGGTACCAATTATAATATGCTCCCTGTTGGATTTATTCCAGACAGGTGTTATCTCAATTCCTTTTTTGCCGGCTTCAATTATTGCCTTAAGCTGGGCGCTGCCCTGATGGCCGAACCTGTCGCCCATCCCGATGGAGTATTTTCCTAGTTTTTTCATTTAATCCAGTAATACAGACTTGTTTTTAGGAGCGAAGGCGTACATTATGATCCATGCCAATAGATATGAGCTTCCTGCAATGGCAAACATAACAACATAGCCTGTTTCAATATGTCCAAGGTCTTTAAAATGCTGGAGTATACCGCCTGCTATATATGAGATAAATGCACCCATCACAGCACCGGCCATTCCTCCAATACCTGTGACTGAGCTGACTGCCTTCTTTGGAAAGGCATCTGATACAGTGGTAAAGATGTTTGCAGACCATGCCTGGTGTGATGATGCAGCCAGGGCAATAAGACAGACAGCTCCCCAATTGCCTAGAGATGGCGATTGGGCAAATATTATTGGTATTACCAGTAATGCAAAGATAAGCATAGTGTATTTTCTTGCCTTGAATGGGGACATTCCTCTTTTAATCATAAAGCCTGAGACCCATCCTCCGCCTATGCTTCCTACTGTGGTCATTGTATAAATGAAGGCAAGCGGCAATCCGAATGATGAAACAGAAAGCCCTGCACCTCTGACAGTTGACAACCAGCCGGGGATCCAGAAAAGATAAAACCACCATATTGGATCTGTAAGACCTTTCCCGATGAAGAAGAGCCATGTCTGACGGTACTTCAGCAGCTTAAGCCATGATACCTTTTCCTTTGTTTCTGCCTGTTCATCGACATCACTGAGTATGTAGTCAAGTTCACCGGCGGATACCTTTTTGTGCTTTTCCGGAACTTCATAAAATATGAACCATAAGATAACCCAGATAAAACCTAATGCACCGGTTATTATGAATGCAGCCTGCCATCCCCATGCAATTACCATGGCGGGAACGGCCAGAGGCGCCACTATTGCCCCGACATTGGTTCCCGAGTTGAATATTCCCGTTGCAAGAGCCCTCTCTTTCTTCGGAAACCATTCTGCCACCGATTTAATGGCTGCAGGAAAGTTACCGGCCTCGCTTACTCCGAGGAAGCCTCTCCAAAATCCGAAACCCCACACACCTTTTGCCAGGGCATGTCCCATTGCTGCAATACTCCATAAGATTACGGCAACCCCGTATCCTATCTTGGTCCCGAATTTATCAATCAGGCGACCGGCAATGACCATACCGACACCATATAAGAGCTGGAAAGCCATTATAATGTGCGAATAATCTTTCTCGCCGATTCCCAGGTCAGATTCCAGAAGGGGTTTTAGTATCCCTATTACCTGTCTGTCAATGTAGTTGACTGTGGTTGCAAAGAAAATCAACGCACAGATAGTCCATCTGTAGTTGCCAATTTTGTTTATTTGTGTCATTTTCTATAGGTTGGTTAATGATTATACATTGTAAGTTGATGATGCTGTTGTTCCGCCACGACTCGTCCAGTTGGTATGGAAAAACTCACCTCTGGGTTTATCGGTGCGCTCATAGGTATGTGCACCAAAATAATCACGTTGAGCCTGCAGGAGATTGGCAGGAAGTCTTTCACACCTGTAACCGTCGAAGTAACCCAGAGCTGATGATATTGCAGGAACCGGAATTCCATGTACTGCAGCAGTCGAAACAACATTCCTCCAGCCATTCTGTGCTTTTTCTACTTTTGGTTTGAAGAAGGGATCAAGCAGAAGGTTGGTGATTGCCGGATTGTTATCAAAGGCTTCTTTTATTTTACCAAGGAAAACGGATCTTATTATACAACCACCTCTCCACATGAGAGCAATACCTCCATAATTCAGTTCCCATCCGTATTCCTCTGCAGCAGCTCTCATCAGTGTATAACCTTGTGCATAGGAGACAATTTTTGAAGCATACAGGGCCTCTTTTATGTCATTTATAAAACTGTTTATGTCACCTGCAAAAACAGTATCCTGGCCTTTCAGAATTTTAGAGGCATTTACTCGCTCATTTTTCAGGGCCGATAAACATCTTGAGAAAACTGCTTCACCTATTAAAGTAAGAGGTATACCCAGATCCAGTGCAGCTATTCCTGTCCACTTGCCAGTTCCTTTTTGTCCGGCAGTATCGAGAATCTTATCAACCAGAGGATTGCCATCTGTATCCTTATAGGCAAGGATATCCCTGGTTATTTCTATCAGGTAACTGTTCAACTCACCTTCATTCCATTCCTTGAAGATAAGATGCATCTCGTCAGCGTTCATATGAAGGAGATCTCTCATAATCTGGTAAGCCTCACAGATGAGCTGCATATCACCATATTCTATACCGTTATGAACCATTTTCACAAAGTGACCTGCGCCGTTTTCACCAACCCAGTCGCAGCATGGAGAACCATCTTCTACTTTTGCAGCAATTGCCTGAAATATTGGTTTTACTTCCGGCCATGCAGCTTTTGATCCGCCGGGCATGATAGAAGGTCCGAGGAGCGCACCTTCCTCACCTCCTGAAACACCTGTTCCGATAAATAAAAGACCTTTGCTTTCAACATATGCAGTTCTCCTGTTTGTATCTGGGAAATGAGTATTCCCACCATCAATGATGATATCCCCTTTTTCGAGGTGAGGCAGGAGCGTCTCGATCATCTCATCAACTGCTTTGCCGGCCTTAACCATAATCATTATTTTTCTGGGGCGCTTAAGCGATTTAATAAGCTCCTCAACCGAATGTGCTCCATTTATCTTTTTCCCTTTTGCTCTTCCGGCAAGAAAATTATCTACTTTTTGTATTGTTCTGTTATATACAGTAACCTGGAAACCCTTGGTTTCCATGTTCAGCACCAGGTTCTCACCCATAACTGCCAGTCCTATTAATCCTATATCAGATAAATCATTCATAATAAAATATTTAACTAATTATGTGATCTTTACTTTTATTTTTATCTTTTGTCTTTTGTCTTATAATATTCCATAACCACCTCATCCATCACCTTACTTGTTCTTGCTGCTGTTATTCCGGTGCTCACCACTTCTCCTTTTCCCGACAATGCGTTTACAATTTGCTGAATAAGATAGAACTGCACATTTTCGGGTCTTTCATTAATAAACTCCTGTCGACCCTTTTCATTAATCAAAACAATCGGTTCAAAGCTAAAGGTTGATGTTTTTATCATCCCTTTATTTCCGAAGATCTCCAGAGAATCCCTGGCAGCTTCCTGTGAAACACTGAAGGACCAGTTACAGGTTCCAGCTACATTGCCGGGAAAAAGAACACTTGCCGAGACGAAGTCTTCTGCTTCATATAAATTAGTCTGATTAATTGTCAGTGCTTCTACTTTTTGAATTGGACCGAATACAAAGTCGAGATAATCAAGCTGATGAGAGGCAAGATCAAAAAAATGTCCTCCACCTGAAATTTCGGGTTTAACCCTCCATGGAAGCCTGCCGTCTTTTTCATCTTCTGAAGGGGATTTGAATAATTGAATCTGAACAAACCTTACTTTGCCAATTTCGCCCCTTTCAATCAGGTCCTTGATTTTTAAGAATCCCGGAAGAGTTCTCCTGTAGTACGCTACAAAAACGGGCAATCCATGCTTCTCAGCTGTTTCGTTTATTATGACACATTCGGCATGGTTCAGAGCCATTGGCTTCTCAATATATACAGGTTTTCCTGCTTCCAAAATCCGTATCGCATATTCAGCATGGCTTACCGGAGGAGTAGCTACATAGACAGCATTAATTTCCGGGTCATTGATAAGCTTATCGGCACTGTTGTAAAACCTGGGGACATTATGCCTGCGAGCATAATCTTCAGCTTTTGTGGCATCTCTTCTCATCACGGCAAGTAGCCTGGAATCCTTAACCTTACTAAAAGCCGGACCACTTTTAACTTCAGTTACATTGCCGCAGCCAATGATCCCCCAGTTTATCATCTGGTAATTCTTTCTTTAGATGTCCATAATCCAATAGCAGGATTTGAAATATAATATATTTCTTCTCCGTCAACAAGTCTGTTGAAACCATCTTTCAACCTGTCGGGATCATATTTTTTAATAGTCTCTTTAAGATCAGCATATTTAAAATTGACCGATTCAATCTCTTCTTTTGTGAGATGTCCAGGACAATAGGTTATTGAAAATCTTCCTTCGGAACTGCCATGAATAAGATGTGCTGCAGCACTGAGGTTATTAAGAAGCTCATCATTCTCTTTTGTGAATTTTAAGGTAGCGGGTGTACCACGATAGCCATACTTCCTGATAAGACGATCTATCTCCTTGTCTTCTCCAAACTCTTTCAAACCGGGAGCCAGGACGATCAGTTCACCATTATCAGCCATAGCCATGCGGGTCCTATAAATACTTTTATTCCCGAGCCAGGTACTTTTATACTCCGCCGGATCAAGATATACCACTACTTTTTTTAAAGACTTTTCAAGTACTGAAAAGTTAACTTTCAGTGACAGGTCAGCTGCCAGACTGAATACATTTTCGTCATCTCCTATGTATAATCCACGGATTACCAGTTTGCCGGTTTCATCACGTCCGATTACTGTATGAACATAAACAACAGGAAGATGAGTGATGAAATTTACTGATGCATAGTCAAGCATCTTCCGGACAGGAGTATCGGTTTTTCCCATCATTCGCTCCATCCCGTAAACAGCTCCTGCAAAATGGCTCTTATTTATTCCTTCCTGCCCTCCGGTTCCTACAAATAGATTTTTGTTATAACTCGCCATGCCAACAACCTCATGAGGGACAACCTGTCCAACAGAAAGAATAAGGTCATGACCACCATTGAACACAAGTTTATTTAGTTGTGCAGGCCATGAATAGTCAAGAGCACCGTTGGTGATTTCAGAAATGAATTCCCCGGGAACTGTCCCTACAGTTATAATATCATGCCTCCAGTCGTGGACCCGGAATAATCCTTCAGGCACTCCTTTATACATCTCACCCAGTTCAAAACTTGTCATAGGGGCATGTGTCCCCAAAGCCGGAAGTATATCTTTAAGGTTCTCTTTATAATAATTATAGATGAGACTTGTAATATCCCCTGCCCTCGAATGAAACCTTGTAAAATCGGGTGGTATTACAAGTACTTTTTTCCTGTGGCCAATTTTGACGAGAGCCGAATAAAGACCATATTCCAGCTCATTGGATTTTATTACTGTTGTAGGTGACCCGGATTGATAATAAATCATATTTGTTTCTATTAATTTATCGAGTTAAGAATAAACCTTTGTTTCTTTATACCCCGCTATAGGCACTGAAACCACCATCGACCGGAATTACAATACCTGTTACGAACTCTGACAGATCTGATACAAGATATAAAAGTGTGCCTGTCAGTTCCTCAGGAGTGCCGTATCTCTCCATGGGAGTATTGTTTATTATTTTTCGTCCGCGGGCAGTTGGTTCTCCGGTCTTTTCATCAACAAGTAGGAACCTGTTCTGGCTGGTCAGTAGGAATCCCGGCGCTATTGCATTTACTCTTACGCCGGTTTTCGAAAAATGCACTGCCAGCCATTGTGTAAAATTATTAACAGCAGCTTTTGCAGCAGAATATGCAACAATCTTAGTAAGCGGCCTGAATGAATTCATTGAGGAGATATTTACAATCACACCTGGTTTCTTCTTTATCATATCCGGACCAAACACCATAGATGGTAATAAAGTCCCCTTGAAGTTAAGATCAAATACCCTGTCGAATCCTTCAATCTGAAGTCCGAAGAAAGTGTCTTCAGGGTTTTCTGTATCTGTACCTTCCATTTTTTCAACTTTTGTTGTAGCTGCCGGAGAATTACCACCTGCACCATTAACCAGAATATCTATTGGTCCTAACTTCTCATTTATCTCTTTCTTTGCTGCTTCGAGGGAAGCCCTGCTGAGGACATTTGCAGAGATGCCTATTGATGTGATCTTACACTCTTTTTCAATTTCCAGTGCAACCTTGATTGCCGCATCTTTATTGAGGTCGAGAATGACTGTCTTAACCCCCTGTTCAGCAAGCGATTTGGACATTTCAGAGCAAATAACACCTGCTCCCCCGGTAATCACTGCCACCTTATTTTGTAAGTTAAGTTTGTCCATATTTATTGATTATTAATGTGTTATTAGTATTGTTCTCGCGGGATGGGTTTATTTATCAAAACCAAAATATTCCTTTGCATTTCTATAGGCCACACCTTCGATGAGTGGTTTCAGAAGGTCATCATCGTCAGGAATAAGCCCTTTTTCAACCTCTCCCCCTATGAAATTACAAATCAGACGCCGGAAGTATTCATGCCTCGGGTATGAGAGAAAGCTTCTTGAATCGGTTACCATTCCTACAAATCTTCGTAATAGTCCGAAAGAGGAAAGATCCCGCAGATGTTTTTCCATTCCTGTTTTCTGATCGAGAAACCACCATGCAGCACCGTATTGAACCTTAACAGCTGAAGATCCGTCATTGAAATTTCCGGCCATCGTAATCATCATTTCATTATCGGCTGGATTAAGATTGTAAAGAATGGTCTTTGAAAGCTGATCTTTATCATCCAGTGAGTCGAGGAATTTTGACATTTTCAGGGCATCCTGGGGAGCACCAATAGAGTCCCATCCGGTATCAGGTCCCATCTGACGGAACATCCTGGAATTATTATTTCTCATTGCTCCAACATGAAATTGCTGCGTCCATCCTCTTTTATGATTCATTCTGCATAATTCTAGCATTACTGCAGTACGGTATTTTTCAGTTTCATCACCTGACAAAAATTCTCCTTTCATTAACTTTTTGAAAATCTTGTCTGCTTCACCCGGGCTAAATGATGAAAAATAGAACCGATCCAGTCCATGATCTGATAAACGGGCTCCATTATCATGAAAAAACTCATGCCTTAACTCCAGCGTATCAATAAGCGAATCAAAGTTTCTGATGGGAATTCCTCCAGCTAATTCAAGTTTTGAAATATAAGCTCTGAATTTCTCTGGATCGTCAGTTTTGACCACATTATCAGGTCGGAAGGTAGGAAGCACTTTGACATCAAAAGAGTCTTTCAATTGTCTGTGATATTCAAGACTATCTGCTGGATCGTCTGTTGTACATATCACTTCCACATTCATTTTCTTAATTAACGATTTGATACTAAACTCTTTTGTCTGAAGCAGGGCAGAGGCTTTTTCAAATATCCCAGATGCAGTTGAGGGTGTAAGCAATTCGAAGATATTAAAGTATCTGGCAAGCTCGAGATGGGTCCAGTGATAAAGTGGATTACCTGTCGCTGCAGGTACTGTTTCAGCCCACTTAAGAAATTTTTCTTTTGGAGTGGCATCTCCGGTACAATACTTTTCAGGTATGCCATTTGTTCTCATTGCGCGCCATTTATAATGATCGCCTTCAAGCCATGCCTGGCCAAGATCACTGAACTGACGGTCATCAGCGATCATTGCAGGTGATAAATGGCAGTGAAAATCAATTATCGGCTGGTTTTCAGAATATTGATGGTAAAGCTTTATAGCTGTACGGTTACTGAGAAGGAAATCATCATGTATAAATGGTTTCATTTTTTATATTGGTTTAGGTGAATTATTTGCTCAGTGTAATATAGAAAAAAAAATAAGGCTAATGATCACGAAAATAGGAATTACAAATAAATAAATCAAAAAATGAAACAAAAAACAATACTTATTGTTGGTTGAACTTAAATACCCGGATCGAGAACAAAAACGGATTGAAAAATATAATTGTGTTTACGTTCAAAGATTGTATTTTTGTCAGGAAGTGCAAATGCTTCATGAAGTCAGAATCACTTTTTTGAAACTAACACGGAACCCGAAACTCGGAACCCGGAACAACAAATATTCTCAATAAAAAAATTATCATGAAAACCGAACTACGATACTCTGTACATCCTATCGATTTCAAAAGGTATGACACGGAAGTTATAAGGAAAGAATTTCTTGTCGGACATGTTTTTATCCAGGATGAGATTTATCTTGTTTATTCATTATACGACAGATATATTGTTGGTGGTGCTATGCCAGTTAACAGGAGTCTGAAGCTGGAATCTGTCGATGAATTGAAAGCGGAGGATTTTCTTGACAGGCGGGAAATTGGAATAATTAATATTGGTGGAGCTGCTGAAATTACAGCAGGAGGAACTCTTTATCAGCTTGGATTCAAAGAGGCTCTTTATCTCGGTAAAGAAACCAGAGATGTGGTTTTTAAATCGGTTGATAAAACAAAACCTGCTAAGCTATATATAAATTCAGCTCCGGCCCATCATGTCTATCCTTCCAGAAAGGTGACTCTTGCCGATGCTGAAGTTGTGGAGATGGGAAGCGCTGAGACTTCAAACCACAGGGTAATCAATAAGTTGTTAGTGAACAGTGTAGTAGAAACCTGTCAACTGCAAATGGGAATGACGGAACTAAAGCCGGGAAGCGTCTGGAATACCATGCCTGTTCATACACACAACAGGAGAATGGAGGCATATTTCTATTTTGAAGTACCGGAAAAACAAGCTGTATGTCATTTTATGGGTGATCCGGATGAAACAAGACATATCTGGATGAAGAATGAACAGGCTGTTTTTTCTCCCTCTTGGAGTATCCATAGTGCTGCCGGAACTTCGAACTATACTTTTATCTGGGGGATGGCGGGCGAGAATCTAGACTATAGCGATATGGATGTCCGTTACCCTGATAGCCTTAAATAGTATTTCTCCGTGGCCTTCTTTGTGTAACTCTGTGTAATTATTTTTTATTTCACAGAGGTTCCCAGACCATACACAGGGGCCACAAAGGTTTTTTATCTAAATCAATTGAAAATAATGAAAGAATTATTTGATTTAACCGGTAAAGTAGCCCTCGTAACAGGGGGCACCCATGGTATTGGACTGGCAATCGGCTTACTGTTTGCAAAAGCCGGTGCAAAAGTATGTGTTAACGATCTTCAGGAAGATAAACTCAGTAATTGCAGAGAAGCTTTCAGGAAAGAAGGTCTGCAAGTTTATACACTGATATTTGACGTAACTGATGAAAAGGCAGTTAATAATGGAATTACAGAGATTGAAAAAAATGTCGGACCAATAGATATACTGGTCAATAATGCCGGGATTATAAAAAGAATACCTATTCTTGATATGTCAGTAGAAGACTATAAACAGGTTATTGATGTTGATCTTGTCGCCCCGTTGGTCGTCTCAAAAAGAGTTATACCGAATATGATAAACAAAAGAAGCGGTAAGATAATTAATATGTGTTCCATGATGAGTGTTTACGGAAGGAATACTGTTTCTGCCTATGCTTCTGCCAAGGGAGGTCTGAAACTTCTTACACAGAATATGACATGTGAATGGGCAAAATATAATATTCAGATCAATGGTATAGGACCGGGTTATATAGCTACTTCACAAACAGCACCGATACGGGAGAACGGCCATCCATTTAACGACCTGGTTATGACACGCACACCGGCAGGCCGGTGGGGAGAACCGGAAGATGTAGCAAATGCAGCCATCTTCCTTGCATCAAAAGCCAGCGATTTTGTAAATGGACATATCCTTTATGTAGATGGAGGGATACTGGCAAACTTTGGCTATGTTAAAGGAGAGAATGAAATTAATTGATATTCATTGATCAACCCCTGATCTATCATGTTCATCATCAGTATTGGGTCTTGAATAAAGATCTTCAATTTTGACCTGCCCATTAGAGCCATCTCCACTCTGTTTAACCAACGGTTCTGCTTCTCTTGCTTTTCCGTTAAAGTAAAGAATAGATGCAAAAATAGGTAATAAAGGCAAGGTCAATGCATTAACAGCTGCTGAGAGAATGATAAATGCTGGATTCGTAGTGAGATTAGCAATACTATCAACATCCTGAGGATTAAGGAGCATTTTCGTAAAACTTCCTGCGAATGGAAGAAGAATAATCCCGGATAAGATTATTGAGATCACTATCAGTAGAATAATAAAAACAGATGTCCATCCCATATTGGTCCAGAAGTTCCTGTGTGCCAATGTAACTGTTCTGCTTATAGTTTTACCGATATCTATCCCCTCCACCATCATAACCGGCAAAATGAACAGGCCTATCATTAAAATATATACAATTGAAAAGAACACACCTATTACCAGGGCAAGAAGACCAAGGAGAATTGCAAAGGAACCAACAAATGCCAGAAGGATTATTATTACAATGTAAGGAAGAAAATACCTTAATGATTTCAGGCTACATACAAAAATATTATTATCACTATCAAGCGGATTATAAATTACATAATAGTGAAGGATGGTAGTAAAAAGCAGGCTTACAACCGAGATTAAAAGCATCGGTAACATTAAATCTCTTAGTTTGGCCAGCATCATCGCCGGGTCGGTCATAGTTTGGAGCTCTTTAAAATCTATGAGAGTACTGGCATACTGCATGATGATTGACATAGCAAATGAAATCAAGAAAAGGGATACAAATTTGTTCTTGTAAAATTCCCATAATGAGCTCATTGCACTGTCAATACTGTGTATTTTATAAAGGGGGTGACTGGTAAACTGGTCCATTAATATGATTTTTAAGTGTGTTCAAATGTAGTTAATAAAAATGTTTGTACCTGTCATACGTTACGACTTTTTAACAACAACCCACTACCCAGCACCTAGTACCCAGCACCCAGCACCCAGCACCCAGTACCCAGTACCCAGTACCAAGCCCCCCTCACTTCCCTTTTCTCCACTGTTTCAATATATTGGTGAATAAAAAGATCGTATTGTGTTTTTTCGGATTGAAAATACCCTCGTTAACGGCCTTTATATCCTCAATAGTAAAGAATGCTTTGGGATTATACTTATTAATTATATCAAGAACATTCACCATCTCGTCTCTGTGAACAATTGTATAAACCAGGGCAACTTTCTCTTTTGCACCGTGTGCTTCAACCGATGTCGCACCAAAGCCTTTGCAATTAAGCGTATGAACCAGCTCTGTACCTTTATCATGAGCAAAAACTCTTATCATCTGGAATCCCATTGCAAGCTTTTCCTCAAGTATCATACCCACATAATTACCTGTAGCAAATCCTGCCGCGTAAGCTATGTAGTTAACATAGTTATCAAGGTTTTGCATGATTTTGCTTATTGCTATGATCCAGATAAGTACCTCAAAAAATCCAAGGATTGGTGCAATTTTTTTCACTCCCTTCGAAACAAAGATTATGCGTAGTGTACCTATTGAAACATCGCATATACGTGCGAGAAAAATAAACAGTGGTAATATCACATAACTGAAGAGATCAGAATTTAAAAATGTATTTTCCATAATGATAATTTTAAATCACAGCAAATATAAGAATTGTAAAGGTTATTGTAGCGGTGATGAGATTGATAAGAAAGGGAGAGAGGAAAGGGGAGAGGTGGCGGATTAAGGGCTGAATTATTTGAATGCATTTGGAAATAAATGAACATTTTTGTACCTTTTAAGTTTATTATCATTGTAAAAAATTTAGCTTTCATGAAACGACGTGATTTTATTAAAACCACAACTCTTGCGGCCCCGATGCTTGCATTTTTCCCGGCTGACCTGACTTCGATTGTAAGGGAACAGGTATCCGGCAAAGTAGAAAAGAGATCACTGGGCAGGACCGGTGAAATGTTATCGATGCTTGGTTTCAGCGGCCTTGCAATGAGAAATGTCACTCCTGAACTTGCTTCCCAGTCGGTAAAGCTTGCTATTGATACAGGAGTTAACTATTTTGATGTAGCCCCTGCATATGGTGATGCTGAGATAATGCTTGGACCTGCATTGGAACCCTTTCGCAGAAATGTATTTCTGTCGTGCAAAACAGGGCAAAGAACTAAAGACGAAGCCCGCGAAGAACTCGAACGTTCGTTAACACGAATGCGAACAGATCATTTCGACCTTTATCAGTTCCATAATGTTGCCAGATTAAGCGAAGTTGATGCAATAACCGGAACAGGCGGTGCCCTTGAAACGTTTCTGGAAGCCAGAAAGGAAGGTAAAATAAGGTTTATCGGCTTTTCCGCACATACTGTGGAAGCTGCAATGGCTCTGATGGACCGGTTTGATTTTGATACAATAATGTTCCCTGTTAATTATGCATCATGGTATGCAGGTAACTTTGGGCCTCAGGTTCTGGCTCGTGCACATGATAATAAGATGGGTATCATTGCCCTAAAGCCAATGGTTAGAGGCCCATGGCCAAAGGATGCTGACCGTTCAAAATATCCAAGGTGCTGGTACGAACCTCTTGTTGAACCGGAAGAGGCCCGTATGGGTTTGAGGTTTACTCTTTCACATCCGGTTACTTCAGCTATGCCTCCTGGTGATACTGAACTTGTCAAACTGGCTTTTAGTATGTCGGACAAACTGAATCCTCTCGACAAGAAAGAGGTGGATGAGATTAAAACCAAAGGACTGGCCGGTAATCCCCTGTTTAAATATGAGGGTTCCTGAAACAGTTAATTACAGACTTCATTCCTTTTCATAATACCTGAGCCTCAGATCAAGTATTTTGTCATAAACATAATAACAGGGATTATCACATTGCTCCTTTTCATACTTTACCCTTGGAGTCGCTGAGTCAATAGCGATATAGGTAGCTCCTATTGTATATTTTGCCATCCCTGAATATTCTTTGTTTACCGGTAGACTATAAGTAGAAGGTTTTGCATAGTTATAGTGTTCCAGTAAAACACTATCCTCAATGCATCCTTCGTAGATAAAAACCTCAATATCGCTGCCTAATTCTCCGCTCAATCTTATTTCAAGATTAGTGGTCAGAGGTTCATTTTCATTACAATCAGGACAATACACGAGCCATCCTTTCTCTTCGCAAGAGAACGTAAAGATCAGTATAACAATAAATAAGATCCGAAAAATTAATTTCATACCTATACTTAATACCATCTTATGGCCTTTCCCGGCGATCTATCCCTGTTAAAAAAAAGACTATATGAGAAGCCGATCCTGGCCCACATGGGACCCACTCTGAAATATTCGGTTTTCATATATTCAGTACCGCAAAAAACATTAATGCTATTTTTTGTCCAGTTCAAGCTGACTGCAGGAATTAGCTTTAACTTGTTTTCGGGTGCCAGATTAGTGCCTTTATATTTATTCCCAAAGGTATAAGCTGCAGAGAGTATCACAGTAAAGGAAAGGTTTCCTTTAAATTGCCGGTCGGTAAGTGAAAAATCCTTAAAAAGTCCGGCATAAATAACCGACCTTTTATCCATATACTGGTAATAAATCTCCTCACTTTCCTTTATCAAAAGCCTGGAATACCATAATTTAGAGTCACATCCTGCAATTACACCTCCATTTAAATATGGTTCTCTGAGAGTAAATCCCACACCTGCAAACATATCTTTTGAGTCAAATTTAGCTGACATAATAAATGCTGCCTGATCAAATTCCAACTTATATTTCCCGTGGATATCATATTGTTCAAGAATCTTGATCGTCTCATATCTTCTGTACTTTGCCGCCACAACATAAGGGTTTATGGCGTTTCTGTTTCCAGATCTCCATCCGGTCCCTTTTTCAAGAAGGAATTCTGTAGCGTCCTTATGGTCTGACATGATAGCTATTGCTAATGCATCATAGTTATATTTATTTGTTTCATAGATATGCACGCCCTTTTTAATGAGCATATTCATTATCAGTGTATCACCGTTCTGGGCTGCAATCAGCAAAGGTGTATATCCGTCATTATCTCTGGCTTCCATATTAGCTCCATTCTGAATCAATAAATCGGCAATATCAGCATATCCGGCAAGTATGGAAGCCATAAGAGGCGTGGTTCCATCCAAGGATTTTATTTCAATAGTGGCATAATAATAAAGAAGCATATCAACCATATAAAAATTACCATAAATTGATGCATAGTGTAAAGCTGTTGCTCCATATTTGTCTGCCAGATCGATGTCAGCTCCTGCTCTAATAAGAGCTTCTGCAATTTCCTGATTTCCGTTAGATACAGCAATAATAAGAGGCGTTTCCGAATCTGAAGTTATTTTGTTCAGGTTGGGATTATATGATAGAAGCGCTTTAACAGCATCTGTATGATTACTGGCAACAGCAAAGATTAGCGGAGTAACTCCTTCCTGGGTTTCCGCTTCAATATCAGCTCCTAACTTAATTAACCGGTTTATCTCAGATGCATAGCCCATCGAGGAAGCTATCATGAGGTTATAATCAAGCGATCCACTATAAAATAAAGGTATGTAGGAAGATGTGTCAATCTCTTCAGTCTGGGCAGTTAATTTTCCGGTTTGAAAAAAAAACATAACCAGCGATAAAATAAGTATGAATGATGTCCTGTTTACCAGCATGGCTACAAAATTAACTATTTGCCTGAACTGTTTATATAATAAGATGTTAATAAAGTTAATAAATAACTTGTTAAAATCAACTTTACTAAATGTTTATTATTTCTTAAAAATTCTGTCCCCCTAAAATAAATACTTTTTTATTTTTGTCATTGAAAAATTTTAAATACTTGACGAGGATAAGAAAGATACTGTTCATTACTCTTCTGATTTCAGTGATAGGCTATGGTCCGGGAGCAAGAGAAAGGACTCATGCTGTCTCTGATAAGCTTGTTCCGGGTAATGTCAGGCTTACCAATTCAGTATCTGAGGGGATAGAGTTTGCCAGATGCGAAAAGACAATTCTTACATTTATGCGTAAATGGAAAATTGCCGGTGCATCGGTGGTAATTTCCAAAGATGGCAGACTTATTTATGCCAGGGGCTTCGGTTTTGCTGATACTACAGCAAAGACCGGAATAGAACCCTATAGTAAATTCCGGATAGCAAGCATTTCCAAACTTATCACAGCCATTGGAATAATGAAGCTTCAGGAAGAGGGCAAATTATCGCTCAACGATAGGGTTTTTGGCAGTGAAGGTATTCTTAACGATCCGTTTTTCAGCAATCCGAAAGACCTAAGAGCCTGTGATATCACAGTGGGACATCTTTTAAGTCACGAAGCAGGTTGGACACAGAGGTGGGGCGATCATATGTTTATGCCGCTGGTAGTAGCTAAGCAGATGGGTGTAAATCCTCCTGCTGATACAAAAACAATCATCAGGTTTGCTTTGGACAAACGTCTTCATTATACTCCCGGTACAGGGCGTTCCTATTCAAATCTGGGATACAGTATCCTTGGACTTGTTATTGAAAAAATATCAGGTATGTCATATTATGAATATTGCCGACAGGAGATCCTTGAACCACTAGGCATATATGATATGACCCTGGCCAGGAATTTTGAGTTTGAGAAAGCCCCATTCGAGGTTAATTATTATGAGCCATCCGATGTGCCCCTAAAACCTTCAATATATGGTACAGGTGAACTGGTTTCACCTGTTTATGGTGGCAATGATATTGAAGCTCTCGGGGGAGCAGGAGCATGGTTATCAACCTCAACCGACCTGATGCGACTTCTTCTGGCAGTTGACGGATTTGATACCCGGCAGGATATTCTCAGTCGCCAGAGTATAAGTATAATGACTGACAGGAAGAATGGAATGGCTCCTATTGGATGGAAAACAACCCTTTATAATGGTATATGGTGGCGAACGGGTTCATTTCCCGGCACAGCGGGAATGATGAAAAGACAACCAAACGGTATAGCATGGGTAGTCCTTCTCAATTCCAGTGCATGGAACGGTCCCGAAATACATTCTTACATAAACACAATGATGATAAGAGTTATTTCTCAGCTCAGGAAATGGCCGGAATACGACCTTTTTGAATATTCATTACCAGTGCCGCTGAAATACCACAATTAACACCGATACATTATAGTTATGTGCTTCTCAGTTAATGTAAACCTCATTAAAGATGAACTTGAGGAGAGATTTGGTGTAGACTTCCCCGACAAAGAGAGATACAGTCCCAGTTATTATTATCATGCATTTGGCCTGCCCGAGTTACCAGGATTGTGCTCAGGATCACCATCCAAAATCAGTCTTCTGAGATGGGGATTGATTCCCTCATGGGTGAAGAACATCGATGATGCAAATGTCATAAGATATAAAACATTTAATGCCCGTGCTGAAAGTATTGCTCTAAAGCCATCATTCGCTGCCTCTTTTAAGTCAAAACGATGTATAATACCTGTCAAGGGCTTCTTTGAATGGCAGCATGTCGGAAAAGAGAAAATCCCCTGGTATATATATAATAGCGAAAATGAGATAATCTCAATTGCAGGCTTATACGATGAATGGGTTGAGAGCCATACGGATGAAGTTTTCAGTACGTTTTCAATAATCACAACCGAGGCAAATGATATGATGGCTGAAATTCATAATTCAAAAAAACGAATGCCGGTTATACTTGACAGATCCACAGAAAATATATGGATCAATCTTTCTGTTAAATCGGCTGATGCCTTGGAATTACTTAAACCCTGCCCTTCTGATTATTTGAAAGCTCACACTATTAGTTCATTAGTTAACGACAGAACTGCCGACAGGAACACCCAGGAAGTTATTCAGCCATTTATCAGGGAAAGAAACAACCGGCTTTTTTGATTCGTACATAGTAGGCATTGTCTCTCCACAGAACCAGTACGCCATTTTCACCTCTGCGCCATTGAGTAGCTGAGTCTTTGTGCAGCCAATCACTGTGCAACAAAATGATAGGTGAGTGTTCCTTTCTGAATCTTAGGGGAGTTAATATCCGGATTAAATCGTGAGATCAGAGCAGTATTTACCGCGTTTTCAATCAGGCAGGGATCAGATGTTGTGCTCTCACCTGAAATGACATTGGCCTTTTCAACAATCCCTCTCTGGCTGACTTCAATCATAAGTGCAACCTTACCTGATCCTTCACATTTGTATATTGGAATGGGCAGATAGGTGTGATTTCGTCCTTCAAGATCATAATAAATCCGGGTTGGTCCCTGATAGTTGGCTGCCATTTTCTGCGATTCTTCCGGTTCATCTTCGTCGGTTTCCTCAGCAGTATGATCGTCAAAGGAAAGCTTATCCTCCGACATCATGTCACTGAGCTTTTTCTGTTCATCTATATAGTTGTCAATTCCAAGCTTACCACTTTCAATGAGCTCTTCCTTGACTTTATCAATATAGTCGGCAGGATTAATTATTTCTTCACTCCTGTTAGCAAGGTTGCGTGCTATATTAAGCATCTCTTCATCACCCTGGAATAATTTTTCTATTGATGTTGCCGGAAGCTCAATCAGATACTCCTCTGCTTCAGTTTCTTCTATAGGCTCAAATTCCACCTCAAATTCTTCACGGAAATCTTTTTTCAGAGTTTGCAACTGAAACGACATAAAGATTATCCCTGCGATCAGATGTACACTCACAGTACCAAGTATCCCGGCCAGTTTCCCCTCATATTTCTTCATATACTGCGAAATTATAAATTATTACTTTTGTTACCACGGATAATCTAGATAATTAATACTCTGTAGTGTTAGAATTATTAACGGAATGTACAGTCATAACTTATTTATTTCGCTTAAATTATGAGAAAATTATTAATTACCGATATTTTACGGAAAAGGTGGAGCCCATACTCATTTTCGTCTGAACCAGTTGAGGAATATAAGCTAAAGGCAATCATAAGTGCTGCCCGTTATGCTCCTTCAAGTAATAATTACCAGCCATGGATGTTTGTGTATATTACGAGAGAGGATGAGGAAGTTTTTAACGATTATCTGGGATTCCTTAATGACTCTAATCGAGTATGGGCAAAAAACGCTTATGTGCTTTTAATAAGTCTGGCAAATACAACGATCAAACCTAACGGGAAAATAAACAAATATGCTTTTCACGATACAGGTATGGCGGTTACCAATATGTTGCTTCAGGCAATTGAAATGGAAGTATATGTCCATCAGATGGGTGGTTTTTCTGTCAGGAAAGTCAAAGAGTATCTTAAACTGGATAGAGAAACAGAACCTGTTGCAATGATGGCAATAGGCAAGCTTGGCAATAATTCATCACTTCCCGCCGAATTGCTTAAACGGGATAAAAAAAGAAGACCGCGCAAAAAAGTAAATGATTTTATTTTTGAAGGTAGCTTAGATAATCCTGTACAATGGAATGATCCGGACTGAAATTAGTTAAGCAAACTAAATCGCTGGTACTTTAAATAGATGAAAACAAATCGATAAAAAAGGATATTAATCGTTGTTGTCTTTGTTTTTCCTTTTCTTTTTCTTAATTCTGGCCTTGGTATTTACAGGCTTATCAGTTTTCTGGTTCCGGAATAATCCATTTTTTAATCCACTAAAGAATTTAGCCCATGCAAACGGATTGAGCAGATTATTCACAGGATACTGGTTTTTCGTTGACATAGCATTGAAATTCTGCTCCATAGCGTATCTGTAACCAGCTTCGGGAGTAATTGTAACTCCGGTTGAGTTTGCTATACTTTCATACACTGTAGCCAGATTTTCATTCATATTGGCTATTTCAGGTTCAACAGGAATGGGCTGTGTAATATCACGTTTAAACTCTTCATAAGTTTTCCATGGTAAAATCACTACATCTTCAATCTGAATCGTATCAACATAAAGAATAACATCGGCGTTGAAGTGCCTCCCGTCAATTGATTCCGGGACTATCGTCTTACTGTTTTTGAAACCAAGAGCCCTGTAAAGGATAGTATCACCTGGAGTGCTGATGATAGAATATATACCTGATCTTTCACTTACTATGCCTCTGCGGAGTTTGTATGAAATAACAGCTACATTCGATAGCGGGTTGTTCTCCTCATCAGTTATAATACCGCTTACCTGGATAAATCTTTCCCTGTCTGATAACTGACCCTCAATGCAATAAAAAGGTAAACAAAGAAAAATTATTATATGAAAAAATCTGTTCAATCTTTTATGATATAGAAAAAATAACAAACCCGATACCTTAGAGTATGCAAAATAATCATTATTGAATGTAACAGTATAACATTTAACTAAAATTTAACTCCATTACTGTTTCTTTACAAATATTAGTTCTGTTTATTGAGAAAATTTTGTGATCTTCAAGACATTCATCATTTTTATAAGTCAAAATTATTTCAATATTTAACATATATCTGAGTTTTAATCAATATTTGGTATTGATTTGTTATTAATGGAATAGCGATGCAAAAATTATTATTGTTGGGTGATGAAGCTATAGCACTCGCTGCAATAGACGCTGGTTTCAGCGGCATGTATGCATATCCCGGAACACCTTCCACTGAAATAATGGAATATATTCAGGGTTCGGCTGAAGCTGCAGAAAAGGAAATTCACAAGGAATGGTCATCGAATGAAAAAACAGCAATGGAGGCTGCTCTGGGTATGTCCTATGCAGGAAAGAGAGCAATGGTTGCAATGAAGCATGTAGGATTGAATGTTGCTGCCGATAGTTTTATCAATTCCGCCATTACGGGTGTTAACGGAGGACTTATCGTTGTTGCTGCTGATGATCCATCAATGCACTCCTCTCAGAATGAACAGGATTCGAGGTTTTACGGGAAGTTTTCCTATGTGCCTGTTTATGAACCCTCCAATCAGCAAGAAGCCTATGATATGATTTTTGATGCATTTGAACTTTCTGAAAAATTCAGCATACCTGTTCTGGTCAGAATTACTACCCGTCTGGCTCATTCACGGTCAGCAGTGATCAGGAGACCTTCTCAACCACAAAAATCCTTGCGCCTGCCCTCTGATTCCCATCAGTTTGTCCTTTTGCCATCCATAGCCAGAAAGAGATACAAAGCTTTGCTGTCTACATATGAATCGCTGAAATATGATAACAGGATTTCAAAATTCAACCATTTAAAAGACGGTGCAAACCGCAGATTGGGGATCATAACCTGCGGTATAGCATATAACTATCTTATGGAGAATTTCTCAGATATATCAATTGATTACCCTGTGCTGAAGATTACAGCATATCCATTTTCAAGAGATATTATTAAGAATATAACAGAAAGATGCGAGGAAATACTAATCCTTGAGGAAGGATATCCGCTGGTTGAGGAAGCTCTGAGAGGAATACTTGATGATAGTTTGAAAATTATGGGACGACTTAATGGTGCTGTGCCACGCGACGGAGAGCTTAATCCTGATATTGTTGCAGGAGCCCTTGGATTTTCTGAGCATAGTGTGAAAGCGGTACCGGGAATTGTAAAAATGAGACCGCCCTCTTTTTGTAAAGGGTGTGGACATTCCGATACCTTTAACGCAATCATTGCGGCTTTGAAATTTTTCGGAGTGGAAGGGGTTTTTTCTGATATCGGTTGCTATACCCTTGCTGCACTTCATCCCTACAATTGTATAAATTCATGTGTTGATATGGGAGCTTCCGTTACAATGGCCATAGGTGCTGCAGATGCTGGATTATTCCCGTCAGTTGCTGTTATAGGTGACTCAACTTTTACACATTCAGGGATGACAGGTTTACTTGATGCTGTTACCAAAAACTCTCCGGTTACAATAATAATATCCGATAACTTAACTACCGGTATGACAGGAGGTCAGAAATCACAGGCAACAGGCAGACTTGAGCAAATTTGTGAGGGGATAGGAGTATCACCAGGACACATAAGTAAAATTGTGCCTTTAAAAAAGAACCATGATAAAAATGTTGGAATAATGAGGGAAGAATTCGGATACAGGGGCGTTTCAGTTATAATATCATCACGCGAGTGTATTCAGACAGCCACTAAACGAAAAAGATCAGTAAGCACTGAACAGCAAATGGAAAAATAATCATGAATGAAGAATAATATAATAATATCTGGAGTTGGCGGACAGGGAATTTTGTCGATCGCAGCAGTAATCGGACTGGCAGCAGTTGAGAACAAACTTTTTCTAAAGCAATCAGAAGTACATGGAATGAGCCAGAGAGGTGGTGATGTGCAATCGCATCTCCGCATATCTGATCACCCGATATCTTCAGATTTGATACCCTATGGAAAAGCACACCTCATTATATCTCTTGAGCCTATGGAATCCCTCCGGTATATTCCATGGCTCTCCGGAACGGGATGGCTGGTAACCAGCTCAAATCCATATGTTAACATACCTGATTACCCTTCTGTTGAAGAAATTCTTGAAGAGATAAAAAGGATTGAAAACCATATAATTATTGATGCCGATGCCATAGCCAGGGAAGCAGGATCTTTAAGATCCGGCAATATGGTGATCCTGGGTACGGCTTCCCCATTCATTGATATACCTTTGCCGAGTATCGAAAATGGCGTAAGAACACTCTTTGGAAGAAAAGGGGAGGAGATTGTGCAGATAAACCTGAAGGCTCTCAAGGCTGGCAGAAAATTTTCTTCTTAATTTAATACTTGTTTATATCTATGTTTCGTTTTACAATTTCCGTTTATTTGTCTTTGATAAAATATTAATCTGAAATTAATCCCAAATGAAACACTCATTGTTAATTTTATCTTTAGTCTGTACTTCTATTATGTCATTGGCACAGAAAGCAGATTTTAAGGCAGCTGAAAAGTTCCGTGGTGATAACCTGAAACCCAAGTACGGTGATCTCTCGGTAAATGCAAACTGGATCGAAGAATCAGATATTTTCTGGTATACTTTCAAAACTCCTGCAGGCAGGAATTTTTATTATGTCAACGCTGCTGCGAAAACTAAAAAGCTTATGTTTGACAGCCGCTATATGGCTGCCGAAATACGTAAGCTTACTCATCGACCCTATAATGACCTTGATCTACCTCTCAAGGAAATAAAATTTGAGAAAAAAACTACAACGAAATTTACATTTGTTGTTGATTCAATAAAATTCCTTTTTGATATTAACACACAGAAACTTTTAATAAAAGATACAATAGGCAAAGAAGAGAGGAAACCATCATGGCCGAATTATTCACCTGACAGTACCTGGATAGCTTATGCAAAAAACCATAACCTGTATCTGATGAAAGCAGGTGACAAGGATAGTGTTGAAATACAGTTTACTACAGATGGTGAGCGTTACTATAGTTTTGCAAGGGGCAGGAGTTCAGAAGATACAACCAGAAATAAGAAAGCAAGGGTTAATGTCCGATGGTTTAAGAATGAGAAGAAATTCTATATAATCAGGGAAGATGAAAGGAAAGTAAAAGATCTTTTTGTTATTAATGTTCTAGCGCAGCCCCGTCCGGAACTTGAAACATACAGATATTCTATGCCGGGTGAGCAATTTGTACCTCAACCCGAACTCATAGTTTTTGATGTTGAAACAAGAAGCCGTGTAAATGTTGATCTTGAAAAATGGAAAGACCAGACTATCAATGTGGCGTGGACTTCACAGGAGGCAGCAGATAAGTTGATTGTGATCCGCAGGGACCGTCCCCTGAAAAACCTGGATGTTTGTATGGTAAATGCAGAAACAGGAGCAGTATCAGTTCTGTTCAGCGAACAAACATGGCCTTATTTCAATAACGAATACAGCCGATTGTCAGTACTGAATGAAGGCAACGATATAATATGGTGGTCGGAACGTACAGGATGGGGACAGCTTTATCTGTATGATGGTACCGGTAAACTTAAAAACCAGATCACTGACGGCTATTTTATTACCGGCAGGGTCAATCGTATTGATACCCTTGGCAGAATGATCTACTTTGAAGCATTCGGAAAAGAACCGCGCGTTCATCCTCATTATAGCATGAAATACAAAGCTTCAATTGACAGGGGAGGAATGACTCTTATTACTAAAGAACCGGCAAATCATTCATTCTCAATGTCTAAGTCAAATAAATATTTTGTTGACACTTATTCAAGGGTCGATATGGCACCGATAGCAGTTCTTCGTGATAATAACGGCAAAGTAATCCTCGAGCTTGAAAAAGCCGATCTTTCACAGCTTTTTATTGCCGGCTGGAAAATGCCTGAAACATTCGTCCTGAAGGCAAAGGATGGTGTAACAGACCTCTATGGAGTAATGTACAAGCCCTTTAATTTTGATTCTACAAAGAAATACCCGGTGATCTCATTTGTTTATCCGGGACCTCAGACAGAGTCTGTTCCATATGGCTTTACCGTTACGGGTGGAAAAAATATTGCACTGGCCCAACTTGGTTTCATAGTTGTAAATTTCGGACACAGGGGAGGAAGTCCGCAACGAAGTAATTATTATCATACTTTCGGGTATGACAACCTGAGAGACTATCCTCTTGCTGATGATAAATACGGTCTTGAACAACTTGCAGATATGTACAAATTTATCGATATCAGCAGAGTTGGGATTTATGGCCATTCGGGCGGCGGTTTTATGTCAACTGCCGCAATCCTCTCATACCCCGATTTTTATGATGTTGCAGTCTCATCCGCGGGAAATCACGATAATAATATTTATAACCAGTGGTGGGGTGAGACTCATGACGGTGTAGCTGAAGCTGAAGTTGAAAAGAAGGTGACCACAAAAAAAGATGAAGTGAAGGATACACTTGATAAAAAGAAGCAGGAAGTTGAAAAGTCCTTCAAGGCTGATATCGAAAAGAACCAGGATCTCGCTAAAAACCTGAAAGGTCACCTGCTCCTTGTAACCGGTGATATAGATAATAATGTGCATCCCGGTAACACTATAAGAGTGGTGGATGCCCTTATTAAAGCCAATAAACGGTTTGATTTCATGATTCTTCCAGGTCAGCGACATTCATTTGGCAATGCCACAGCCTATTTCGACAGGCTGATGTGGTATTATTTTGCTGAACATCTGCTGGGTGATTATCGGACCAACGTAGAACTACTTGATTTCGAGTAATTTCATGAAATATTCGAAATAAATTATAATAGCAAGAGGCTGTCATGATCCTGACAGCCTCCTTCCTTCGAAATGCAGCGATTAAATGGCTGTTCTCAGGCGACTAACCTTCCTTCTCCTGTCCTTTGCCTGACCTGAGCAAAACAAGATCATTCAGTACGATCTCTGTGATGTACTTTATTACCCCGTTCTTGTCTTCATAGCTTCTGTAAACGATCCTTCCTTCAACAGCCACCTCCCTGCCTTTTTTCAGAAATCTGTCCGCAATATCAGCAAGACCATTCCATGCAACAATATTATGCCAGGTGGTCTCACTCACCTTCTGACCTTCTGAATTTTTATACCCCTCATCGGTTGCAAGAGTGAAATGTGTGACTTTTTTCCCGCTTTCGAGAGTTTTTGTTTCCGGATCCTGACCAAGATTGCCGATCAGCTGGACTCTGTTTCTTAATGAATTCATGATTTACTGATTTTTAGTTAACAATAATTTATATCCTTAGCAAACTTAAACCAGCTCATGAAACAGTATCGGTTAATAATTATTTATATCCGGATCGTAATCTTTTATAGTCGTTTGTAGTCGTTTGAAAAAGATTACAACAATTGATATACAGTGATTTAGTCATATTGAGGTACAAATAAGGTACAAAGTATGCCAGTTTGGCAACCAAACGGTATGCTTTTGGTTCTACCTTTAGGTTGACAAAGGTTACCAAATGGGGAAGCTTGTCAACACAGAAGGCAGCTCCTGCGTTAAAACAAAAAGCCTCCGGATGCCGATTTTTCTCAGGGCTGGCACTCGCTGAATCCCTTGTGCTGATTTGTCTGATATCATTGTAATAATAAAACATCAATTAAGAATAAAAAAGAGATATTATTAAATCAATTAGTGGCTTAATAAATTGTCCAGATTTTTATTGCAAGTTCATATTCCTGAAAACCGTATTAAATTTTCTTCATTACTACCGGTTAAGTAAAATAATAATTGTAACTTGTATTCAGGAAATAAAATGTCGTGGCTGCAGGAAGAACAATTAGTCTTGAAAAAGGTAATCATAACGGCATGGAAGTGATTAAAGTCAGATTTGATTTTGACAGGCATGTAATTGATCAGATCAAAAAAATTAGCGGGATGCGCTGGAGCCGGGACATGAGATGCTGGTACATTTCTGTTGGAAAATTTGATTTCAATTTAATAAGCAGAGTCCTTCAAGGCTATGTTATTAAGCTCCCTGCAAGTAAAGAGGCAGGAGCTGATAAATCACAACAAAATAAGATAAATCTTCCTTTTGGGTATCTTGAAAAACTTCAGCAGAAAAGGTACAGTGATAACACTATAAAGACATATACGAGTTATTTCAAAGATTTTCAGAGATTTTTCAGTTCACGGAATCCGGAGAGGATAGACAAGTCAGAAATAAACGACTATATCCTGCGGTTAATCCGGAAAAATAATATTTCTACAAGCCAGCAAAATCAGCGAATCAATGCTATCAAGTTTTTTTATGAGAAGGTTCTGGGCAGAGAAAAGCAATACTATGATATTGAACGGCCAAAGAAGGAAAGCAAGTTGCCTGACGTATTGCATAAAGGTGAGATCGGTGACATGCTCCGGTTAACCTTTAATTTAAAGCACAAGACCATAATTGCATTGCTTTATTCCTGCGGGTTAAGGAGGAGCGAGTTACTTGATCTTAAGCCGGGGGATATTGATTCGCAGCGTTTGCTGGTAAAGATACGCAGGGGGAAGGGGAATGTTGATCGTTATGTTCAGCTTTCCTCGCAAATGTTGGAATTACTTAGAAGTTATTATAAGGTATACAGGCCGGTTGAGTGGTTGATAGAGGGAAATCCCGGGACTCAATACAGTGCAGAAAGTGTTGTAAATGTTGTAAAGAGAGCTGCTCTGAGGGCAGGAATAAAGAAACGAGTTACCCCTCATGTTTTAAGGCATAGTTTTGCAACTCATCATCTGGAACAGGGGACTGATCTCAGATATATTCAGGAGTTTCTTGGGCATAAGAATTCCAAGACCACTGAGAGGTACACGCATGTTTCAAGTACAAGTTTTCGTAATTTCCATAATCCGATTGATGATTTGTTAACAGGTAAGGAGGAGTGATGAGTTACAGGGGATGAATATGCAATATACATATATACTCCCTATTCAGTACTATAAACGTAATAAAGTATGGGACAAATTAAATATAAATGTAATTATACACATACACAAACGTTATAAAACAATGAAAAATATAAAAACATGAAACATAAAATTAGACTTCTTTCACTATATCTCATTGTCATATTATTAAATGGATGTTCGGATAATTTAAAGGTTCCTTCTTATTTACAGGTCTACCAAAAAGAGTATCAGGAAAATTCTAAAGAGGCTAATCTAAAATGGTTTAAAAATGCTAAATATGGAATGTTTATTCATTATGGATTGTATAGTATATTGGGAAAGGGGGAATGGATTCAATTAAAAGATACTATTCCTGTATCAGAATACGCAAAATTGAAAGACCGATTTACTGCCGAAAATTTTAATGCTGATGAAATAACAGAAATTGCGATAAGTGGAGGGATGAAATATATAACAATTACTTCAAAACACCACGACGGATTTTGTCTGTTTGACACAAAAGCAACGGACTTCAATGTATTGAACTCTCCGGCAAAAAGGGATTTAATTAAAGAACTTTATGATGCCTGTGAACAAAAAGGCTTGGGATTATTTTTATACTACTCCTATGGTGCAGACTGGAAGCATCCATACTTTTATTCGAGGGAAAACGGCTGGTCAAATGCAAGACCAGCCTATACTGAACCTCAAATTGAATATAAATTTAAAAAAGATGAAGACTTTAAAATTTATGTTGATTTTGTACATCAACAACTGAAAGAACTTCTAACCCAATACCCTAATTTGGCCGGAATATGGTTTGACCCAATTATGGGTTTTTACAGCCGACCTGATTTGTTCCCCATTGACTCAACATATGCTTTGATTCGAAGGATGTCTCCACATGCTTTGATATCCTTCAAGCAAGGGGCGAATGGAGAAGAAGATTTTATGGCACCAGAACGTGGGGGAAGCGCTAAAGTTGCTCCACAATTTGAAATTGCAAAAATAGTCTATGAAAAAAACAAAGATAAACCACGAGAAATCTGCAATACATTACAACCTCATGCATGGGGATACAATAAGAAAGATGACGGAAACCATAAATCAACTGAAGATATCATTAAAATGCTCAGTGATGCGGAAAAATCAAATGCAAATTTATTATTAAACATTGGACCTAAGGGTGATGGTTCCTTTCCAGAAGAAGATATAAAAGCTTTGAAAGGAGCAGGTAAAAAAATAAAGGATATGAAATAATCGTTTTATAACAATGTATATAAAAAATAGGCGGGGTAGCAGTAAATTCAAGGGTTTTAGTCCGCTTCAGCCTTTGTTTGACTTGATAGTGAAGGACCACGCAACTGCCTACTTTTCATATACTTGACCGTTATAAGCAAGCCGGAGTCTATAAAAAATTTGACTTATGAGAAGTGTTTGACTAATTTTACATCTCTAAACCTCCTCAAAAGAGTATGTTTTGTGACAAAACCTATCACTAGATTTTATAAATATATTAACCAAGAAATAATAAAATGGCGATCTGGTCTAATGAAATAAAAGAAATTGAAAGGCTTCAAGGTTCCTATAAAGACCAATTACCTGATCTGGAGAAAGAACTGACACAATTGGTTAAGTCTGATGATCCAAACGTATTAATGCTCTATTCAAGAAGGTGTCTTGAGGTCATTATTTCTGACCTTTGTGAAAGAGAATTAAAAAGACCTCGTAAAACAGAACCTTTGAAAGGCATCATCGATAAACTAAAAAAAGAAGATAAAGTTGTTGCACATATAATCACCTCGATGGATCATGTTAACAGTTTATCTAGTTATGGTGCTCACCCAAAAGATTTTGATCCTGAACAGGTAAAACCTGTCCTGAACAATCTAGCTATAGTTATCAAATGGTATTTGAAATATAAGGCTATCGAAATTCCAAGTAAACAAATTTTAGTTGAAGAAAAGACGGAGATCATCGATGTGAGGGAACAAGTATCAGATATGTCCAAACTTGAGAAATCTGTAGCGATTTTGCCATTTAAAAATGACAGTTCTGATGAAGAAAATATATATTTCATCAATGGGCTCATGGAGGAGGTCCTTAATAACCTTCAGAAAATTAAAGCCCTACGAGTAATTTCCCGTACTTCTGTGGAACGATACAGGAATCAAACTAAATCAATCCCTGAAATTGCAAAGGAACTTGGAGTAAACTACATCGTGGAAGGCAGTGGACAAAAATATGGTAATGCTTTTCGTTTAAGGACATAGCTAATTATGGCAGCAAAGGAAAACCATCTCTGGGGAGAATCCTATCAGCAGGAAATAAATGAGGTTAAAGATATCTTCAATATACAAAGTCAGATTGCAGAAGCTATAACAAAAGAACTAAATGCTATCATCACACCTCAGGAAAGAGACCTTATTGAGAAAATACCAACAACAGAGCTTTCAGCATACGATGCTTATCTGAAAGGTCAGTTCAACGCGAGAAAGCTATCTAAGAATAACCTTGATACTGCAATGCAGTATTTTGAGTTGGCAAAGGTGAAAGATCCAAAATACGCTCTTGCTTATGCAGGTATTTGTAATATCTGGCTTGGGCGACAGCAGTTAGGAATTGCATCACCTGCAGAGGCAGGACCTAAAGCGTTTGAAGCAGCGGTGAAAGCTCTTGAACTTGATAGTGCCTGTCCAGAAGTACATTACAGCCTCGCTGTACTGAATACCTGGGGGATGTGGAACTGGGAAGAGGGTGAAAAGGAATTTAAGAAAACCATTGAACTTAATCCCAACCATGCAGAAGCGCATGCATATAATTCTCAACTTTCTTTAATTCTTGGGAGATTAGAAGCAGCGATAGAAGGGATTGAGTTATCCATTACGTTGGATCCTATAAATCCTCTGTTAAAAATGCTTCATGGTTTAGTACTTTTAACTCTTCACAGGTATGATGATGTTATTGTTAAATTGAGTGAGCTACTTAAGCAGGAGCCGTCGAATATAGGAACTCTTTGGACACTCACATATGCATTTCACTTTACTGAAAGATTCAATGACGCATTAGAAAACTGGATGAAAGGTGCGAGACTACTCCATGACGAAGAAATTATACTAAAATTTAATGAGGGTCATGCTAAAGCAGGTTATTGTGGTGCAATGCAAAATGGCGCTGATTTTCTTGTAAGGCTATCAAAAACCACCTATGTCAATCCTATTGAAATTGCTTTTGGATATATTATGGCAGGAGATAATGAACTTGCATTAGAATGGACGGAACATGCTTATGAGGAACATAATCCAAATGTGACTTATCTTTTGCATCCAATGTTTGATCCTCTGCGTAACGAATTTAGGTTTCAAGAAATTGCCAGAAAAATGAATTTGCCATATAAATTTGATTAATCAAATCAACTATAGATATTATTTATTCGTAAAAGCTAAGAAATCAACTGACGTATTTACAATTTATTCAGAACAAACATTAATTATTAAGCCTATCTATAATATGGCCTGCTTATAACAAACGGTTCAAATGCAATCCGCCGACGGTAGACTGCATTTAACCTAAACGTTAGCGTTCATACAAGAAAGTAGGAAGAAGATTAATTTTAACTTCAAAAAGATATATTCAATGATTTAACTTTAAATTCAAGAATTGTTTTTTTAAAGACTTGAATATTTATTAGTACTTGTTTTAAGTTGAAACCCGTATTATATTGAATTCACTTGAACGCATTTTAAATTACTCATGAAAAAGCTATTCAATAGCCGGTACCTTTTTAGCGAATATACCATCATTAGCTTTTTTGTTTTAGTTAAGATACTTTTCCATTTGCTGCATCCCGAATACGGATATTTCAGGGATGAATTGTACTATCTATCCATAAGCGACTTGCATAGCTTTGGGAATCTGGATATACTGCCACTTACACCTGTTTTTTTAAACATATTCACTGCCGTTTTCGGTGAATCCATAAAATCGCTGCATTTTGCCTCCGCACTTTGCGGGGCATTATCACTTTTGATTGCCTGCCTTATAACAAGAAAACTGGGTGGAAGAAAATATGCCATTATGTTAACCGGCTTGTTCATGTTTTTCTCCGGATTTTTGCCCTTTGGGGCATTGTTTACTTATGATAGTCTCGATTTTCTGATACAGGTATTTGCAATTTACCTTTTAGTAAGAATCGTGAAGGAGGACAATCAAAAGTTATGGATCCTTTTTAGTTTGGTTATAGGTGTTGGTCTTCTCAATAAGCTAAGCATCCTGGCTTTTGGTCTGGCTACATTTGTATCTCTATGGCTTGTACCACAAAGAGTGTATTTTAAAAGCAAATGTATCTGGCTGGCCGGTGCAACAGCCCTGGTTTTCTTAATACCTTTCTTAATATGGCAATCACAACATGGCTGGTACTATCTTAATTTTTTAGCTGGTTATTCCGGTGGTGTTGCCTATTCGGCGACGTTCCCGGAATTTTTATGGAGCCAGATACTACCAAACGACGTTTGGGGATTTCCGGTTTGGGCAACTGGACTGGGTTTGCTTCTTTTCTCGGCAAAATGGAAAACCTTTCGATTGTTAGGGTTAATGTATGTCATCCTCTTTTTTCTGTTCTATTTTCTTGGAGTAAAATTTTATTTTCTGTTACCTATGTACTCGGTATTGTTTTCTGTGGGCTCGGTCAAGATCGAAGAACTCTTGAATAAATTTGATATTCGAAAAACCAGAGTAAAATTTGTTCATATAGCAATTCCCATTGTCTATGTTATTTTTAGTTTGCCGCTGATTCCCATGTTGGTGCCCATTCTTCCTATAGAAAAATTTGTGGATTATGCGTCGTTTTTTAATGTGAATGCGGGGGTTCGTACAGAGGCATCAAGTTACAATGAATTGCCCCATCATGTTGCAGACCGTTTTGGCTGGCCTGAAATGGTGTACCAGGTTGCAAGTATATACAAAGAAGTCACTTCTGAGTCAAAGGAGGAAACCGGTATACTAACTCAGAGTTATGGTCAGGCCAGCGCCATACATGTATTTGGAAAGAAATACGACCTGCCAGAACCTATAAGTCTTTATGGATGGTACTATTTTGAATCACTCAGAATCCATAATTTTAAAGTTCAATATGTATCGGTTGGGTTATCCAAGGATGAACTTGTTGATATATTTGAAGTAGTCACCCTAGAGGGTGTTTTCACCCATCCATATTGCTTGCCTCAAGAGAACAATAACCCAATCTATCTGTGTAGAAAACCCAGATATCACTTAAATGAATATTGGAAAGTGCACCAGAACATGGATCCTAGTTTTTTGGAAGTGTTAGGTGAAGAAAATGTAGAGGCAGCGGTGGATTATTATTATGAATTCAACAAAGATCATCCTGCTACTCCTTTGTTCACAGAATTACAAATGAACAACCTTGGATATGAGTATCTCTATAGCGGCCAGGTAGAAGAGGCCATTGCTCTTTTCCGTCTCAATGTTGAAGCATATTCTGAATCATCCAATGTTTATGATAGCCTTGGCGAAGCTTATATGGAAAACAGACAGTATGACCTGGCAATTAATAACTATCGTAAATCACTGGAGTTGGATTCGGACAACTTTAATGCAATGGAGAAACTTAAAGAATTGGAAAAATTAAAGTATGAAAATATATAGAAAGAGATAAGCTTATTACTTTTGGTAAGCATTTCTTTGAAGTGCATTATCAATAAACTCATTTATTATGGAAAGCAGGTTGTATGAAAATTGTACGAAACGCTAACAATGTATAAAAATAATAGCCGAGATAGTAGTAAATTCAATTGTTGTAGCCCGCTTCAACTTTGGTGTAACTTGACAGAAAAGTGCCACGCAATTGGCTACTATTCTTATACTAACCGTTAGATGCAAATGGTTCATATATATATGATTTAACAAGAATAGAAAATCTTACTGC
>CAZQVL010000017.1:0-51671 GCA_964596715.1 uncultured Rikenellaceae bacterium
CGGGCAAATCGGATTCATGGGAGTCATCGAGGAGAACAATAAATCCACTATCCTGGGTGCTCGCCTGAAGGTTATCGATGGCAAGATCACTGAGATCGATCATCTGGTGATTCACTCTGGTGATCAGCCACTGCATCCCAATATGTCACAAGTGCGACCGGGATTGCTTGAGCCGGTGAAATCCTCTGAACGGGTACCGCGGGAAGAGATGCTGAAGATTGCCAATTCGTATTATGAAGCCATTGTTCAGGATAACGGAAAAATTGCCCCGTTTGCCGATAAATCCCAGCGACGCGAAAACGGTACAATAACCGCAAATTATCAGGATCAACCGCCTGAGGAGGCAGAAAAGGATGATTTCTCGGTTTTCAGAAGGATGACCTGCAGCGATCAGCTCAGTACAGGCGTGATGAGCTATATCACCGATATCAATCGCCGGCGTTTTATTGCTGTGGATGAGGAAATGGGGCTGGTGTTTGCCTATTCCATATTCGTTCATAACGGAGAGCCTAAAGTAATGAAGATCACAGGTGTACCCGGAATCACCGAAAGACCTAATAATTGGGGGCCATTCGATCTGCCGGCTGCTCATATTTTCAAAATCAGAGACGGTAAAATCTATGAAATTGAAGCCATCGGATACGTAGCAAAGCATGGAATAAAGAGCGGCTGGGAATGATTAAATCCCGTAGTGGAAACTTGATGGTTAAATATTTATATCAATGATCATTTTACTCCGGCCTAAGGTGATCAAGACTATTGGTTTTCGCAATCTAAGTTAATGGGTTCAGCCGGATTAAGTTCATAGCTGAATCCTTTTTCTGATGCTTTCATGATTATGACTTTGAATAAAATAAGATTTGCTAATATCGATTCAGCTCTGTATGAAGTAATCCGGGCAATCTTTCTGAACTTTGATAACGTAATTGATCCATTTTTCCCAAGATATTCCATCAGAGAATTTTCAACCTTACCGAATTTTACCATTACACCGGATCTCTTTCCCTCTTTTCTCCAGACCTGAAGCAATACTCTATTTGCTACAAGGTTTTGATCGTGGTGCCTGAAATATGAATGCCACTTCCCGTTTTCATCTTTAGCCTGATATGGTCTTTTATTTCCTCTGGTCACTATAACCTCCAGTACGGACTTATCTCCCATTATATGTTGTTTTATGCTAAAAGAAATTTTGGGCCGACAGAAAAGTTGAGAAGCTGTTTCAACCATATAATATTCTTCATCCGATTTAATTCCGGCTATACTTCCGTTATCCCTTACTCCGATAAGCAATCTCCCGCCATCGCTGTTTGCAAAGGCTGATAATGTCCTTGCAATCTTTCTACTGTCAGAAATACAGTATTTGAAGTCAAGATGTTGATTTTCACCCCCTGCGATTAACTTTTTCAGATAGTTATCCATATTTATGGCTTTAAAATTCAGATTGTGAAAAGCCGGAGTTGAACACATTATCGCTCAACCGCTTATGAAAAGGCTCTTGCTTGAATATTCAGGATCGCATGTCAGGTTTACCTTTAATTTTCGTAATCCTGCTTCATCGCCCGGGGTAGGAATATGGGTAAGATGTACTTCACAATCACGCAACCATTTCAGGTTCTCCAACGCCATTTGCGCTGCCGGATTAGATAAAGCACTTATACCGAGCAGAATCAATGTTTCTTCCACATCGAGACTAACCATTTTGCCATCCAATATATCTTTTTTCAAATAGGTTACCGAATCAATAACGTTTTTAGGCAGAAGGTACATATTATCAGGAAGTCCGGCCAGGTGTTTGGTGGCATTTAAAATCAGACTTGAAGATGCATGCATCAGTGGTGAGTTTTTGCCTGTTATAATTGTCCCATCATGCAATTCAATAGCGGCTCCGCAAAAGATTCCTGCATTGCCTTTTCCACTTCTTTCAGCATCTTTTGCAGCTTCTCTGGCAGGCAAGACCACTTTTCGGTCCTCGACTACCGCACCTATTTTATTCATGATCTTAACAATCCTGTTAAGGGTGTCTTTATCCACGATACCCATAATATATTCCACGGCACACCTGAAGTATCTCCTTATAATCTCCTGATGTGATGCTTCTGAGATTATACTGTCATCAACTATACCTGAACTTGCCCGGTTTACTCCCATATCAGTTGGAGATTGATACATAGACTCACCGCCTGTTATTTTCTCAATGATCCTTTTAAGCAAATGAAATGCTTCTATATCACGGTTATAATTCACAACCTTTATATTATAAGCTCTCAAATGATATTCATCAATCATAACTTTGTCTTTCAGATCAACAGTGGCAGCTTCGTAGGCAATATTTACCTTATGATCGATAGGCAGGTCCCAGATTGGAAATGTTTCAAATTTTGCATATCCGGCTTTAACTCCGTTTTTATACTCCTGGTAAAGATTACTCAGGCAGGTGGCAAGTTTACCGCTGCCCGGCCCTGGTCCGGTAACTATCACAATAGGATTTGTGGTCATGATGTATTCGTTTGCACCATAACCCTGATCGCTAACAATCAGGTCAATATCAGCAGGATACCCTTTTGTGGGATAATGTAAATATACTTTTACTCCCCTCAGTTCAAGCTTGTTCTTAAAGGCTCGTGCAGGTGATTGATTCTGATAACGAGTAATGACCACAGCCGTAATATCTATCCCCCATTCCCTGAAATCATCAATGGTTTTTAATGCATCAGCATCGTAAGTAATTCCAAAATCGGCTCTTACCTTTTTTCTTTCAATATCACCTGCATGAATACACAGGATTACATCAATCTTGTCCTTTAATATTTTCAAAAGCCGCATCTTAACATTCGGATCAAATCCCGGCAGCACTCTTGCTGCATGATAATCATATAAAATCTTACCTCCAAATTCCAGGTAGAGTTTATGGTTAAACCGGTTCACCCTTTCGAGAATAGCATTTGTCTGCTCCCGGAGGTATTTCTCATTATCAAATCCAATATGATTTGTATCTGCCATCATACTCCCTTAAGGGTTTATATAACACTATTCCCAGTCTTTATTCATTTATATGACTATCGGTTTTCAATAATAACTCAAGCGCACTTTTTTATTATCATTACCCCCATCCCGGCCTTCCCCCAGGGGGAAGGAGCACTGAATAAAGCCTTTTCCCCCTTGGGGGAAACGGGAAAGGGGGTTAAAAAGAAAAATAATTTAAATAATTGAATATTAATACTTTAATAAATATACCCGTTTGTTATATGACCTATTATTATTGATTACCGATACTCATTTTCATTTAAATAATAAATTTAGCCATTTAATACACAGTGTCGGCCACGATGATTCTGTGCCCCTGTCAGTTGCCAGTCCATAACCATGCCCGCCTTTCTGAAAAATGTGTAGCTCGGATGGTATGCTGAATTTCTGCAATCCTTTAAAATAAGAAATACTGTTCATAACAGGAACTGCACGGTCATCCGCCGAATGAACCAGAAAAGCCGGTGGAGTATCACCTGTGATTTGCAAGTCGTTTGAAAAATGCCTTACCAAATTATCATCTGGTTTCATGCCAATAAGGTTATTCCTTGAACCCCTGTGAGTAAATGTTGTGTCAAATGAAATAACCGGATATATAAGCAACGAAAAATCAGGACGTGCACTCGTGTTGTCCTTTACATCATATACCTTTTCTGCATAGTGTGTCGAAATAGTTGATGCCAGATGGCCTCCCGCCGAGAAACCTATCACTCCGATCTTCTGAGGATCAATATTCCAAGTCAAAGCATTACGCCGTATAATCCGCATAGCTTCCTGTGCGTCCTGTAACGGACCAACAGACTTATTCTCCATTATCTGATCCGAAGGAAGACGATATTTCAAAATAATCCCTGCAATGCCATTATCATTCAACCATTTTGCAATGGCATTTCCTTCGTGATCAAAAGCCAGGGCAGCATAACCTCCACCCGGACAGATTAAAACTGCTGTGCCGTTTGCTCTGTCTGCAGGAGGAAGAAAAATCGTCAGATCCGGATCAGTCACTCTCTCGCAACGTGTCATCATTCCATCAACAATTGTAATCTTGTCGGTATAGGTTACGTCTGTTTTTGACCCGGGGATTCCCTGAGGCCAGAGTTTTAATGTCATTGTCTGGGCAATACCATTGATTACCAGTATATTCAACACAAGAATAAAGAATATTGAAGTTCGTGTTTTCATCATAATATAATTTTATTTCTCAGTTTATCCCGTTCCTTAAAGGTAAGGATAAAATTAAAACCACATCATTTCCTGAAAGCTGACTCTCGCAGTGCTATAAAGGTTCATTCTGAGCTTTAAGCGAGTGGCCCGGGATCAGTAATAATATGATAGTAAAAACTGCTAACCTGTTTTTCATTTTTATACCTCTGATATAATTTGTAATTCAGATACAACAGATATTTTATTAAATGCCTGATTATTTGATCTGTAATCAAAAAACTAATAGGAGGTACAGGGAGGGGCCCGATAGTGTTTTAAAAAATAAATATCTCTTTTTTTATGAGTTATGAGGAGAGGAAAAATAATTATTTCACCAGTAAGTAAGCATGAAGCAATTAAAAATATAAATAAATAAATCCAGAATACAATATTGGAGATCTGCTCCAGCAAATAAAATTCAGATGTAGAATGCTGATGTTCCTGAAAAGGATTACCGATATCCCCCTTATCAAACGGGTGAGCATGTTTTACAACCAGTCCTGATGATAATTTATGATAATGCTGGTTCAGTGTTGCATTTGAAACAAAACAAAAAACGACTACCAGTAAAACCGGTATAATAAAACGGCTTATTTTTCTGACGTGTAACACTATTACATGCTTTTAGTTTTTTTAGTACAATAAATATACAAAATGTTTTATTTATACAAGATCACATGCTTCCGGTGGCATCCAGTGTCCATCTTTGCCCTCCCATTTAATGTTACATCCTATCGGATTTGTCATTGGTACTGATATCGGTTTTCCTGCAGTGAGCTCCTCCAGAATAATATCAAGGTTATTTACTGTCATCCTCGAGGTATCACGCGGATTATCAACACCTCTTCCGGTATAGACAAGGATCCTTGCTTCATTAAATACATAAAAATGAGGAGTGCGTAAAGCACCATATGCTCTGGCTATTTTTTGATCCCTGTCATACAGATAAATCCACGGAAACTTATATCTCTCCATTCTCGCAACCATATTCGGGAAGCTGTCCTCCTGATAGGTGTGCTCACTGTTTGAATTTATTCCGACAAAAGCTACTCCCAGTGTCTGGTATTTTTCAGCTATAACTCTTGTAACTTCATCTGATCCAATTACATAAGGACAATGGTTACATGTAAAGAAAACCACCAGATATTTATAGTTATCAAAATCTGACAGGCTGTATTCTCTCCCGTCCGTGGAGGGAAGGGTGAAATCTATTGCCTTCTGGCCGGGCTGTAAAGTAAAAGCCATTTTCTCTTGTTTTGGTTTGGCATAAATTTAATCAGAATTATCTTTTTTCCCCAAATTATTATCAATCCAGATCTTATTCTATTCTTGCAAGCCGGAATGGTTTAATATCAATTTTCTGCCAGACGTTTCTGCAGATATAGGGCTCATCCTTTAACCGTTCATTAAGTGCAGCCCTGTCGGGAAAATTATAAACGATCATCGATCCGATCATTGTGTCATTTTCATCAAGAATAGCTCCACCAAAAAGGAACTCTCCGGCTTCTTTCAGTTTACTGATCTTCTTAAAATGTTCAGGTCTGGCATTCATCCTGCGGTTAAATGCTTCCTGATCGGTCCCATCATAAGCTATAAGAAGAAACTGCATGTCATTTAATTTTTAATTATTGATTGTTTTTCTACTCCCTTTCAAATTTAAGGAAATACTTAAGAAATAATGCTTATACATTAATGCCGTAAATTACTTTATCATTGATTAAATTTGCCTGATCTTTGTTCTTTGATGATGTGAGTATTAAAAGCTACAGAGATGATCTGAAAACCGATAGTTAGCTAATATCTACTATGCCTGGTGTAAAATATAATGTGGGTTTGGTCCTCAGCGGCGGAGGGGCAAGGGGATTTGCCCATCTGGGCGTTTTGCAGGCACTAAATGAAGCCGGAATTAATCCTGATGTTATTTCCGGAACAAGCGCCGGAGCACTTGCCGGAGTTATGTATGCCGATGGATATAAACCAAGGGAGATCCTGAACATTATGAATTCCAACAGCAGGCTTCACTACATCAGGCCTACTGTTCCAAGGGAAGGATTATTGCAAATCTCAGGAATTGTACGTATTCTGAGAGATAATCTCCGGGCAAAAAAATTTGATGAACTTAAAATACCTCTCTACATTACTGCAACCGATCTTAATAATGGTAAAATTGTATATTTCTCAGAGGGTGAATTACTTAATCCGGTGATTGCATCTGCAAGCATACCGATTTTATTTAAACCTGTAATAATTAATAATATATATTACGTTGACGGGGGAGTGCTGGATAATCTACCGGTTAAACCCATTGAAGACCAATGTAAACTAATAATCGGATCCTTTGTAAATCCTACTGGTTATGAAGAGAATATCGCCGGTCTCGCCCAGATTGCAGAACGTACATTTATGTTAAGTATGTCAAAAGAAGTCACGGAAAAATCCAGAAAATTTGATCTTTTCATTGCTCCTATCGAATTAAAAAACTACAAGATACTCGATCCGGAAAAGGCTGAAGACGTTTATAATTTAGGTTATAAAGCCACCAAGGAAAAGCTAAAAGATCCTTCAACACAAAAGCTAATTGATTCCAAGCTAAAAGAATGAACTAAGTTTTAATACGGGGCTGTTGAAAAAGTCTTATTTAACCGCAAAGAGCGCAAAATCCGCCTTCTCCGCCGATTGACGGATACGGCGGATAAATATGAGCAAAGCTCGCAAAGTCAAAACATTGGTAATTAATCCTTTGCGTTCTTTGAATTATACCTTTGCGGACTTTGCGGTTCATTCTTTTTTACCAGAGAATATAATTTCTTTATTTCAGCTTCCCATAATGATTCTTCCGGAGTTTCAAGGATAAGAGGCATATTGTCAAATCTGACATCATTCATAAGTGTAATAAAAGCATCAACTCCAAGAAAACCGTTACCAAGAGTTTCATGCCTGTCAACCCTGGTTCCCAAATCTTTCTTGGAATCATTAAGGTGCATTCCTTTAAGATACTCAAAACCTATGACTTCTGTAAATTTTTCGAATGTCTCCTTAAAACCCTCCTCTGATTTCACATCATAACCTGAAGTATATGCATGGCATGTATCGATGCAAACGCCAACTCTCGATTTATCCTCAACATATTCAATAATATACCTTATCTGCTCAAATGTGTGGCCAAGATTGGTACCCTGGCCGGCAGTGTTTTCGATCACAGCAATAACGCCTTTTGTTTTGTCAAGGGTAATATTAATTGATTCTGCAATTCTTTTAAGACACTCTTCAATATCTATCTTATTAAGGTGGCTTCCGGGATGGAAGTTTAATCTGTCAAGACCAAGCGCTTCGCAACGCTTCATTTCATCAAGAAAGGAGGCTCTTGACTTCCCGAGTGGCTCCTTTTCCGGATGACCCAGATTAATCAGATAGCTGTCGTGTGGTAATATTTGAAATGGGTTATAATCAAACTTTTCACAATTTGCACGGAATTCCGATATGTTTTTATTTGTCAGTGGGCTGGAGAACCATTGTCTCTGATTTTTTGTGAAAAGGGCAAACGCCCTGGCACCTATTGCATTTGCATTTAACGGGGCATTTTCTACTCCGCCTTCTGCACTTACATGAGCTCCAACATATTTCATATCAATAAATTTATCTGATCTTTACATAATTATGTCTGAATTTACTTGTTGCATGTTGCCCGAAGCCTGTCACCTGAAGCCCGTCTAATAATACCCCGTACCATCCCAGCAATGCGTGCAGAGTTTCTCTTTTGGCAGTCCAATGGCTGCTATCAGATCGTCAAGGCGCTGATACACCAAAGAATCAAGATCAAGATTTTTTGCAATTTTTTCTACCATCTTCTTATACTTTTCAGAGTCAGGATCAGAATATTCCCTTATATCTTCATCATCTCCCCCCAACTGGTCAATGGCCTTTCGTCCAGCCAGTTCAAGTGGTGATCGTGATTGTGAAAAATTAAGAAATATACAGGGAAACAAAAGAGGCGGACAGGCTATCCTCATATGAACTTCCGCAGCACCGGATCTTCTAAGGTCTATTGTATTATCCTTTAATTGTGTACCTCTTACAATGCTGTCATCAAGAAAAACCATGCTTTTACCTTCAATAACAGCCCTGTTGGGTATCAGCTTCATTCTTGCCACAAGATCACGCAGTTCCTGATTTTGTGGCATGAAACTGCGTGGCCATGTGGGTGTGTATTTTGAATATGCTCGTTTATAGGGAATACCCTTTGCGTTTCCGTAACCTATTGCATGTCCCACTCCCGAATCGGGAATACCACAAACAAAATCGGCCCTGACCGTGTCTCGCCTTGCAAGCGAAGCACCGCATCTGTAGCGACATTCCTCAACATTAATTCCTTCATAGAATGATGGGGGATAACCATAATAAACCCACAAAAATGCACATATCTGCATCTTGTCGCCAGGTTCCTTTAGAGTTTTTATCCCGTCATAATCGATCTGTATAATCTCTCCCGCACCTAAATAATATTCGACATCATATCCAATGTTTGGAAATGAGCTTGACTCAATAGCAGCGGCATAAGCTCCATTCTTTCTGCCAACCACAACAGGAGTACGACCAAGCTTATCCCGTGCGGCAATTATCCCGCTTTCCGTAAGAATCATAATTGAACATGAACCTTTTATGCTGTCAAAAACATTTTCTATACCAGAAACAAAATTGTCTCTTTCACAGATAAGATTTGCCACTACCTCAGTGGGATTAATATTACCTTCAAAATTCTCGGTAAAGTGGTACTTCTTACTTAAAAATCTGCTTTCGAGCTCTTCTATGTTTAAAAGTCTGCTTACAGTTACAATTGCAAAACGTCCAAGATGAGAATTAAAAAGAATAGGCTGGGGATCAGTATCGCTGATTACTCCAAGACCTGAATTTCCTTTGAAACCGCTTAATTCATCTTCAAATTTGTTCCGGAAATAGGCATTCTCAAGATTATGTATTGACCGGCGGAATCCCTTATTCGGAACAATAAAAACCATCCCCGCTCGTTTTGTCCCCAAATGAGAATGATAATCAGTACCATAGAATACATCCTCCACACAATCGGTCTTTGAAACCACACCGAAAAAACCACTCATATAATTGAATATTAATAAATTAACAATATACGGTTGTGATGTAAATTTAATCAATGAATCGGATTATATAAAGATTATAAGGATATTATTATTTTTGTACCTGAAAAAATTTCATAAATAAATGACAGACATCACAAACAACATCCAGACAGAAGCGACAGAGAAAAAGAATGTTCCTATAGCTATGATTGCTACATCCATTATACTGGCAGCAGCATTGATCTTTATTGTCGTAATGTATTTCGATCAGAAAAGTAAAATGGTTGAGATGGAAGCAATTCTTACTCACGAAAAGGATTCCCTCGCAAATGAACTGCGTATGATGGTTCACGCATACGATACAATGAAGACAAATAACGACAGCCTGCAGGCAAACCTGGATAAAGAAAAAAACAGAATTGTTCAGTTACTATCAATAAATGCATCAAATGTACAGCTGATCAAAAAATACAGAAGCGAAATCACGACCATGAGAGAAATAATGAAAAGCTATATCGTGCAGATCGATTCGCTTAACTCCAGAAATAAACAACTTGTTGCAGAAAATACTGATATCCGACAACAAATGACAGATGTTCAAAATACTAACGTTGAACTTTCCAGGGTAAAAGAAGAACTGGGAACTAAGGTTGAAATTGCTTCTGTAATTCAGGCAAAGGATATTGTTGCAGCCTTATTGAACAGAAAAAGAAAAGAGACTTCCAGAATCAAGTTGCTCGATAAACTCAGAATATGCTTTACTCTTCGCGAGAATCCCCTGGCAATGGCAGGCGAAAAAGAAGTATTTATGAGAGTTATCAGACCAGATTCCCTTTTAATAACGCCCAGCTCTGATAATCTTTTCGACTACAGGGGAAAAAATATGATCTATTCCGCAAGCCGTCTGGTTGATTACATGAACCAGGATATTGAAATGTGTATATTTCTCGACAATACAGGTGACTTTATTATCGGAAATTATAGCGTTGAACTATATCTTGAGAACAATATAATAGGCCGGACAACTTTTATGCTGACAACAAGATAATCATTCGCTATCCGTTAGCATAAACTCAGAAATAATATTATCAGATATCATTTTGCCCTGATTCGTAAGTATCAGGGCATTTTCTTCCTTTCTCATGAGGCCATAATTTATGAATTTATCTGCCATATTCAGAATATAATCATAGCCTTCCTTTTCAAAAGTTTTTTCAACATACTCAAGATCAATACCCCACATTGTCCTTAGAGATGTTATTATATACTCATTAAACCGGGTTTTATTGTCAATTTCTTCCCTGCCAAAAAACTGATTCCCCGAATTAACTGCCTTAATATAGCCTTTCATGTCGCTAATATTCCACTGGCGTGAATACCCGTTAAATGAATGCGCTGATGGTCCGAGGCCAAGATAATTTACCTGTTTCCAGTAATTTGTATTATGAGCTGAGAAATATCCTGGTTTTGCGAAATTTGATATTTCATATTGAATAAATCCTGCATTTATTGCCTTTTCCACAAGTAAATTAAACTGAGAGTTGCTCTCTTCTTCATCAATTTCTTCAATTATAACTTTCTTCTTCATCCTGGCAAGCGGAGTTCCCTCCTCTATGGTAAGATGATATGCCGACAGATGTTTAATATTATATGAAAATGTAATATCAATATTCCTTCCCCAGTCAACTGTACCCAGTCCCGGTATTCCGTATATCAGATCTACACTTACATTATCAAATCCGGATTTAAAAACATCTTTCAGGGCCGTTTCCGCCTGAGCCGAATCATGTCTTCTGTTAAGCATTGTAAGATCTTTATCCCTCCATGATTGTATGCCCAGACTGATCCTGTTAACACTAAGTTCATTTAAACCAAGCAAATAAGGTACATTCACATCGTCAGGATTCATTTCAAAGGTTACTTCACAATTTTTATTAACTGAATAATTTCTGTATAAACAATCAAAAATTGTTTTAACCTCTTTGACTGACAGTACTGACGGGGTTCCTCCTCCAATGTAAATAGTTGAAATTTCTTCAGATCGGGTATAATCTTTACGCATCTCAGCTTCACTAAGAAGAGCTTTTATAAAAGAATCATGATCGCCAGTTGAAAGAATGTGATAAAAATCACAATATGAACAAATTTTTTTGCAAAATGGTATGTGAATATATATGCCTGCCATTAATAAAAGATGCAATCAGTAAATGTAAAAATAAATAGTCAATCAAATAACTATATTTACACCAAACAAAAAAAATGATAAAAAATAATATATTCTCAATAATTGTTGCTCTTGTGATTTTGTTCTTAAGCCTCACCAGTTCACATACATTTGGCAGGGTTGGCTTTATCAATATTCCATATATAGATAAAATGGCTCATTTTGGATTCTATTTCCTTTTTATGTCTGTTATAATAATTGAACACCGTAATTCACTGGTCAATACAAGACAACTGATTCTGGCGGCTCTTGTTCCTTTTTGCTTCGGTAGTATAATAGAGATCTTGCAATCAGGAATTGAAATAATAAACCGCAGAGGAGAAATTCTGGATTTAATGTTCAATACAGCTGGAATAGCTGCAGCTCTTTTTTTATGGTTGTTCTATAAGCCATATTACAAAGATCGATGAATAACATCACCCTTTGATAACAGTAATGCTTAATAACTCAAGTTGCTCGTTACCACTTGCCGGTTGATGGTTTGATCAAACACCACCCACCCAGCGCACACCAAAGATTTTAAATAGTTATTTTCTCTGACTTTTTAGCAATTCCTGCCAGATCATATATAGTTCTGCATTGGAATAAATCAATCAGTAGTGTTCTTATTCTTGAATAGTCAGAATGAACAGGACATGCTTTTCTGCTTTCGTCTACTGAAATACAAGTCTCATTGTGAATTACACAATTTGTAAAAATGCCATCTCCGTCAATAGTATTTATTATATCAAGCAATGTTATCTCTCTGGGATCTTTAAGAAGCGAAAAACCACCATGAGGTCCTTTTGTAGACCTGAGAATTTTCTGTCTGGCAAGCTGCTGAAGAATTTTTGCAAGAAAAGGTGTAGGTAAATCCAGATCCTTTGAAATCTGTTTTATTCCTGTTTTTACATTTTCATCCTTTTGACTGGCAAGATAAATCACTGCCCTTATAGCGTATCTGCATGAATTTGAAAGCATATCAGTACATCTTTAATGGAATTTTGCTAATTCTTGTTTTATGTCTGCCCCCTTCGAATGAGGTATTCAGAAAAGTCTTTACTATAAGATATGCTTCGGACTCAGTAATAAATCTTCCGGGTAAAGCACATATATTGGCATCGTTATGAGCCCTGGCCAAACGGCTTATCTGCTCGCTCCAGCATAATGCACTTCTTATGCCCTGATGCTTGTTCACAGTCATATTAATACCATTACCTGTCCCGCATATCGAAATTCCCAGCTCAAATTCACCTCCTAAAACAACCTTGGCAAGAAGATGACCAAAATCTGGATAATCGACCTTATCACTTGTAAAAGATCCAAGATCCTTGACTTCATACTTTTCTCTGACCAGATATTTAATAAGCTTTCCTTTAAGGTAATATCCGGCATGATCAGATGCAATTGCTATTTTCATCTTTTTTGTTTGCATTTCATTATTGCATACGCAAATTAATATAATTGATTAAATAAAAGAAAAAAATATACTTTTATCTTTATTACATAAGCATCTTACCCATACAATAAAATATTATATGACTATCGGTAATCAATAACAAAAATAAACTAGTGCTTGAAAATCAATTATTTGCCCCAACCCTAAAGGGAGTAATTGATTTTGGCTGCGCCGAGCTCCTCCGCTTCGCGGAGTCGGTTCTTCGCACCCTTTAGGGTCAGGGGCTAACGAAGAAAATCAATAAGATTATGTTATTGATTCCAAGTACTCATAAAATATTAAACTTGCATTACATAGTCGTCTAATATAAAATTTCTTACTGTTTTCCAAATCATTGTTAAGAACATATATAATATCTTATTTATTAAATTTTATAACTATTCATATCTCAGCCCAAAAGTAAGTTTTTGACCCTTTATTAATTTAACAACTATATTTTTAATAAAATAAAACCAGCCTATAAACCGGAAATGAACCTCAAAACACTTAATTTTGTATCCACTTATGTATTAACAATGATATCTTAACAATTGTTAATCATTTCGTTAATTATTTGATTATCAAAAACGGTATGTTTTTTGAGTTGTTAAAAAGATGTTTGTCCGATAATAATTATGAAAAAAACAATTAAAATCTGAATTTTGTTTGAACACTATTAACAGTATATATTCATTATCATAAATATTATAGAATTTAAAATAATTAATTATTATCTATGTTCATAAAAACATGAAGAGAATAGATGAAAGTAATTTAAGAAAAGCTCATAAGAGAATTAATTTAATGATATATATATATATATAAGACAGATCTTTAGATTATGAATAGGATAATAATAATTATTGCATTTTTAATAGCGGGTGGTATTATTTCGGCTCAGTCAGGTGAAAACCTTGCGGATGGATATCATGTATTCAGATATCCCAATGGTGCAATATCCAGCGAAGGTATAATTAAGAACGGAAAGCCTGAAGGATTATGGAAAAGCTATTACGTAACCGGAGTAAAGAAATCTGAAGGTAAAAGAAGCAATTTCATGTTAGACAGTATATGGGTTTTTTATGATCAGACTGGAGACACTATCGAAAAGATAAATTACCTGTTCGGTAAGAAAAATGGTTATTATTATAAATATAAAAAAGATGTTGTGGAGGGAGTCTACCTGTGGTCGACAGAGCTCTTTGCAGGTGACAAGAAGGAAGGAACGGCATATATTTATTTCCCTGATGGCAGAATACAGCAGACCATAGTATATAATAATGGAAAAAAAGAAGGATTGTCAAAGGAATATGATAAAGAAGGAAATGTGATTACTTTGCTGGAATATAATAACGATTTTCTGATTTCAAGGGAAAGGATCAACAGAACAGACAATAATGGAAAGAGACAGGGAGAATGGAATGAATTTTATCCAAATGGAACAATAAAAACGGAAAGAACTTTTAAAGACGACCAGCTTCATGGATATTATAAGGAATATGATACACAGGGAAGACTTACTCTCACTATGTTATACGATAATGGTTCAATTGTCAAATCAAGGGTTGAAGACGAACCGGATATAGAAGTTGTAAACAGATATAGTCAGGATGGTAAACTGGTTTACAGCGGTCCTTTCAGGAATGATGTACCCGTAGGTATTCATCGTGAATATGGAGGTGATGGCAGGGTTACTAATGCATTTATTTATAATGATAATGGTCTTCTATTATCGGAAGGAATTGTAGATGAAGCTGGTAATAGTAATGGCAAATGGAAAGACTATTATTCGAAGGGAAATATAAAAGCAGAGGGTCAGTATAAAGATAACAGAAGAACAGGAATTTGGAAATTCTATAGTATTGACGGCAATTCGGAACAGACTGGTTCGTATAACAATAACAGACCAGATGGTATATGGAAATGGTATTATAGTAATGGTTCCCTGCTCCGTGAAGAGGAATACTTCCAGGGAGAACGTGATGGTTCCTATATTGAATATGCTGAAACAGGTGAAGTAATTGCACAGGGAAACTATGCAGACGGTGAAAAAAATGGCCAATGGCTATACAAGTCAGGTGATAATACTGAAGAGGGCAAATATATAATAGGACTAAAAGATGGCATATGGAGATCATATTACCCGGGCGAAAAGATAAAATTTAAGGGTAACTATGTACAGGGTAACCCGGATGGCCAGCATTTATATTACTATGAGAACGGTAAAAGGAAGGAACAACAAAATTATAGAACGGGCTTACGGGTAAAGACATGGAAGAAATTTGATGAAGAAGGAATGACTGTTCTTACAATTACTTACAGGAATGATGTTGAAACAAACATTAACGGAGTTGGAATAAACCTTCCCGAAAGTGATGTGAAACTGATAAAATAGTTTATTTTGCTTTATGGAAGATAATTTAAGCATCAGAAAAGAAAACCTCACGGTATCTGATAAGGAATTTGAAAAGCAACTGCGTCCTGCCAGCTTTAATGATTTCAAAGGTCAGCAGCAAATAATAGAAAATCTTGTTGTTTTTGTTACTGCGGCAAAACAGAGAGGCGAGGCTCTCGATCATGTACTTTTACATGGCCCGCCAGGTCTGGGTAAAACAACTCTGGCTAACATCATTTGCAACGAGTTACAGGTAAATCTAAAAGTTAGCTCCGGTCCTGTTCTCGACAAACCGGGAGATCTTGCAGGATTACTCACAAACTTGCAGGAAAGAGATGTTCTTTTCATTGATGAGATTCACAGGCTCAGCCCAATTGTTGAAGAGTACCTCTATGCAGCGATGGAAGACTTTCAGATTGATATAATGATTGATAAAGGACCAAGTGCAAGGTCGGTGCAGCTGACTCTTAATAATTTTACACTTGTGGGAGCAACAACACGTTCAGGTTTGCTTACCAGCCCGCTAAGAGCAAGATTTGGTATTAAATTTCATCTGGAATATTATGATCATGAAGTCCTTACCTGGATAGTAAATAGATCTGCAGGTATCCTGAATATAAGGATCGACAATGATGCTGCCGTAGAAATAGCGAAAAGAAGCAGAGGAACACCCAGAATTGCAAACGCTCTGCTACGGCGAATACGTGATTTTGCCCAGGTTAAGGGAAGCGGAAAAATAGATATGGAGATTGCGAAATATGGCCTTAAAGCTCTAAGTATTGATCAGCATGGTCTAGATGAAATGGATAACAAGATACTTATTACGATCATTGAAAAGTTCAACGGAGGCCCTGTAGGAATAAATACAATATCTACGGCTGTAGGAGAAGAAAGTGATACACTTGAAGAGGTTTATGAACCTTTTCTTATCAAGGAAGGATATATTAAAAGAACACCAAGAGGAAGAGAAGCAACCGAACATGCATACAAACACCTTGGAAAGCTGCTTCGAGGGAATATAAGCGGTAGTTTATTTTAATATGTAATGCTATAATATTTTTATTTCCGGATGATATGGTTTAATTAAAGACATTACTTATTTTTTCAAGTCCCTTACGGTTCATTATCCTGATTTTTCTTCCGTTAAGTTCAACCAGTTTATCTGACTTGAACTCAGATAACAACCTGATCACCGATTCAGTGGCAGTACCAACAATATTTGCCAGCTCCTCACGGGTAAGAGAAATCTGAAGATAATTCTGGCTATCCAGACCAAAATAATTTACAAGGAAAAGAAGTATCTCTGCGAGCCTTTCCCTGACCGTCTTTTGAGCAATATCAGTTATAAATGAATTAGCTTCAGCCAGTTCGTGACAGGCAAGCTTCATCAATTCAAGGGCAAATGTGGAATTGGATTTGATGAAGGAAATAAGTATCTCAGAGGGTATAAAACACACCATGCAATCTTCAATAACTTTAGCAGAAGTACATGCAACCTCATTACTAAGTACACTACGGTAGGCTATGATATCTCCAGCTTTGGCAAACCGGATTATCTGTTCTTTACCGTCAAAACCGGTTTTAAATACTTTGATTATTCCACTGTTTACGCAGTAAAAGCCGCTTATACGGTTACCCTCATGATATAAAACATCTCCCCGTTTGTAATGACGGTAGTCCTTTTCATAATTTAGTATTTCAACCTCTTCATGTGTAAGGTGTTTGAAGATTGAACCGGTCTCAAAAGCACACTTATCACAAAGCGGTATCGAAATATCATGCTGTTTCATTGCATCTGCAAATTATATATTTATAAAACAATATAATATGACTTATTGTTTTGGAATCTTAAAAAGCAGTTTTGAATAACTCGAGAAAGCGAATATCATTTTCAAAATAAAGACGAAGATCATTTACCTCATATTTTAGCATTGCAGCTCTTTCTATACCCATTCCGAATGCAAAACCTGTGTATTTCTCACTGTCAATATTACAGGCATCAAGAACATTGGGGTGGACCATCCCGCAACCGAGAAGCTCAAGCCAACCAGTATATTTGCAAACGTTACATCCATTGCCGCCACAGATTTTACAAGTTACATCCATTTCGGCAGATGGTTCGGTAAACGGGAAATATGATGGTCTTAATCTTATTTTGGTCTCTTTGCCGTATAATTCCATGGCAAAGAATAGCAATGTCTGCTTAAGGTCTGCAAATGATACATTTACATCAATATAAAGTCCTTCTATCTGATGAAAAATACAATGAGCCCTGGCTGAGATGGCTTCATTCCTGAATACTCTCCCGGGAGAAATAGTCCTGATGGGAGGTTTCTGACTCTGCATAACCCTTACCTGAACGGATGATGTATGAGTACGCAGAAGGATATCATCAGGGCAGGAATCTTCGGAGGAAGTTCTCGAAATATAAAATGTATCCTGCATATCCCTAGCTGGGTGTTCAGGTGCAAAGTTAAGCTTGGTAAACACATGATCATCATCCTCAATTTCAGGACCTTCCGATACAATAAAACCTATTTTAGAAAAGATTTCAATTATTTCATTGCGTACAATTGAAATGGGATGACGCGATCCTAAAGCATAGGGAAATGGAGGACGTGTAAGATCATTTATCTCTGATGTATCAGTGGTTACAGGGAACAATGATTTACAGGAGTTATATTTTTCAAAAGCTATGTTTTTAAGATAATTAAGCTGCTGCCCCACATCCTTTTTATCAGCAGGGGGAACGGCTCTGAATTCTTCAAAAAGCTCAGATATTAATCCCTTTTTGCTCAGGAACTTCAATCGAAATGATTCAAGTTCATTAAAATTTGTTATACGGAGAGAAGAGATCTCATTAAGTAGATTTTGAATTTTTTCTATCATTATTATTGTACTCAAAAAATGTTACTTACGAACTATTTTCATCTTGATTATCTTGATGTCATTGAGTGGTTTATCGTTTGTGTCTGTTGGAACTTCAGCGATTCTGTCAACAACATCAAGACCTTCAACGACTTCACCAAATACAGTATAAGTGCCGTCGAGTCGTGGTACACCCCCGATAGTTGTATATATATTGATCTGCTCTTCAGAATACTTAAAATCGGGGGTAGATGTGAGATAATCAAACATTTTCAAAGAAGCCAGTTCCTGTACTTCTGCATCATGAAGAGGAACAGCTGAAAGACGAGCGCTGTCAGCAATATATTTTATCATTTTATTGAAAAGAGCCTGCTTGATGTTACTGTTTATGTGTTCTTCAGTTAGAATTAAATCGTCGTAGCTGGAGACGGCACCATGTACTATGTAGAACTGTGTACCTGATGAGCGCATTTCAGGATTAACATCGTTACCCATACGAGCTGCTGCAAGAGCTCCTTTTTTATGAAAATACTCTTTTTTGAACTCAGCAGGAATTGTGTATGTGCTAAGGGTATCAAGCTGTTTTTCTGAAAAGCCTGTACTGGTTGCAAGATCACCGGCCTGTATCATAAATTCCTTTATTACACGATGGAAGGAAACCCCATCATAAATGTGAGAATTTACAAGCCTGATAAAATTGTCCCTGTGAAAGGGAGTATTATCATAAAGTTTTAGCTTGATATCACCGAGAGTCGTTCTGACTGAAACGAGAGTATTTTCATTTGTTGAAGGTGTACTGCATGAAATAAAGGTAAGCAGCGCCAACAGAATGATGATGTTCTTTTTAATAATGTTCATGAAAAAATTGTTTTGGTTAATAACGTTTGGCAGATCCGAATGCAAAGATATTTAACTTTGAACGATTCACGATATTATTGGTTTTCAATTTATATAATTTTTACGGAGCGGGGCTGTAACGATTACCATATTGATTCATTAAGGCTATATTTGTGATCAAAATTTTGAGATGAGAGAAGTCAGAAAGCTGGCAGGTCAGACTTTAATATACGGATTGGGTACAATCATTCCACGATTTCTGCATTATGCTGTGATGACTCCTTTCTATACAAGAGTATTCATAGATACGAGTGATTACGGTGTTATTACTGAATTATATGCATGGATGGTACTCCTGCTGGTTATTCTGACATATGGTATGGAAACAGGGTTCTTCCGGTTCTCACAGAAAAGCGAGGAAGAGGAAAAAGTATATAGTACTGCATTAATAAGCCTGCTTTTAACTTCAGTAGTTTTCGTGATTATTGTTAATGTTTTCATAGAGCCGGTTTCAGTATTTATGAAATACCCTGATAATAAAGATTATATTAGAATGTTTGCAGGGATTGTTGCAATTGATGCATTTACGGCGATACCATTTGCAAGATTAAGGAAAGAAAAGAAAGCAGGTATATTCAGTCTTATTAAACTGATTAATGTTTTTATAACGATTGGATTGGTAATATTCCTTTTGAAGATTGCACCTGAAATATGGGAAAAAAGTAGTGGATGGTTCAGGAGGATTTATAATCCTGAGTATAAGGTAGGATATGTATTTGTGGCAAATCTGGTTTCGAGTAGTGCAACGTTAATTATGCTGGTACCATTTATAGTAAAAATAAGATACATATTCGACACTTCACTATGGTACAGGATAGTTACGTATTCATTTCCTTTGTTACTTGCGGGATTAAGTGGTACTATCAATGATGCGATTGATAAAGTGATTTTGCGGCGCATGATTGGCGGGGAGGAAGGTCTTGCGGTTGTGGGGCAATATGGAGCAGGTTACAAAATAGGTGTTCTGATGGCATTGTTCATACAGATGTTCAGATTTGCAGCTGAGCCATTCTTTTTCGAGCGGGCAAAATATTCTGATGCTAAAGAAATGTATGCTTCGGTGATGCGATACTTCGTGATAATAATGCTAATAGTATATCTGATAATTAACTTATATATATCAGGTATTCAATATATTATAGCTGTAAATTATCGTGAGGCAATTATTGTGGTACCTATAATAAGTATGGCTTACCTGTTGTATGGAATATATGTAAATCACAGTATATGGTATAAGCTGAATAACCTGACAATATATGCTGTATATATCACTTTTATAGGTGCTGTTATTACAATACTGATAAATGTGCTGCTAATACCGGTATATGGCTATTTAGCATCTGCATGGGCACATGTGGCTTCATATGCTTCAATGATAATTATATCATTTATTTTTGCAAGAAAGCATTATTGGGTAGAATATAATGTGATCAGATTTATTCCTTATTTTTTTATTGCTGTAGGTATGGTAATATTTGGAAAGTATTTTAAGTATCCTGGAACTATAAGTGAGTTGTTGATCAATACTGCACTTATTATGATATTTATTGGGTATGCTCAGTATAAGGATAAGATTATAACGGTTTTTTTGAGTCATAAAGAGAAATGAGAATAAGAATAATTAATAAATCAAAACATGAGTTGCCTGCGTATGGCACTGATCATTCTGCAGGAATGGATCTAAGAGCAAATATTGATGAAGATATTATACTTCATCCAATGGAACGTGCTTTGGTTCAGACTGGTTTGTTCGTGGAAATTCCGGCAGGATACGAAGCACAAATAAGACCAAGAAGCGGTCTGGCAATAAAAAAAGGAATAACTGTTCTTAATTCGCCGGGAACCATTGACTCAGATTACAGAGGAGAGGTTTGCATAATTCTTATAAACTTATCTGATGAAAAATTCGTTATTAAAGATGGTGAGCGAATATGCCAGATGATTGTTTCAAAACATGAAAGAGCAGAATGGGAGTGTGTAGACAATTTACTCGAGACAGAAAGAGGAAAGGGTGGTTTCGGTCATACAGGAAAAGATTGAAAATGAAGATAAAACAATATATACTTGTAATAGTTATACTTTTTACTATTGGTATAATAGCATGCACAAAAAGGCTTGTACCGAGTATTATTGCAGGCAAGCAAGGTACTGATTACGATAGGGCTGCCTTTGATTATGCATTCGTTGAGGCTGTTAAACAGAAAATAATGGGTAATTATGGTGGTGCACTGAAATACCTGGAGCTGTGCCTGAGAATAAATAAGGAAAGCGATGCAACATACTACCAGATGGCACAGATTGTTCTGAATAATGGCGATCTTGAAAATGGTAAGAAATATATTTCAAAAGCTCTTGATATTCAACCGGAGAACATCTGGTACCTTATGACAATAGCAAGTATCCATTATCAGGAGGGTGATATTGATAACGCCATTATTTTTTATGAAAAGGCTGTAAAATATTATCCCGAAAAGGAGAATCTGGTGATGGCACTGGGAAATCTGTATGCTGAGAATGAAAATTTCGGAAAGGCAGAGAATATATTCAGGATGATTAATAATAAATACGGAATTAATGAAGAATCAACAGTAGCATTGGTACGAAGCCTCATATCAAATAAAAGATACAAGGAAGCGCGTGAAAATATAACAAGGTTAATAGAAATATTTCCGGATGAAATATTATACAGGGGACTTATGGCAGAAATTTACAGGCTTGAAGGGGAAAATGAGCAAGCGGTAGAAGTTTACAGGCAATTAATGGAAAAAAATCCAGATAATCCGGAAGCGCAATTATCACTCTGCGAATTTTTGATTGAAGAAAAGAAATATGATGATTTATTGATACTTATTAATACAGTTACGTTGAATAATAAAGTAACAAGGGAGGATAAAGTTGCTCTATTTGCCGGTCTTTTGGAAATACCTGAACTGATAACGGATTATAGTAATAAAATTGAGATAGCGTTAATGGTATTAGAGGAAAATTACAAAAATGACGATATAATTATCCTTCTAAGACCGGGGCTTTATGAAAAACAAAATAAGCTGGATGAAGCAGCTGTAAGGCTGGAGGAAATAGTAAAAGAGAGACCGGAAAACTATTATGCATGGGAAAGACTGTTATTAACATATTATGAAAAGAAAGATTTTGTGAAGCTAATGAAAAGGGGAGAGGAATGCGCAAGCAAATTTAACATGTCATTCCTGGCAAAATTATTATATGCAAATGGTGCACTTGAGAACAAGGAATACGATATAGCTCTGGAAGAGCTGAGAAAGGCAAATATTCTGGCAGGAGATAATAAAGAACTACAGATACAGGTTCTTACTATGAAAGCCGATGTTTATTACAGAATAGAAGAATATGATAAATCTTTTCAGACATTTGAGGAAGCGCTGAAAATAAATAATGAAGACCTGACTGTAATAAACAACTATGCCTACTACCTTACTGAACAGAATATGAGACTGAGGGAAGCAGAAAAGATGGCGGAGAAGGTGGTGGAGAAGGATGGTGAGAATACTGCATTTCTGGATACATATGCGTGGGTACTGTATAAAAGGGGGAAAGTAAGGCAGGCAGCTAAAATAATGGAGAAAATAATAGACTCGGGCGAAAGGCCGGATGCGGAATGGTATGAACATTACGGTTATATACTTAAGAAGCAGAGAAATTACACAGAAGCTGTTGAAAAGTGGAAAACAGCCATTAAACTTGACAGTACAAAAGTAAATCTTATTGAGGAGATAAAGAATTGCGAAAGGTAGCACTGATATTGATTCTGATTAATTTTTTTTATACAGGATGCTACAGTTTGAGAAAGGCTGAGAATGTTAGTAATCAGGTTAAAAGTAAAGAAAAAGATAAGAGTTTGTTTGGACGTGTAAGGGATAACAATATTGCTAACAATAATTTCTATATAAGAAAAGCGGAAATATTTTACTCTGAGAACGACATATCGAGAAAGATTTTGGCAAGTATCAAATACAAAAAGCCGGATACGCTGTTGATAAGCTTTAGAAATTTAACAGGATTTGAAATTGCGAGAATTTTTATGACTTACGATACAGTTTTAATCAATGACAGGGTTAACAAAAAGCTTATATACGGAGATCCTGATAATCTGAAGAAAAAGTACGGAATCGACGCAGATATACTGATGATTATTCTGGGTGATTATGTTGATGAAGGTACAGTTGATAATATCTACGATGAATATATAAATGGTATCTTAACAAAAGAAAGTATTATAAAGGGAAGAAGAATAGTGTATAGTATTGACTGCAACAGAGAAAAGGCAATTTCTACTGAGTTTACAGGGAGTAGTGCGAATCAAAGAATTGTAATATATTATAGAAATTTTATACTAGAAAAAAATGTTAATGTACCGGGAAGGATTATTATACAGGATGAGGCGCAGAAGGCGCAGATAAGAATTGAAATTAAAGGAGTAGATTCACAATGGGAAGGAAAAGCGGAGTTTATTCCTGGAAACAGGTATGATTTAATTCCGTTGAAATGACTCGTTTATTAACTGGTTATATAATTCTCTTTTTATTATTTTGTAATGTTCTGAAAGGGCAGACCAAAGCCGAACTGGAAGAGCAGAGAAAGAAAGCTCTCGAGGAGATTGCATATGTGGATAAAATGATTAAGACAACGGTAAAAGAAAAGACAGAAAGTATAAGTGAATTAAGAATAATTGGAAATAAGCTGAATCTAAGAGAGAGTGTATTAGAAGGATTACATGAAGAAATGTTATTGATTAATGGCAGGATTGGGCTTAATTCGATTGCAATAGAGATGATGGAAGATGATTTGAATATGCTGAGGCAGCAGTATGCAAAATCAATCATAAATTCATACAAAACAAGAAAGGGCAATACAGAATTAGGTTATATATTGTCAGCAGGTGATTTTAATCAGGGATATAAGAGGCTTAAGTACTTGCAGCAAGTGGCAAAATTCAGAAGAAAAGAAAGCGAGTTAATAGCTGAGCTTAAAGAACAAATTGAATCAACACAAAGAAGACTGGAAGATGATTTAAAAAGAATCTCTGATTTGAAAGAGAGAGAAGAGCAACAAAAAAAATTACTGGAAGGAGAACAAAACAGAAGGCAACGGATTATAAGAAGTTTGGCAAGTAAAGAAAAACAGTTGCAAAAGGAACTTGAGGAGAAAAGGGAGATTGCAATGAAGATTGAAGCAGAAATTGCAAAAATCATTGAAGAGGAAAGGCGAAGAAGTATAGAAACAGATATTGCTGCCGAAGAAAGGCTGATAAGTGATGATTTTATAGTAAACAAGGGCAGATTACCGTGGCCAGTGGAAAGAGGTGTAATTACAAGCCAGTTTGGAATACAGAATCATCCTGTATTAAAATATGTTACAGAAGATAATATTGGAATAGAAATCACAAGCTCAGGGGAAACAGAAGTTAGGAGTATTTTTAAAGGAGAAGTTGCAAGAGTATTTTCAATACCGGGTGCAAATATGGCTGTTATAGTGAGTCATGGCAAATTTTACTCAGTTTATCAGAATATTGTCGATGTGAAGGTAAAGAAAGGTGAGAAGGTAGAAACAAAACAAATGATAGGCAAGGTATTTAACGAGCCGGAAAACGGGAATAAATCTATACTCAAGTTTATGATTTTTGAGGAGAAGAAAAAACAGAATCCGGAATTGTGGATTTCGAAAAAAAATCAGAAATTGCAAAGTGAATGAAGGTAAAATTATGTAATACATTATTAAATGGCAAAGACGTATAAAAGACTTCAGATTGAATCGAAGATGACTAATATGCGGATTGTAGAGAATGCAATCGATGAAATTACAACGTCACTGGGCATAAAAGCTGATGATTACGGGAAAATACTGGTTGCAACACTGGAAGCGGTTAATAATGCTATTACTCATGGAAATAAAGCAAATCCTGATAAAATTGTTGATGTGGAAATAACATATGAAAAGGATCAGATGTTAGTTAAGGTGACTGATGAGGGACCTGGTTTTGATCCAAGCACGATACCTGATCCGACAAAACCTGAGAATATTGAAGAACTTAGTGGGCGAGGAGTTTTTCTGATGTCGAAACTGGCTGATGTAATTGATTTTAATGAAAAGGGCAACAGTGTTACAATGACTTTTAAGGAGGTAACCACTTGAGTATTAGAATATTTTACGATGAGGTTGAATACAGGCTGAAAAAGACACGAATTATTAAGAACTTAATAATAGAGGTCATCAGGAACGAAAGTAAGATTCCGGATGGCCTTAATTTTATCTTCACAAGAGATAAGGATCTGATGGAAATAAACAAAGAGTTTTTAAAGAGTGACTATTTAACTGATGTTATTGCTTTTGATTACAATGCCAAAAACAAAATAAGAGGTGAAATATATATAAACGTTGATGCTGTTAAGAGAAACAGTGTTAAATACAAAGTGAATTTGGAAGATGAAATTATAAGGGTAATGATTCATGGGGTCTTGCATTTGACCGGTTATGATGACAAGACAAGTGAGGAAAAGAAAAGAATGAGGAAACTGGAGAATCAGTGGCTGAAAAAGTTTAACAGTCAATAAGTTATGGAATTCATATTTGAAGTAATAGTTGTAGGTGGGGGGCATGCAGGATGCGAGGCGGCACATGCAGCTGCAAAGATGGGAGCGGAAACACTGCTTATAACAATGGATATGACAAAGATTGCACAAATGTCGTGTAATCCGGCCATGGGAGGGATTGCAAAGGGACAGATAATAAGAGAAATTGATGCACTTGGGGGTATGAGCGGGATTGTTACTGACAGAAGCATGATACAATTCAGAATGCTCAACAGGTCAAAAGGTCCTGCAATGTGGAGCCCCAGGGCGCAATGCGACAGGCAAAGATTCACTATAGAATGGAGGAAAGTACTTGAGAACACAGAGAATCTGCATATATGGCAGGAAGAAGCTCAGTCGCTGATTATAGAGAATAAAATTGTAAAAGGTGTTGAAACATCTTTTGGAACGAGGTTTTATGGTGATGCGATTATTCTGACAAACGGTACATTCCTGAATGCACTTATGCATGTTGGATTTAAAAAGATAACAGGAGGGCGATCAGGAGACAGGGCGTCTGCCGGATTAAGCGACCAGTTGGCGGGAATGGGTTTTACAGTTGAGAGGATGAAAACAGGAACAAGTGCGAGGATAGATGGAAGGACAATTGATTTTTCGGCAATGGAAGAACAAAAAGGAGATGATGAAGGAAGGGCTTTTTCGTATATGAATGAAGGTATTAAGCTGAGGGAACAGAGAAGTTGTTTTATAACTCATACTAACGAAGAGGTACATGAAGAGATAAGAAAAGGGTTGGAGTTTAGTCCGTTGTTCCAGGGAATAATCAAAGGAAGAGGACCAAGATATTGCCCGAGCATAGAAGACAAGATTGTAACTTTCAGTGAAAAGAAGTCTCATCAGCTATTTATAGAGCCGGAAGGAACAGAAACTATAGAATATTACGTAAATGGTTTTGCCAGCAGCCTTCCTCTGGAAATGCAGCTTAAAGCTCTAAGAAAGGTAAAAGGATTAGAGAAGGTGGAAATTTTCAGACCGGGATATGCTATAGAATATGATTTCTTTCAGCCGACACAGCTTAAGCATACACTGGAAACAAAGAAAATTGAAAATCTATATTTTGCGGGACAGATTAACGGAACTACAGGGTATGAAGAAGCAGGTGCACAGGGCTTGATGGCAGGGATAAACGCAGTTTTAAAAATGAGAGGAAATAATCACTACAGTCATGGAAGAGAGGAATCATATATAGGGGTATTAATAGATGATCTTGTTACGAAGGGGGTCGATGAGCCTTATAGAATGTTTACTTCGAGGGCAGAATACAGGATTCTTTTAAGACAGGATAATGCAGATGAGAGACTGACAAGAAAGGCGTTCGAACTTGGTATGACGGATAAGGAGCGAATTAAAAGACTCGAACAAAAAGAAAAATTAGCAGAGGAAATAATAGACTTCCTTAAGAAAAAAAGTGTAACTCCTGATGAAATGAATTATTATCTGACAGATATTGGAACAAATGTAATTAATCAAAAGGTAAAAGCTATATCAATTGCAACGAGGCCCATGGTAGAATTGGAAACATATTTAAGATTAATACCAGAGGCCGGATTTCTGGGTGTGTTTAAATCTGGAAGAATTAAGGAAGTATTGGAATCGGCAGAAATAAAAATTAAGTATGAAGGTTATATTCAAAGAGAAAAGCAATTAGCAGAAAAAATAAAGAGACTTGAAAAGCTTAAATTGCCTTATGACATAGACTATTCTGAGCTGATGTCAATATCAACAGAGGGAAGACAAAAGCTTACAAGAATAAAACCTGAGACAATTGGACAGGCCGGGCGCATAAGTGGTGTTTCTCCTTCTGATATAAGTATACTGTTAATGTACATTGGAAGATAAATGTTCCACGTGGAACATTTTTTAAAATATAGTTTTTATAAAAAATATATCTACAGGCTATATACATTACTACCTACGATTATAGCCGACCAGCCCCGCCGAATGGCGGGGCATCCCCCGGAGGGGGGATAATAACCGGCCATAAAGCAGAATACTAATTAAAAGCAGGGAGTTTCCCCCCCTATGGGGGGAATAAAAGGGGGGTATAAATATAGACAAAGAATATTATCGTGTAATAAGAAAAGGTCTTTAGATGACCTGCTCCCCCCAGCCCCGCCGAATGGCGGGGCATCCCCCGGGAAGGGGGATAATGCACTGCCATAATAGCAAAAATTGTATAATGTTGATCAGTACGCAATATGATATTATATTTACAATATTTAAAGAAAAAGAAAAGAAAAATAGGTAAGCTCAGATAGTGTGAAAATAAAAGGAAAAATAATAGATATCCATAGACGGAAAATATTCTCCGGAGAGATAATTTTTAAGGGAAAGTACATTAAGGAAATAAGAGAAACAGGAAATACTGGTGAAAATTATATTCTTCCGGGATTAATCGATTCGCATATCCATATAGAAAGTTCATTAACAACTCCTGGCGCATTCGCCAAGGCTGCTGTTTCACGTGGAACAACAGGTGTAGTATCAGATCCCCACGAAATTGCAAATGTACTTGGAATTGACGGTGTAAAATTTATGATCGAAGATTCAAGAAGAGTGCCTCTTAAATTCTGGTTTGGCGCTCCCTCCTGTGTCCCGGCAACATCTTTTGAATCTTCAGGTGCATCAATTGACCATAACGGGATCAGGGAATTACTGGAACTGCCAGAAATAAAATACCTTGCTGAAATGATGAACTTCCCGGGAGTTGTTTTTAATGATCCTGAGGTGCATAAGAAAATTGCAACAGCACGAAAACTGGGAAAACCAGTTGATGGTCATGCCCCGCGTCTATCTGGAGAAAATCTTAAGAAGTATATTTCGGCAGGAATATCAACCGATCATGAGTGCAGTACGCTGGAAGAAGCTTTGGAAAAAATTTCACTGGGAATGAAGATACTGATAAGGGAAGGCAGCGCTGCAAGAAACCTGAATGCTCTTAAGGGTCTTCTAGAATCTCACCCCGAAATGATTATGTTATGCAGCGATGACCTGCATCCTGAAATGCTAATTAAAAGACATATAAATAAGATTATTGCACAACTGGTCTCAGAAGGATTCGACCTGTTCGATGTTATTAGAAGCGGCACTCTAAACCCGGTAAATCATTACGGACTTGAAGCTGGACTTTTACAACCCGGACAACCGGCCGACTTTATTGTTGTAAACGATTACAGAACAATGGATGTGCTTGAAACCTGGATTGACGGTAAGAAGGTGTATGACAATGGTGTTGTGCTGTTCGAGTACAAAGGAGCCGAACCGGTCAATAAATTCAATTGCTCTAACATAACACTGGAAAAAATTAAGGTAACCAGTACCGGGAAGAAAATACGCATCATTGAAGCCTTCGACGGTGAACTCCTGACAAAAGAAACGGTATCAAAGACAGCTCCTGGAGAATTTATTGAGCCGGATGCAGATAACGATATCCTGAAGATAGTCGTAAAAGACCGTTATCACAACACAGCTCCTGCAGTCGGGTTTATTAAGGGATTTGGTCTGAAAAGCGGAGCATTCGCTGGTTCAGTGGCTCACGACAGCCATAATATAATCTGCATCGGAACAAACGATAAAGATATTTTAAATGCAATGAATGAGATTGTTAAGCTTAAAGGAGGATTGGCTGTTGCCGAAGGCAAAGTAATTAATTCTCTATCTTTACCGGTGGCAGGCATAATGTCGGATCAGCCTGTTGAAGAGGTTGCTGCCTCTTATGAAAGATTATCTGAAAAAGTAAAATCGCTCGGGTGCAGGATGTCAGCACCTTTTATGACACTCTCTTTTATGGCTTTGCTTGTGATCCCTGAGCTGAAGCTCAGCGATAAGGGATTGTTTGACGGCAGAGAGTTCAAGCATGTACCGCTGTTTGTGGAATAAACAGACCACATCTGCAGCTGCACAGGTTTCTCCCCCTGAACGGGGAATAATACCCTGCTATTTAGCAGAAATTCATTTAAATGCAGAAATTTTCCCCCCCTTTGGGGGGAAAAAAGGGGGGTCGAAATTTAATAACAATTACTATATTTGATCCATGTCCATTGATCACAAAGAAATATTATCTATCCTTCCATCCAAACCCGGAGTCTACCAGTTCATTGACTCTTCGGGAAACATGATTTATGTGGGTAAAGCAAAAAACCTGAAGAAGCGTGTTGCCTCATATTTCACAAAAAACCAGTCAGGAAAAACAACTGTAATGCTGCGAAAAGCTGCAGACATAAAACATATTGTTGTAGAGAATGAATCAGATGCACTATTACTTGAGAACAACCTTATTAAAAAGCACCAGCCCAGATACAATATACTTTTAAAGGATGATAAAACATTTCCATGGATCTGCATAAAAAAGGAACCTTTCCCAAGAGTGTTCAGTACAAGAAATGTAATAAAGGATGGATCACTCTATTTTGGTCCCTACACGTCCGCTTTAATGGTAAAAACTTTATTGACCCTTATTCATCAGTTGTATAAACTGAGAACCTGTAATTATAACATGACACCTTCCAATATTGCTGAGAAAAAATTCAGGGTGTGTTTGGAATATCACATAGGTAACTGCAATGCTCCATGTATAGGACTGCAATCGGAAGAAGAATATTCCGAAAGCATACAGCAGATTAAAGACATACTGAAGGGAAATATCATTACAGTTATCGACCACCTGAAGAAACTCATGAAAGAATACTCGTATCAGCTTCAATATGAGAAAGCCCAGATTATCAAGGGAAAAATTGAAATACTTAATAAATTCAGAACACGTTCAGCTGTAGTAAGTTCTGTAATTAAAAACGTTGATGTTTTTGGATATTCACAGGAAAATGAAAGGTCTTATATCAACTACATGAAGGTTGTCCAGGGAGCTGTAATACAGGCATTGACTATTGAATTAAGATCACGACTTGATGAAGAAAAGGAAATGCTCCTCGGTTTTGCGATTAACGAAATAAGACAACGTTATTCAAGCGATTCGAGGGAAGTAATTGTACCATTTAAACCCGATATTCTGTTAGATAACCTGAAATATACTGTTCCAAAAATAGGGGAAAAGCAAAAACTACTTGAGCTTGCAGAAAGAAATGCTATCTATTTTAAACTGGAGCAGAAAAGAAAGATGACAAAGCATGCATCAGGCTCACGCACAGACCGGAACCTGGAGAAAGTGAAAAATGATCTTCATATGCCGTATATTCCGGTGCATATTGAATGTTTCGACAATTCCAATATCATGGGTTCAAGTCCGGTTGCCGCCTGTGTAGTTTTCAGGAATGGAAGACCAATAAAAAAAGATTACCGCCACTTTAACATTAAAACTGTAAGCGGCCCTGACGACTATGCATCCGTGGAGGAAATCATTTACAGGAGGTACAGAAGGATGACAGAGGAAAAGCAATCACTTCCGCAACTTGTGATTATTGATGGTGGAAAAGGGCAGTTATCATCAGCAATGAAAAGTATAGACAAACTTAAACTCAGGGATAAGATTACTGTAATAGGAATTGCAAAGAAACTTGAAGAGATATACTTCCCGGGAGATTCTGTCCCGATATATCTTGATAAAAACTCATATACCCTTAAATTGATCCAGCAATTGAGAAATGAGGCCCACAGATTCGGTATAAATTTTCACAGAAGTAAAAGATCTTCAGCAATGATCAAATCCAGTCTTGATCAGATCAAAGGTATCGGACCAAAAACAAAGGCGATTTTGTTAAAAGAATTCGGATCGGTTAGTGAAATTAAAGAAACATCTCCTAAAGAGCTTGAAAAATTAATCGGCAGGTCAAAAACATCTATTTTAAACAGATACTTTGCAAAATGAACCTGGTTTCAATGTGTAGCAGTAACAGGTTAAACATTTATTTTGTGGCTTATATACAGGCCATTGTCTTGCGTTACCTGGACTGTTAACAAGGTGAGTGGCGGCGCAGAGGGTTTTTTCTCCTTTAAGAAGAAACAAATTATTTAATCGGTACATTTTAATTTATTCCTGAGTAAGACAGATATATCCTGCTCGCCGAACGTTGTTAATCCTTTCATACCGGCAGATTGAGCAGAAAAGACATTCGTTTCGACATCATCGATAAAAAGGCAATCTTTTGCCCTGAGGGAATACTTGTCGAGCAGTATCTGGTAAATCCTGATATCCGGCTTAGATACTTTGACTTCAGAAGAGATGACGCCCCCGTAAAAATAATTAAATAAATAGTAATCGTTTCTTATTGCTTCAAAAATATCAAGAGGGAAGTTGGAAAGATAATATAGCTTAAAACCCTCTTTTTTTAACTCAGGAAGAAGTCTGACGTTTTCGTCAAGGGGAAACATTATATCGGTACGAAAACTGAAAATAAGGGCTATTTCCTGCCTTTTTAGAGAGGATTTTATTGCTATAGCATCTATTGCTTCATCGGTGGTAATATTACCGTTATCGAGCAAAGCCCATTCATTGCTCCGGAAAATATCATTAATAATAATGTTTCGGATATTCTCCGGATAGTTTTTCTTTTTAAGAAATTCTGATGGTTTGAAGCTTATAAGCACATTACCCAGATCAAAAACAATATTCCTTATCATAGTTTATCAGGGATTTTTCATACTTATAGGCTGACCGGTAGCTTCAAGTACATTCCACCAGAGTTCACCTTCAATGTCAATCTTTTTCCTTTTTGCAACTGTCACAGGTATTGGAAGAAGGGTAAACTGATCATTCCAGAATCCTACCACAAAATCAGTTTTGCCGGCAAGAGCTGCGTGAACTGCATTTTGTGCAAGCAGGTTGCAAAATTTACTGTCATTTGCATTTGCAGGAGCACTTCTGATGATATAGCTGGGATCAATATATTTTATGGAATGGGGGAACTCTGTGGCCTTAAATTCTTCACGGATTTTTTCCTTAAGGTAAATGCCAATATCTTTATGTTTAATATTACCGGAAGCGTCTCTTTCTTCAGAGGTATTTTCGAAAAGGTCCTGACCTGCCCCTTCAGCGACAACAATTACTGCATGATGTCTTTCCTCAAGCCTTTTTCTGAGTATTTTCATGAATCCACGGGGGCCGTTAAGATCAAAAGAGATTTCCGGCACAAGAACAAAGTTAACTTCCTGAATTGCCAGGGCAGCACTTGCAGCTATAAAACCGGAGTCACGGCCCATAAGCTTTACAAGTGCAATGCCGTTATTTGCTCCATGAGCTTCGTTATGAGCATTACGGATAATATCATTGGCAATTGAAAAAGCTGTTTCAAATCCAAATGATTTCTGAATAAGATCAATATCATTATCAATTGTCTTAGGAATGCCTGCTACAGCAATTTTCAAGTTGCGCTTATTGATTTCCTCATATATTGCATGAGCCCCGCGAAGGGTGCCGTCTCCACCTATACAAAACAGAATATTAGTATTAAGTATCTCAAGAGTATCAACCATTTTTCCCACATCCTGATTTCCCCTTGAGGTACCCAGAAAAGTGCCACCTGACAGATGAATATTACTTACCATAGGGGCAGTGAGTTCCACAACAGGGTGATTATATTTGGAAATAAGCCCCTCATAACCATATTTGATTCCAAGAATACGGCTTATACCATATCTGTAATAAAGCTGGTTCACCAGACTCCGTATTACATTATTTACTCCGGGGCATAAACCTCCACATGTTACAATTGAGACTTTTGTTTTTGCCGGTTCAAAGAAGATATTTTCTTTCGGACCTGCCTTTTCAAATGAAATGGGCCTCTCTCCGGTCTCTATACATCTGTTGAAACAATCGAGTGATACGTCATAGAGAATCCTTTCCGAGTCATCAACAAACTTATATACCGGACTATCAGCCCTTTGGTCGCTTTTTAGAGGCGAAACAACATTTTCCTCTCCTAATGTCCGGACCAGAAAATCTTCGTACTTCATTTTTTCCGGATTTGAATTAAATAATAAATTAATACGGGGAAATAATCCACGTCAAATTCAAATTTAGTAAAAAAACCGGAGTATTATGAATATTGGTAAATCTGTGTGGTCAGATTATTTTTTTGATTCTTCCGATAAGCCCGTTTTCAAGTTTAACCTTAATACCATGGGGATGAATAGGTGAAGAAGTAAGAATTTCTTTCACTTTGCCTCCGGTAAGCTTGCCTGTGCGTTTATCCTCTATTAACTCTACCATTACTGTTATACCGGGCCTGACATCAGATCTGCGGGTTCCTTGGATTTCTTCAATTACCATTTGTTTTATACAATTCCAGTTATGAGTGAGTAAACTTTAATCCTGTGCTAATAATATAATACAATAATAAATATTTTTTTTTCTGATAACACAGAAAACAATAAAGGTTTTGATAAGTGTTTAATAATTGGAGATTAATATACGCCTTTTGTACGTGTTCTGATTCTGTAAAGACCCTTGCTTGCTGTAATATAAAGCCTTTTTCTGTTTTTCCCACCAAAACAAACATTGGCTGTCCAGTTTTCAGGTACTGCAATGTTTCCTATTTGCCTGCCGGATTTGTCAAAAACTGTAACTCCCTTACCGGTGATATATATATTACCTTTTCGGTCAATTGTCATACCATCCGAGCCCATATTACAAAAGAGAGACTTATCTGAAAGACTACCGTCCTCATTTATTGAATATGACCAGGTCTGTTTACTGCCTATATCTGCCACATAGAGGATTTTTCCATCAGGTGTTCCGATTATTCCGTTTGGCTGAACGAGATCAGTTGCTACACGTTCAAGAGCTTTACGGTCAGCACTCAGATAATAGACACACTGTTTGTCCTGAGGCCGGGAAGTGTGGTCCCACCATTGCCTCCGGTAAAAGGGATCGGTGAAGTATATACTTCCGTCAGGTGCAATCCAGAGGTCATTTGGACCGTTCAGCAACTTTCCTTCATACTCTTCAATGATTACTTCAACTTCTTTGTCAGGATATATTTTCCACAGTTCGTTTTTCTCGTCGGCACAAGCCCAGAGATTTCCCTGCCTGTCGAAAAAAAGGCCGTTTGACCGGCCTGCTGGCTGCATAAATGTCGACAACTCTTCTCTGGTACTCCAGATCATAATCCTGTCATTGGGCTGATCGGTGAAGTAAACATTACCTTTGGAATCTGAGGCAGGGCCTTCAGTGAAACTGAAATCGCCTGATAGTTTTTCGAGTTGGGTTCCGGATTTGATAATGATTTCCAGGCCAACCTTTTGCGATAATCCCTGACAAATGCTTATAATAAGCATCAAAAGCAGACTATTTATTATCTTCATATGTAGTTATGATTTTCTATTTTAATAATTAGCTCTTCTGTTTTGATTTCAGGGCATTTGAAAGCCTGCCAACATAGTTATCGATGTGTTCTGGCAGCTCAAATCCTATAATCATCATATCAACGGTTCCCAGGTCCAGAACATATTTAAGCGAGGCTTCAATTTTTTCAGGATCATTTCTGAATTTACCATTTCCAATTAGCTTCATGCCAATTACTCCCTTTCCGGCTTTATGCATTTTTTCGATAACAGGAATTACGAGTGCAGGATCGCGGCTATCCATTGACTCTCCGTAAGGATTAATACGAACATGAATAACGTCAACCCAAGGATTTGCAGCAGCCGCCTCGAGAGCATCAAAGGAATGCACCGACACTCCATGAGCACGGATTATCTTCTTTGCTTTGAGATTTTCCAGGCCATCCAAATATCTTTTTTGCTGATCTGTCCAGGTACCTGCTGTCATACAGTGAAGCTGAACAATGTCGATGTAGTCGGTGTTAAGCTCTTTTCTGAACCGATCAACGACTATTTCAGCATCAGGACGTTCTGTTTCAGGGATGCCACCACGGGTTACCCACATTTTTGATCCGATAGTGTAGTTTTCCCTCGGAATACCTTTTAGTGCGGCAGCAGTAAACGGGTGAGTACCATAATTGTCTGCGCAGTCAAAGTAACGTATGCCTTTTTCGTAAGCAACCTTTATAAGTGATTCGGCTACTCCAGCCCTTGTAATGCTGGATGAACGGCTATAACCACTGAAACCTGTGCCCATTCCAAGAAGGGTTGTTTCAATTCCTGTTTTGCCGAGAGTTACTTTTTGAAAAGGATCAGTACGCCTCTGATTTGATTCTGAAGGTAATGAATTAATGGCATTGCCCATAAGCACAGTTCCGGCTCCGGCAGTTACAGTAGCCATAAATTGCCTGCGTGTCAGGTTCTTTTTTCCCATAACAAAGAATTTGATTTGATAAAATCATTTTATCATTTAAACAAAGAAAAGAATTTTTCTGTTCAAATTCAATCCTGATCACAGCTTATTGCAGAACATTAACTTTAAGATGTGAAGGATGGTTTTTATCATGGTAAATTCTGTGGGTTGCCTTCTGGAAATCGCTTTCGGAACATTCATAAATGTTTACGAATCTCTGTGGATTTCTGTCTACCAGAGGGAACCAGGAATTCTGAATCTGAATCATAATCCGGTGTCCTTTTTTGAAGGTATGGGCAACATCCGGTAACTCGTATTTGACTTCAGTCACTTTTCCGGGGACAAAGGCCTCAGGTTTTTCGAAGCTGTTACGATACCTGCCCCTTAATACCTCGCCTCTCACCAGCATCTGGTATCCTCCGAGAGGCACCTTTACATCAGCCTCAGGTAATGGTTTTGTGTCAGGGGGGAATACATCTATTAGTTTTACAATATAATCCGCATCAGTACCTGTTGTTGAAACAAAGAGGTCTGCTGTAAGTGGTCCTGTAAGAGTGATATCCTCAGAGAGTACCTCTGTCTGGTAGACCATTACATCAGGACGGCGGCTGGCGAATCTCTGATCATCAGTCATGTACTCTGCAGTCCTTCTGGTATGAACGTCTTCAGTATAGGGAACGGGGTTCATAGGATCTGATACGTATTCATCAAAACCATCTTTGACTGATGGTATATCAAACGAAGAAATCTCCCCGGAGTGAAAATAAAGATTCTTCTCAGTGATATTTTTTGGAGGCCATGTATCATAACTTCTCCACTCATTGCTCCCGGTAACAAATATTGTTGCTTCCGGTATCGACAGATTGCCTTCCTCTTTCAGGTGATAGTTAAAGAATTGTTCCTCCAGTTCAATGAATTTTTTATTTGCATCCATTCCCCAGTAAACATTTCCCAGATTGGTAGCTTCTCCGGACGACCACTGGCTATGAGACCACGGACCCATAACGAGAGTGTTGCTTACTGTCCGGGGATTCTTGGTTTCAATTGCCTCATATGTATTAAGAGCTCCATAAAGATCTTCTGCATCAAACCAGCCGCCGACTGTCATTACCGCGGGCGTAACATTTTTCATGTGCGGCCTGGGATCCCTTGCTTTCCAGAACTCATCATAATCAGGATGGGCAAATGCATCATTCCAGAATTTAATACTGTCTCCCAGATATTTCGGAACTATATTTTTAACAGGTCCCACGGAAAGAAAGAACTCATAATTATCAGGTACTGGCCACTGGAATCCCGGATTGCCTCTTCTTGTGGGAGCTTCCCTGGGTTGGCCAAAACTGTAATAAAAGGTAAAACAATCGAGAAGAAAAAATGCCCCGTTATGATGAAAATCGTCACCTATGAACCATGCGGTTACCGGGGCCTGCGGTGAAACAGCTTTAACAGCCGGATGTGCATTGATGATTCCCATAGTGGCATAAAATCCCGGATAAGAGATTCCATATATTCCTACCTTACCGCTATTATTTTTAACATTCTTGACAAGCCAGTCAACAGTATCCCATGTGTCGGTTGTCTCATCAATATCTTTGTTGCTCTTTTTTACAGGTATTACCGACCTGATATCCTCAAAGACACCCTCACTCATATATTTGCCCCTTACATCCTGAAAGACCATAATATATTCCTCTTCTACATACCTTCGGTAGATCTGCAGGAAGTAATTATAACTGTCGGCTCCTCGGGGTTCAATATTGTAGGGAGTCCGGTTGAGGAGGATCGGATGATTCATAGTGCTGTTTTTGGGTGTATAGATTGAAGTAAATAACCGCACTCCATCCCTCATTGTAATATAAATTTCCTGTTTATCATATTTCTGTTTCAATCCCTCCTCACTAAAAGGTGAAGCAGCAATCGGTTTCCTTCCGAAAGTGACAGATACTTTTAAACCACCTTGTTCAAGGGTTCCTGTAATATTATTATATGATTCGTTTACCTTACCTGTGTATACAAAACCGGCTCCGGTATGAGAGAATGAAAACTCAGGATATTCAAATGTCGTTGTTGAGGAAGGAATACCAAAGGCTCCCTTATCCTGACTATCAAATGTTGAAGTGTAACCATCATCTGATGCTTTTACATGGATGGATAGCCGCAGTTGAACTCCCTGGATATCAGCTACACCATACCAGTCGCCTTCAATTGACTGTGCAAAGGAAGATGTTGATAAAATCAGCAACAATAATATTGTGCTGACATAAGTGGTTAGTTGAGGTTTTAATTTCATATTCAAGACTTTATTTGGTTCAGAGTTAATTGAAGATTATATGAATAAGAGAATGAATATCTTACATGTAATTATGTTTTAGTATTTGACTTAGACTGCAAAAAGACATTATTAATTTCAAATTTGATGCAATATATAGATTTTTAATAATTATTTTTTCAGTTCCAGAGGAGATAAAAGCTGCAAGGGCTTCCGGCTTCATCGTTCAGAACCGACAACTGGGAAGAAGTAAGATGATGATCCCTATTCCGGCTTAATGATTTTTGTACACGATAAGGGTTTCCCGTTTATGTCGATACCTTGTATTTCTATCTTATAGTCAGTGCCGTAATCCGATGTCCAGAATTCAATCCTTATCTTTCCTTCATCATCCGGCTGCACCGAAGGATTCCAGTACAGAGTATTTCTAAGGTCAGGGACCCTGCTTTGTTTTACTTCCTGTTCAGAATAGTCAGGAGAAGAAAACAGTTTAACCGGATCTATTATTCTGTAGGAGAGCCTGGCAGCATTTTCGGGCAGAACTACATTGGTGAAATCACCGGATTTTGTAATTACGTTGATAATTCCGTAAAACACATAATCCCCCACTAAGTATTTATCGGTCACCACATCTATCTGTTCAACCAGCTCCGGATCAAGATCCGCCAATATTGTTGCATTATTCAAAACAACCCCATCTACAAAGAGGCCCGGAGGGATATTATATTTCCTTTTATCTACCGGATCAATTATAGTTACCTCATAACCCGATCTCTTTCTTCTCATTGTCACACCGGGAAGAAGCTCAAAAAAGACCTCCTCCAGTACTGGTAATTTTATGTAATTATCCATGATTAATTTAATATCCGGATTCCCGTAAAAGTTTTTCTTTTCAGGTAATTCTTCTGACTGTTTTACAGTATCTTCTGCTTCTGAGGATACCCCATAAATACTATGCAACTGATAATTAATGCTCATTTTTGACACATATGGGGCAACTTCATTATCAGATATTATAGAATTATAGAGTGGAAAATAAAATTCTGAAAATGAACTCTCTATATTAACAGTGTTCGCGGAGTCAACTTCTTCAGGCTGTATGATAATATCATTAATATTCCTGCTCACCGGGATTGGAAAGCTGAAATTACCATCCTTATCGGTCCTGGCATACATGAATCTGGTTATTTTCCCCGGAGATGAGATGAAAACAAATTTATCTCCGGCTGGAGCAAGTGACTCGCGGTTAATTAATCTTCCGGAAAGGTAATGATTTTCGTTTTCCGCCAAATATCTGATATCCGGAAAATTACCTGGCAGTATTATGTCCCAGTCAATCCACCTGCTACTTATATTTTTGAGGAATTGATCAAGAGAACCGGGATCAGTCTCATTTATCTTCTTATTCCGGATCGAATCCGGGATCATTCCGAATTCACTTCCAAATATTAAATAGTTAACAATATCCGGTGATTCATTGCTGTAAGCTTCAGGAGTTATAGCGACACTAAACGTTACATCAGATGAAGATACCGGCAAGGCATCATGAGTCTCTATCTGCAGGATACTTTTGCTTCTCGGTTGGGAACTTATAGTCGCATTCACCTGAATATCCTGGCCTGCATCCTGCCTGGTTAAGACATATCTTTCGAAAATTGGCCTGCCACCTGAATTAAAGAGAGTAATATGATTAATCCCTGATGCCAGGGAGTTTTTCGGGACAGATACTCTTGTAGCTGATGCGGTAAGATTGATCCGTTCGTTTATATCTATTATACCGTGAGTCTGAACAAAAAGATAACAATGATTATCTCTTAGTGAGCTTATATCGCTATCAGATCTGATCAATATTATCAGTGAATCAGGTCTGTTGGTTATCGTTATTAAAGAATCCATTTCAGTCTCAGCGGGATATTGTTCAGTATCATTTCGCCGGGACAGATATCTGTTATCAGCAATACGCCGTACAGGTATCAGGTCTATAGCATTGAAAACAGTAATTGTTTGTGTGTAACAATTTGAAGGCAGGAAATTCTTCATCCAGTTGGTGTAGGCTCTTATCTTATAATCCCCGCTGCTCAGGGTATCTGGCAGAAGTGCCATTCCCGGGCCTGATCCTTTTTCAATTCCGATCTTTTTCTGAACAACAGGCTGGTTTGAATTATTTATTACTTCAAAATAGACTATCCTGCTGAGCTGCGAAGGTTTTGCACTCGACCTCTCAATGACCCGGGCGCTAAACCATATTATCTCTCCCGCTATATATTTATCCCTGTCGATATGGATATAGACTTCCTCCCATGGTACGTTCCTGCAGTACGCTGTGAACTTTTCAGCAATATTTTCCCTGATCCTGCCTTCTCCCTGCCCTTCAGAAGGTATTGAGAGGAGAGAAAGAGCAAGTAATAATAATATTGTCCTGAAAATATTCTTCACTATTGAAAAATTATTCATCATCTCTCCAGAATGGTGGTTCAACATCGGTCCCCCTTAATCTGCAATCGGCACAGCCGTGGAATCTGGTCAGCACCCAGTACTCGGTCATCATGATATAACCATGTTCAATGATCCAGTACAGGCTGCCTAAACCAGTTACCTCGTCAAGAGAATAATAAACAGTCATGTAAGGGCAATCTTTATACCGGTCTGTTAATCCGACGAATGAATCCTTAATAAAGATCCTCTTTGAAGTTACTGAAGAAACACTGAAATAGCCCAGTACGATCTCAGTTGAATCATCAGTACAATACATGTTAGCGGCTATCGATGAAGGGATCACATCATACAGTGTTCCAACCTCCTCTGCAATATTCTTTACTTTTAACCAATATTCATATTCCTGTTCATCAATAGAATACTGGGTTACTATAATACTATATTTAACTTCAAACCTGTCAGAATAAGGCGGAATGTAATAGAGCGGAAATCGGGTTACTTTACTCTCAGAAAGGAGAGACGTGCTTTTCAGGCTGATATTCTCAGAATTCTCGGAGATCCAGCATATACGGTGTTCAACTGAATCATAAGGAAGATGGAATTCCCATGTCTCGGTAAAATCCCACCTGAAGTTCCTGCACTCATTCAACGGATCGTGAGTATCTAGATATATCTGGCATCCGTTCACTATACCAAAATGAGAGTCGACATCTGTTTTTTCATAATAGATCGAGTCGATCTGTGGCACCTGTATCATTTCAATATAGGGTGACTCATAGATATGATTATCTTGGCCAGGCCTGTTGTTTCTGATAGTTAATTTATACTTCCGTCCGACAACACCATGAAACTCTTCGGGATCCGTTATATACAGACCCGGTTCACTTTCCGTCAATGTAAATACATTACCGAGATCATCTTCAACAGTAACAGTACATCCTGTATAAGGTCTTTCAAGGTTTTTTTTATCGAGAGGCACCGATCTGGTAAGCTTAACACTGTCAATTACGTATTGATCGGTGATCATTCCCTTGACAACAAGCATATCTTTTTCTTCTTCAGTTTCGGGGAGGAAAGGAGTAATGCAATTTCCAGCCAGAAATATCAAAATAAGCAGTATAAATAATCTTAATGCTTTCATTTGTTAAAAAAATCAAAACTTAATGTCAGTGAAGGTATTGCCCTCCCGAAAACTGACAGCTTATAGCCCCTTACAGTATTTTTATTGTTAGTAAAATAAACACTGTACACGTTTTGCCTTGAAAGTACATTATAAACCGAGAATGTCCAGTGTGGATTCGCAAGTTTATTGGCCTTAAGGTTCCCGCTGATCCTAAAAGAAAGATCCAGTCGTGAATATGAAGGGATCCTGTATTTATTTCTTACAGAGTACTGGATAAGAAGAACATCATTCATATAATAAGTTGCTATCGGGTAAGTGATCGGCCTGCCTGAAGTCAAGGTATAATCGGCTGAAAAACTGAACCGCCTGGATGCTAAATAGTTGAGGCTAAGAACCAGGTTATTTGGCCTGTCAAAATTGGCCGGGAACCACTTACCGTCATTGATTATCTCGTCCCTGAAAGTACCGATACTCTTCAGAAAGGTTCTCGAGTATGTATATCCAGCGCTCCAGCGGACCTTCCCTACAGATTTTTTTAGTGACAGTTCAAGTCCATAAGCTTTCCCTTTAACATCCACAACATCAGTTTCAATATTTTCACTCATTATAAGTTGGCTTCCTCCTTTAAAATCGATCGGGTTCCTGATAACTTTATAATAAACTTCCGCTGAAGCCTCTATCCTGTTACCGTATAACATCCTGTAAAAACCTGCTGCATATTGATCACCCACAATTGGTTTCAGGTAATAATCACATAGTTTCCATGTATCAGTCGGAGATATTGAGACCGTGTTAGATAAAAGATGGATATACTGGCGGGTCCTGTTATAATTGAACTTGACAGAGCTTTTATCAGTAGTCCTTATATTTACCGAAGCCCTGAATTCGGGTCCCATATATGTTTTATATATCTCTCCTTTTCTGAAAGTGAGAGTGTCCGTAACTGAGAACTTATTCTTCATACTCCGCGGATCATATTTCAGAACAGATTTCTCTCCAAATGCGAAATAAGAAGAAAGACGTATCCCGGCATTGACCGATATATACTCATTAAAAGCGAATTTATCCTCAAGATAAACTGATCCCTCAAGAGCTCTTTCCATGGGAATATTCTTCGGTACAATGAATGATGAATCTGAAGCCGGCAGATAACTTCCCGGATTAACAGAATACCTTGTTAAGTCAAGACCGTAATTGAAATCATGCCGCCCTTCATACATATTAAAGTCAGCCTTAAATCCTGTGCTGTTGATTTTATGCGACATTATGAATCCCTCAGCAGGATTACTGTTACTGGATACATTATAATTATAATCGCTATTATTGGCAGTAACCACCGCAAAGAACCGGTTATTGAAGAAATGTTGCCACCTTAATGAAAGGATCTTGTTATTGAAACTATATAAGGTATCGAAGTTGAACCTGAATGCATCGTGACTTAAATAGCCTGAAAGATCAATCTTATTATTCTTATTTATATCATAAGTTATTTTACCATTTAAATCATAGTAATTTGCCCTGCTTCTGCTTATAGCTTCATCCTCAATAAGCTTTAACACCCAGTTTGAATAGGTAGTACGGCCGGCCAAAATGAATGAGGCTGTGTCTTTTTTTATCGGCCCCTCAAGAACAAGATGGGTTGTGATAGGGCTTATACCTGTATTCCCGTAAAACTCCCTCTTGTTCCCCTCCTTGGTACCTATATCGAGTATTGAGGAAATTCTCCCGCCGTAACGGGTTGGCATTCCCCCTTTGTAAAGAGTGACATCCTTTATGATATCTGAATTTACAGCCGAGAAAAATCCAAAGAAATGGGACGAATTATATAACGGGGCATCATACAGGAGAATGAGGTTCTGATCAGAAAAACCTCCCCTGACATTGAATCCAACTGACCCTTCACCTATCGATTGGACTCCTGTTATGAGCAGGACATTTTTAATGATATCCGGCTCTCCCATGGAGGTAGGCATAATCATGAATGTAGAGACGTCTATCTTCTCAACCCCGACTTCGGTCCTCTGAAGGATTACACTCCTGTTGGCCGTAATAACTGTTTCCCTTAACGGAACAAGCGTACTGCTCATTTCAATATTCATCTCTCCGCTCCTGTAAATATTGACATTGACCATTTTCTCCTTCATCCCGATAAAAGAGAATCTCACCATGTGAGATCCCTTCGGGATTGTAAGTGAATAGTAACCATATCGATTTGAGAGAGTTCCGGCCGACAGTTTTTCAATATATACAGTCGCTCCTGAAACAGACTCTTTTGTATCCTTGTCTGTGATATAACCCGAGAGAGTAACATAGCCCGGTATATTCCTGTCGGCCGGATTGCCAATGTTAAAGAACAGATTCCCGGCTTGCTGATCGGTCTCCTGCACTTCGTAGTCTGTCGGGGCTATGTATTTTTCGGCTTCCTTAATCTCCTCGCGATGAACCTTAACAGCAAAACCACTGGTTATATAGATATTTCGCCTGTCATCAATAAAATAAAAAAGAGTATTCCCTTTAAAAAGAGAGTCAAGTAGTTCTGACAACAAAACAGGATCTTTGAATTCACCCAGCCTGATATTCTCAACCCACTCATCTTTATAGAAGAATTTAACGCTGTCAGTGATCTCAACCTTCAATGCAAATTCTTTAAAGGAGAGCCCTGAATAATCAAAGGCTACTGTAATCACTTCCTGGGCAGACAGATAACGAGAACAAAACAGCAAAAGGAATAACAATAATATTTTAAATTTCATTTTCACAGTTATAGCCTCAGAGATTATCGCAAAACTCAACAAGCCTGACAAAGCTATCAGACTTGGATGGCTAAAAGACCTTATTTATTTCAAATTTGATGCAATATATTGATTTTTATGCACTGTTATTCCAGTTCAAGAAGAGATAAAAGTGGTCCGGGAGACACTGGTTTACCATTCCTGGCGGCAATACCTGTAACTTCGGCACAGGCAATAAGTTTATTATCTGAAATCCTGTAGATATCCTGGATGAACACAATCCTTAAATTTCCCTTGCGTTTGATGTTGATATGAACAATAAATTTATCATGGCTTCTCAGCGGGGCAGAGGGGGTGATTTAAAGGATTTTGGATTTATCTTAACTTCTTTCCCGGCAATTGTATTAATGTTTAATATCTTTTCTCCATACCTGATCCTTACCGTTCCATCAAAATCAGGATAAATAACAGCACTGGTCAGCTTCCCGTCTTTCCATTTCTGGTCAACTGTGAATCCTCCCCTTGCTCTTAATCCGGTTATCGAACCAGCCTGCCAGGCATCAGGCAGTGCTGGTAATAAGTGAATTTCACCCATATGGCTCTGTAGCAGCATCTCTGCAATTCCTGATGTTCCTCCAAAATTTCCGTCAATCTGGAATGGCGGGTGGGCGTCAAACAGATTGGGATATGTTCCGCCACCACTGTTCCTGGCACCGGGCGTGGGATCAACAAAGTTGAGATGTGTACGAAGCATTTTGTAGGCATGGTTTCCATCAAGAAGTCTTGCCCACATGTTGATCTTCCAGGCTTTGCTCCAGCCTGTTCCTCCGTCACCACGAAGCTCAAGGGAACGTTTTACAGCAGCTGCCAGATCAGGTGTGGAAATGGGGGAAATCTGGTTATCAGGGTGAAGGCCAATGAGATGTGAAATATGCCTGTGCTGAGGATCAGCATCTTCCCAGTCGTGATACCATTCCTGCAGGTTACCTTTTTGCCCAACCTGGTAAGGATACATTTTTGTCAGAGCTGTTTTTATTTCAGCAGCAAAATCAAAATCAATCTGCAGAATTTCCGAAGCAGCGATTATCTTGTTGAAAAGTCCACGGATCAGGGCAAGATCTGATGTCCCACCGTAAAGTGTTGAACCGGTAAATCCGTCGGGCATTTTGAATTTGTTTTCAGGAGATGTTGAGGGAGCTGTGACAAGATATCCTTTTGGATCGGATACCAGAAAATCGAGACAGAAGCGGGCAGCACCTTTCATCAGAGGCCATGCATAATCCCTTAGCCATGTTGTATCGCAGCTAAAAGCGAAATGTTCCCAGAGATGGAGGCTGTACCAGGGTCCTGCCATCGACCAGTTAGCCCAGACAGGATCGCCATTCCCGAAATTACCAACTGGATTGGTCATTGCCCAGATATCGCTGTTGTGGCTGCAACACCATCCATTACAATTATAGAAGGTTCTGGCAGTGATTTCACCTGTTTCAGGAAGCCTGCCTATGAATTCCATAAGGGGTTCATGCATTTCCTGCAGATTGGTCACTTCCGCCGGCCAATAATTCATCTCTGCATTTATGTTGGTAGTGTAGTTGCTGCTCCATGGAGGTCTTAGATGAGGATTCCATATCCCCTGTAGATTGGCAGGAATCCCGCCGGGGCGTGATGAGCTTATGAGCAGGTACCGGCCAAATTGAAAATACAATTCTTCAAGCCCATAGTCTGTAATTGAATCGCCATAATTAATAAGTCTTTGATAGACAGGGTGATCGGGTGCTCTGGCATTATTTAATGACAATGAAACCCTGTTGAACAATGAGCTGAAATCGTTTATATGTCTTATTTGTAGTTCATCGTATGAGAAAGGTGATGCTTTTTCCAGATACTCTGAAGCTGTTTTTTTCTCGTCTTTACCTTCCAGCCCCGGATCTTTATCAAATCCGTTATAGCTGGTAGCAATTGAAAGAATGATTATAGCTTCCGAAGCGTTTTCTACATGCAGACCGGTAGTGTCTGAAGATGTTTTTCCATCAGTCTTCACAACTCTTGCAATCATCCTGAATCGCATGCCTCTTCCGGCAGTGTCATATACTACAGGATCAGAAACGTTTCTGTTGTAATTTGGTTCAGCATGTACAGGGGCAAGTCCGTCCATGATCAGGTCTGAATTCTGAAACTCGGTTTTATATTTCAGCAGGCTTGTAGAAGACATTGTGAAGTTCAGTGATCCGGGAGAATCTCCCCGAAGCAGAATAACAGCCACATGGTCGGGATTTGAAACAAAGTACTCTCGGTGAAAACGGTTATTTCCCGATGAATAATCAACAGTGGCAATTCCTGTGCTTAAATCGAGAACACGTTGATAATCAATAATTGAATCGGCATGGTTGAATCTTAACCACAGATTACTAAGCGGAGCAAAGGACTCGGAGAATTTCCCCTGCATTTTCCTGACCAGCTCCTCTGCCAGCCGGTAGTTTTCAGAAAAGAGGGCTTCCCTGACATCCTCAAGGTTTTTCCAGGCATCAGGATTCATATTGGGATCGACCGGTCCACCGGCCCAGAGGGATGATTCATTGAGTATCAGGTCCTCGGAGGGCACCCCTCCTTTTACCATCATTCCGATAAAGCCATTGCCGAGAGGGAAGGCTTCCTCAAAATATGTTGCGGGTTTGTCGAACCATACAAATTTCCCGCTCTGTTCACTTCTTTTACAGGCAGTAAAAAGAGCAATTAGAAAAATTAAAAATGGAATAAGAGGCTTTTGGTTTTTCATAGGATGTGGTTGGTTAATAAATAGGGATTGCAAGTTACAAATTATCGTGGATGAAAGAATATTTGGTTACAGGTAAAAATGGCTAATTTTCTTCAGACGATAATCTGTAACCGTCTTTTTTCAGGGCATTTATTGCCTTATCCAGGTTTATCTCTTTAATAAGTATGTAATCGGTGTTATAGGTGGAAATAGTGAATAAAGGTATTCTGTTTTTTGCCAGAATACCGGAAATACCGGCAATTATTCCTGTTAATGACAGGTTAAGAGGACCATTGACTTTAATAATTCTCCAGTTTTTATCAATTGCAATGTAGCCGGGAATGTTTTTGGTATCCTGTTTGCAGACTATTGATATTTCATCCCGGGTTCTTGTAAATGAATAAAAATCAGGGCTTTCAGTCCAATCAGGATTTTCATAAGGATTGCTGTACCTGAAGATAGCATATAAGTCTTTTATGACGATAAGATCGGGTTTCATTAGTATGGGGATGAGATTGACTATAACAGAATTCGATACAATTTAAAATATTAACGAATTAGATGGGAGTGAATCAGCAAATAACTGTATTAGTGAGACTTTCAAGGAATTCCTGTTTAATTGTTGCACCCAGTCCGGGTACATTGGGTACAACAATCATTCCACCGCTTTTATAGTTGATACCCCCATTTACAGGATCTTCGGTCAGCATAAGAGGTGTATCGAAGTCGCAGAATCTGACATTCTCACCAGCCAGGGCAAGATGTGCTGATGCAGTAAAACCGAGTCTGGTTTCGAGAAACCCGCCCATTTGTACTTTCATGCCCGTCTGTGCGGCTAAATGGATGATTTTAAGTGCATCATATATACCTGCTGATTTACCCAGCTTGACGTTAAAAAGAGTGCAGGCCCCGATATCTATCAGGCGACGGGCATCGTGACTGTCACAACATGACTCATCTGCCATCACCGGTACCGGGCTTTTCTTACTTATTTCGGGAAGATCCATAAAATCCCAACGGGGTATTGGTTCCTCACAGAACTCAATATTATATGGTTCAAGAGTTATGAGTGTTTCTATAGCTTCGGATTTATTCCAGCCCTGATTTGCATCGATCCGCAGAGTTATCTCAGGACCGACTTTTTCCCGTATCATCCTTACCCTTTCAATGTCTTTCCTGCCTGTTTCACCCAGCTTTATCTTGATGATACGAAATCCTCTTTTCTTAACTTTTAAGGCATTCTCAGCCATACAAGCGGGATCACTAAGACTGACAGTATAATCGGTAAAGAGTTTTTTTCTGTTATTTCCTCCGAGAAAGGAATGTAAAGGGACATTTGCATTTTGAGAAGCGATGTCATATAATGCTATATCGAAAGCGCTTTTTATGCTTGAGTTGCCGTATATAGTACGGTCCATAATCCTGTGACATTCCGGAATATATAATGGATCTTTTCCAAGCAGATTTTCTGCAAGGTATTGTCCCACAATAAATCCTGTATCAATTGTTTCGCCGTTGATCATACTGAAAGGACTGCATTCACCATAACCATTAATACCTGTATCAGTTCTGATAATAACTATAATATTTTCAGCATAATACGCAGGTCCTAAAGATATTATGAAAGGTTCTTTAAGCTTTACAGGAGATTTGTATATTTCAATCTGCTTTATCAGCATTTATCAATAAATACTATCTTGTGATTGATGAACTAATGCTCGTAAATTCTATTATTGTAGCCAATTCACTCCACTATTGCGTTATACAATTCTTCTCTAAAATCTTCTTTTTCCATTTGACTGGCTACTTTCTGCGCTTTCTTTTTGAAGGAAGTATTGTTCACTAATTCAAGAATTTTTGGTTCTAGATTTTTCGTAGTAATCTTACTTATTTTTACACCTTTTGGACCAGCATCCATATTATAAATAATCTTATTCCATACAAATTGGTCAATTATATGCGGGATAATCATTGTTGCACATCCATACTTAAGCCCCAAATGAGTTGTTCCTGAACCTCCATGATGAATTACGCCATACATTTTTGGAAAAATCCAGTCGTAAGGAATTTGAGAAACAAAGTATATTAATTCAGAATCAAATTTATCAGTTTGGATAGGCCACCGGATGCTGTATTAATTATTGCAGGAATTTTATTTCGTTCAAGGATATCAATAATTACTTTAGTTTTTTCTTCCGGTTCAGGATTGGTCATACTGCCAAAAGTAATTAACAGTATTCGATTGTGTTTTTCTAAAAAATCATTTAAGTCTTTATCCGCACGCCAGCTTATTACCTTATTTCTCTCGTGATACCCCAATACTTTAAGATTCTCATTCCAGTCATCCGGTCTTGAAAAAAGAGAGGGAGAAATTGTATAAATAGCCTTATTCGACAGAAGGGCATTTTTTATTTGTTTTCGGGTTATTTTTTTTGTGATTTTCAACCACCTTTTAGTTATCATTACTGTCGTGATCAACCCGAAATTCGCTAATGAATAGGTTAGTTTATTTAGAAAAGAACCATAATTACTATTAAAAGCAATATGTGTATGATTTCTCACATAGTGCATATAAGGTAAAGGACTTATAAGAATATTCTTTTCTCTATTATTTAATCCCCAAATTATTGGGTAAATGGCTTTTCCATTGTATACAATTTTATCAGGGATTTCGTTTTCAATTAATTCACATTGTTTGGCAACCAATTCTTTATTGATTTCTGTTTGATGTCTGGCAAGTTTTATATAAGCGAACATTTTCTTTAAACCTGAGCCACTCCCTCCAAGAGCAGCTTTCCCATCATCACTATCCAGCATTTCAATAAATTTTGTTCCCAAAGAAGCGAATACCATATTTGAATTTTCCACAAGATTTCTAAACTGCTCCGGGAAAGCACATATTACTTCATTCCCTTTTTCTTTCAATATTTCCCCAATTGCTAAAAAAGGTTGCATATCTCCACGGGTTCCGATTGATATTAATATTATCTTCATCTATTGTCTAATTTGAGCTTATGCATAACGTTAAGTATATCTTTCGTGCAGCTTTATTATAATAATGCTTTATATTAAGCGGCAAGTTGACAATAAGCAGTATTCTCTCCAATTAGAATATACGGCATTAAATATAAACAGGGATTTCATTATTGTAATATATTTCTTATTATCTCATTAGTCTCGCTCGTTTCCATGGAGTACGTAAGTTTTCAAGTTTCTCACCAATGATCTCTATTGCATCTTCCCGTATTTCTCCCAATCCCATTTCGAAACCCATTTCCAGTTGTTTTATACTCGGGATCCTGTGGTTCATAATACGTGCTGCTGAGGCATCTGCTGACATAATATCTGTGCTGGCTATCAAGGCCCATGTGCCTAGCTTGTCTTTCATATCTGTTGTAGTTCCACCATTATTTAGTGTAGGGCCATTACCTTCTATTCCGATAGAGAAATCAATAATTGATAATACAGGCCTTATAGTTTTTACAATATCCAGGTATACCTGTCCGATCGCCCTGGGGCTGCTATGGTCAAAGCTTCCACGGTTCCACCATGTATTATCAACCAGCTGGGCATATCGTGACAGTGGTGTTATGCCAATGAAATTCTTTGTCGCAAGCGAGAGCTGGGCCCATGAATGAGTCTTTGCGACCGGAAGTGAAATTACTTTATCTGCTGTTGTAACCAGACTCGAGATTGCAATTTTACCATGTGGCGTAACTGAGGGAACTTCAACCCATCCGGGAGAGTCGGTCTCAAGGCATGCAAGGCTTACTCTGGCATTATATTTTGAGCTCAGCTTTTTTGCTTCATTTACCAGGTTGGTTTTATTATCAAAGGTAACTGCATATTTACAGTCGAATGAAGGAAGGTGTGAGCCTTCACCAATGATGACTTCTGAAGCACCTGCTTTCAGGCACTCCTCAGTTGTGGCAATAATGATTTCAGGCTTTGTACACTCTCCATTCAGGAAACAATTATCGAATTGTGCCCATGGGAAACTGACAAAATTAGGTTTTATAAAAACTTTATCACCTCTGGAAATAATTGTTTGAATTCCACCCAGTGCATCAATAGCATCACGGGTCATTGAACTTAAATCATCTCCCTTTATAACAGCTACTTTTGAAGTCTTGCTTATTGATGACTCAGAAGCTGATTTTTCATTCAAAAAGCAGGATGTAAGAACAGGAGTTGCCAGTGCAAGACTTGAGTATACTCCAACCTTTATAAATTTGCGTCTGTTTGTCTTTTTCATGATATATTGGATTGTTGTCTGTTTAGCTCTTTTCCTATTGAATGAACTTCATTTACCAGAATTACAGAAACTTCCTTTTCAAGATATTTCAGAAATACCTTTCTGCATTCATCTTTAATCCTGTAGTAGTCTGATTTAATGACTTTCATCTTCCCCTATACTAAAGTT
>CAZQVL010000017.1:51771-63684 GCA_964596715.1 uncultured Rikenellaceae bacterium
TTTAATCCTGTAGTAGTCTGATTTAATGACTTTCATCTTCCCCTATACTAAAGTTGTGGTCTTCGCAACCATTAGTTCATTTGTGGCTTATAATATAATCCTTTTGTAATTTAGTTTCAATTCGCCGAAATTGACTATTAATGCTAATTTGTTACCTGATACTTTTAAATAATTTATAGCCTGGGCAATAAACTCATCTGCTATGCCTGATACTCCCTTTACTTCCAGAATTATTTTATCAAAAACTACAAAATCAGCATAGAACCTATGAGGCAGAATGACATTTTTGTATTTTACTGAATATTCTTTTTCTCTTTCAAACAGAATATCTGCTTTTCTGAATTCATATTCGAGTGCGTCCTTATATACAATTTCCAGAAAGCCTGCCCCCAGATTATTATGAACCTCAAAGCACTTACCAATTATGGAAAAACATTCTTCCTTGTAGATCAGGTCGCTCATGCAAAAATTTTTAGTATGCTAATTTAAAAATAATTAGTGCATTCATGGCTTATTTTTTTGCTACTAATGCACGAATGATAAATCTCTTTGGACCTGATTATTTACTGCAGTTGTAATTGATATCTTTTATAATAAACTCCCCATAACAAAAATCAGCTTCCGGCCGGTGCCAGATTGCTTTTGCTTTACAGGGTAACCGGAAACCGTTAAATTCTTTATATTCTTCGACAGGAGTTGAAAATGGATAAATCCCGGGTGATTCAGGATTTGAAAGATCATATCTGTCATAACTGATAAAATTGGTTAATTCACCCTGCTCATTAAAATACAACTCTGCGGTTATTGTTATATCTTCATTAGTGAAATTGGCCCTAACGGCAAGGAGATCAATCACTTCCCATGAAATATTTTTATCAATCAGTGTTGCGGGGGCCATCAGACACATATCATTAAAGTATGTAACGGTTTCTGCCTTATTCATTTCCTCCCCTTTGACATCCGTAATTTTAAAAAGACCTGCTATCTTAATTACCATGCTTGCCGCAACATTTTTATAAATATGAAGACCTGTTGCGGGAATTCCCGATCTCAGGGCTTTGAGGTAAAAAAGTCTTGTCGGATTATAAAAAAAACTATATTGTCTGGCCTTAAATTTCATCCATTTTTCTTCAGGTTTCATTCGTATCCTGCCTCGAAAATGCACCTTCATGTTGAATACCTTTTCCCTTCCTTTTACCTTAACAAGTTCCAGGTATTTTTTAACGATATCAGGTAAATGTTCAAGATCTTTTTCAGTAATAATTTCATTTCTTCCTGAAGTAATTAATTTAAAGCCTTTTGCAGCTTCTGATCTGAATGATCTTTTCATATTTACTTAACTTTAAATTCACGGATGCTTTTAACGGACTCTCCCTGATAGTCTATTTCTGCCTCGAGTCTGTAATTTCCTATTTCCATGGGCATATCCACCTGAAAAGTAGTTATCAGCCGGTCCCGGGCTGTAATCTGCACTTCTCTGCCCTGAGTTAAAAAGACCTTATCATCTTTGCATATGGTTACCTTTAGAATGCCTTTCCAGGTATTATCCGGATCATTGATGACATATACGTCAATTTCTTTTTTTGATCCTGGATTTACCGATATGTCCCAGAAATCGATCATCAGTACGGATGGTGAAAAAGCAGGCTTCATATATTTTACAAAAAGCGGCTCATAAGCAAGGTTCTCAATATCGATGAAATGGTCACTGGTCTGCCCTCTTGGTTCTTCCGGCCTTGAATAACCCAGGCCGCAGAAGTGGAGCACTCCGGCGCAATTCCGGTGTGCACGCCAGTACTCCGTCAGCATGCCCAGATGCCTAGTATACTGGTAGATCCTCTGCTCCTTTGCAAGGTTTTTCCCGAAAGCCACATCATATACCCTGTCAGTAAGTGTCGTGGTTGATCCGTCGCGGTTGAGCCAGAGCCAGCCATATTCATTAATAATTAATGGATTAGGGTATCGTTTTTTGTTTTCAGGAGGGTCGTGGTCGTTGGCGTCATTGCCCGGAATCCTGACTATGCCTAAGAGATCCTTTAAAGGCCCCTCTGCCGAGGGCACTGCTTTGTTCCTGTACCTCGAAAAAAGATAAGGATGTGTTTCAAGTGGATCGGTGGGCAATCCTGGTGCTGACCAGCCATTTTCCCACGGACGGTCCGAGAGGTCAAGCCCCCTGACCATTTTAATCGCCTCACCGGTTACACTGCATACAGATTCGTTTTGGGCATCCCAGATCACCACGCAGGGATGATTCCAGTGCTCCTGCATCCACGCGCGGTACTCATTTGCCAGGTGATTTGCGGTCACTTCCGGGTAGATCATATCATGTTGATTCAATGTCCAGACCGGATATTCGTCCTGTATCAGGAAGCCCAGACTGTCAGCAATCCCATACCAGCGCTCCGGGGGAAGGCCTATACAATACCTGATCGAATTCCAGTGCATAGATTTAAATTGATTATGCAGCTTTACAACCCACTCATCGGTCCATGGCAATAAACACCTGTCAGGGTCTTCAAAAAAGCGAAAGATACACACATTTGTACCCCTCATGTAATAAGGTTTTCCATTTAATAATGCCCTGCCTGAAACTGTATCGAAAGAGAAGGAACGCATACCGAAGGAGACTGATTTATCATCGGATCCGGTTGAAAGATTCAGCTCATACAGGAACGGAGATTCAGGTGACCAGAGATTGCATCCCGGAATTGAAATACTAAAGTCATTTGATTTTGAAATTCCCCGGGCAACCGTTTTACCTGATTTTTTTTCTTTGACAGAATATGCCAGCCGTTGTTTCCCCTGCACTCCGTTATTATCTATATCAGCAACAACTCTAATTTTTTCTTCTGTAATAATTGGGGCGGTCTGGATATTGCGGATAAAGGGATAACCGCTCAGGATCAACTTCACATCATCATAAATACCGGGAATATAGGTTAGTTTTTCAAAATCATGCCCCCTTATCACCGTGTCAGGCATATTGTTATAAGTGCCTACTGCAATCATTAGTTCATTAACCTCTCCGGGAGGATTCAGGAACATGCTAATATTGAAATAACCCGGCGTAAAACAATATAACAGCTCTCCTGCAAACTGGTCATTAACATAGACCTTTGCATGGTATTTTGCCTTGCCTATTTTTAACTGGATAAGATCCGGGTATTGCCGGTCGATGACGAAAGTAGTTTTATACCAGTAAACACCTTTATTGAAGGCTTTGCTGGTATCGAGGGAAGAAATAGCCAGATCAATCAGCCCCGGAAGAGGCACTTTGCTCTTGAATTCAGCAGGGAATATCTCAAATGTGTCAGTTCTGGCAATTGACCATTCCCCGTTCAGGTTTATTTCTTTTCTTTTATTACTTTCATTGTGACAGCCGGGAAGAAGGACTGACAGAGCAAAAATTGAAATAAACAATTTCATGGCAATAGTTTTCATTTCTTAATGTTTTACAAGTTTTTTCTCCAGCTCTTCTAGGGTCTTTCCTCTTGTTTCAGGGACATACTTCCATACATATAACAGGTTCAGTAGACAGATAAACGCGAAGATCATGAAGGTAATGTCACCTTGCAATGCTTCCAGCATGACCGGAAAGGTAATACTTACAATAGTGCATGCTGTCCATAATGCAACAACAGCCACCGACATACCTTTGCTGCGCAGGCGGTTCGGGAAAATCTCGGAGATCACCACCCAGACTGCCGGCCCAAGGGAAAGGGCAAAAAATGCAATATATCCGAGGATAAAGATCAGCACCATGATTCCTGCAGTGTTACCGGTATAGTAAAGAAGTGCAAGGCATACGAACATGGCGCTCATTCCGGCTGATCCTGCAAGAATCAGGAATCTTCGTCCGATACGGTCGATGATCAGCATTGCAACAACGGTAAAAAGAACATTTGTACTGCCAATGGCAACAGTCTGAAGCAGGGCTGTATCATTGCCATGCCCTATACCAGTAAAGATCTTCGGAGCGTAATAAAGGATAGTATTGATACCTGTTATCTGCTGAAAGACCGCAAGCATGATCCCGATCCACAGGATCGGCCTGATATTGGGTAAAAACAGCTCATGATAACCTGCTTCCTCCCTGTTTTGAAGAGTTTGTTTTATATCGTTCAGGCGGTCGCGGGCATCAGTTTCACCAACGGTTTTCATCAATACCTGCAATGCTTTATTCTCTGAATTACGGGCCACCAGCCAGCGGGGGCTCTCCGGTACCAGGAACATACTGACAAAAAGCAGGATTGCAGGTGCAGCCATTACCAGCAGCATCCACCGCCAGTTATTCTCACCGGTATTAACCAGAAGGTAGTTGGTAAAAAAGGCCATTAATATTCCTGTTACTATCGTTAACTGATTCATGGAGACAAGGAGTCCGCGATACCTGGCCGGTGCTATTTCGGCAATATACATGGGAGACAATATGGAGGCAACTCCAACGGCAAGCCCGCCCATTAATCGTGCAATAACAAATAAAAGTAAACGGGTAGATAGAGCGCTTACTACAGCCGACACAAAGAATAATGCGGCGGCCAGCATAAGCACTTTTTTACGCCCGTACCTGTCGCCCAGCTTGCCGGCTATGCTTACCCCGATTATACATCCGAACAGCAGACTGCTGACGGTCCAGCCGAGGCCGGCCTCTGACAGACCAAAATAAGGTTGAATGAAATTAAGAGTTCCTGAAATTACTGCAGTGTCAAAACCAAATAATAATCCACCGAGCGCTGCTACAAGAGATATCAGGATTACATAGGTTTTCATATATTTTTATTATATTCTTTTATTCGTGCATTAGAGGCATTTTTTTTTGCCACTAATGCACTAATATTTAATTAATAACCAATTGTGTTTAACCATAAAGTTTTATATTAATGAACCGACATTTTTTATCTGACAATCATCTTAAGACTATCGAGAATTATTTTCTGGTTTGCAATGATATCCCGATATTCAGATGAATCAATAAGGTTATCAATCTCTTTCGGATCTCTTACAAGATTGTAAAACTCCTGGCTGCTGTCGGGTAATTCGTAATAGTTGATATATTTATAATCCAGACTGATCAATGCTTCCGATTTTGGCAGACCGGCATGCTGGAACCGGTGCTCGTAGAAAAACATCTTACGCCATTCCCGGCTATCCTGTTCCCAGGTTTTCTGTAATGGTTCTCCCTGCATGCCCTTCTCTTTTTCAATTCCGGCAAAAGCAAGAATTGTCGGTGCAATATCAATATTCAGGGCAATATTCTGTATCCTCCTACCCATATGAATCTCTTTCTCCACAGGATTATAAATGAATAGCGGAACTCTCACCGATTCTTCATAGGGGAACCATTTTCCGGCCAGGCCGTGTTCCCCAAGGAAGAACCCGTTATCTCCCATCATTATGATTATTGTATTATTATCAATACCAAGTTCTTCAAGCTTACTTGTGATGTTGCCTACCACATCATCAACACCCTGTATCAACCGGTAATAGCCCCTTACACTCTCCCTGAACAGACTGTCTGTCTCAAAGCGTATTTCCCATCTCCTGCGGGCTTCATTGTTCAGCCTGAATTCTTCAGGAAACAATTTCCAGTATTTATCACTGCCCGATTCAGGCTTTGGATAATTAAGGTACTTGTAGTTTTTCGAATATCTTTCATTATAAATAAACTGTCGTGGATCTGAATCTTCCACATGGGGCGCCTTAAAGCTTACAGAAAGACAAAATGGACCGGAATTGCCATATTCTGAAAAGAATTCTTCAATGAGTGAATTCACCAGGTCGGTATAATGGGTCATTTTGCCTGTTGAATCGTAATTCTCATACCTGGGTTGTGTAATCTGCTCGCAACCCCAGTAGTCGTAACTGTCTTCAGGATGCTCTTTAAGCCCGACACCATATTTCCCGATAAAGCCGATCTTATATCCTGCCCGGTTTTTGAGTATCAACGGGTAGGTCCTTAACAATGCTGAATCAGTAAAATCGGTATTAAAGTCATTAATCCCATGTCCCGATGCATACTGTCCGGTAAGAATGCTTGCCCTGCTGGCACAGGATATTGAGGTTGTGACATATGCATTTTCAAATATGATCCCCCTCTCAGCAAGCCTGTCTATATTGGGTGTTCTAATATATGGATTGCCTGTATAACCCATAGCATCGAAGCGCTGGTCGTCAGTCAGGAGAAAAATAATATTGGGTGGAGGTTGTTCTTGCCGGCAACCGGTGGCAAGAGGCACTAATGTCAGAGGAATATAGCGTAACAGAGAGTTGGAAATTTTCATTTTATAAAGATTAGGGGATTAATTCATTTTGGCTATTTCAATGTCCTGCTCTGCGTATTCAGAAAACTTCACCCAGTCTACATACCCTACACGGTTCGTCCAGAGAGGATTATGGTTCTGTTCCATGGCTGCTACGGTATACAGTTTCCAGGCATCCAGTGCTTTAGTGAGTTGCTCAATTGCTTCATCCTGGTATGTTTTCTCTTTTGTTTCACGGTGAAGGGCAACATTAGTTGAGCCTGCAATTTTCCAGGCATAGTATTTCCCAAGGCAGGCCATTGTCCGGATATCATTCAGGGTTACTTTAAGCTCTTTGTTATTTCCGGGATTCAAAGATTCGAGGATTTCCAGAGCCTTATCTGCATGCTCATGTAGTTTCCGGGAAACCTGGAAAGGGCTTATTAAATCTGATTCTTCCTCTTCCATTGTCATCTTAACAAAATCGGGGATGGATTGTGCCCCTGACCCGGGATGAGGTCCAAGAGAAATAAAACGGTTTACATCATGAAATCCAGTTTCGTTCTGAGCATACCCCGGTGTACTCTTGCATCCTTCTATATACCACTGAAAATCAAGCGAACCCCAGTGAAAACCTGTAGTTGTAGGATAGATCATAGAAGCTTCCTGCCATGCAATAAATAACTTAACTGCATCTACCTCCTTAAAATGACTCTGGAGCATTTTGATAAACCATTCATCTGATAGTTGAGGATTATAACCAAGTCTTCCCCACATCATCCAGTGGTACCAGTGTTTTACAATTTCCAGCTGGCGGGGTGATTCAGCATCTTTCATCAGGAATTCGCGTCCCCATATCCACTGGTCCGACCCGTAGTAAAAACCACGCGACACGTCGTAAGGGATATTCTGAATGAATTCCCTTACAAAACCGGGAGCGCCCCACCGGAAAAAGTAATTATCGTCATTCCTGAGTGTCCAGATAGTTTTCATACCTGCAATGTCTTTGACAAAACCTTTATGAAAAGGCTGGCTGGTTGAGCTCATCACATGTGCCTGCGCATATTTGAAGCTAAACAGGAATTCAACATTATTCTGATCTATAACAGGTTTGAATTTTTCAATAATATCTTTAGCGCCTGTCATATGTTGCCTGTGAATTAAGGTAAATTTCCGGTCGGGCATTTCATTGGCGGCATCCAGAACACCCTTAGCATAAGTTTCAAAAGCCCAGTCTTCCTTCTCATTGAAACCCGAACCAGGCATGTTTTCACCGGTCGTCACGCCAATTCCTGCAAGATCGGGGTAGGTTACAAACATCTGTTTGACACTTTTCCTGAAATAGTCGCGGGTGGTTTTGTTATGAATATCATCATTAATCCCGTACTTCTTCTGTGTCCCGTTAACAAATATATTCCAGGTAACCACATAAAAATCAATATTACGGCTTTTCCCGTATGCCATTACCTTCTTCCAGAAATCGATCTTCTCATCAATGGTGATCTCTTTTATTAATTCAGTATTGTTAATGATTTCGGGAGCATCAAAACCAGTACCGTTACTGTTGTATAATTCCTGCCATTCAGTGATTGAACGTTCAACATTGTCAAGGGCAACATCTTCATATCCCGGCACTTTTACCATTGAAGGAAAAGGATGAAGGCTCCAGAGTGAAATAAAATTGTACCTGTAACGGGCCAGGTTGTCAATATATTCCTTCCAGAAACTGAAGTTCCACATTTCAGGCATATTCTTCTGGGCAGCATCGCACGGATCAGTATAGCTTGGTGTGCGAACATCGAGCGGAATATTAAACTTGGTTCCACGCATTTCCATATAGGGATTCTGACGGGTTTCCTTCACCTCATCAAAGCCATAAAGGTTTATCTGCTCTGCCAGTTCAAGCCCTCCGTACATTGCCCCGGCCTCATCGGACGCCTTGATACTGATTGCACGGCCTGCCATTTTTTCAAGAATGAATCCTTCAGGTTTTATCAGATCATTTCCGGGTTGGGTAATAAAAAGGATATCAGCCTTCTTCTCCTTGCCCATTGTTGTTTTAATTCCTTTGTCCAGAAGAGCCGAACTTATTTCTTCAATGGCAAACTCAATTCCCGGATCTGCTGAAGAAGAATATACTGTCAGTTCTTCCGGCATTTGCCGGCATCCGGCTAACATTACTGTACCTGCCAGGACCAGGGAAGAAAAGTATTTGAAACAATGTAATAAATAGCTCATATTTAATTATTAAAGTGCTTTTATCTCAAGCTGCTTACCAACTTCTCTCAGGGTCCTGACATCCTCTTCCGGTATCGAGCCATCACCCAGCGGACCGGTATTCAGCAACAGGTTTGCATATTTCACCCCCAACGTTCACTTTGTTCAGTCGGGGTATCCGCTACGCTCCAACTTTCACCTTTCGCTCCCGCCTTGCGGGATTTCGTCACTACGTTCCTAAACTTTCACCTTTCTCCTTATTCAATATCTCCAGCTGGTAAGATCAGCTCCGGGAGGTGCTGTTTGCTTTATCCTTTCAAGGATAATTGGAACATACATTTCGTTATATCTCAGTCTTGAGAGATAATTCGGACGTTCATAATCTCCATTCCAGCAATGTTCAGCCCTGTCGCCATAATCCACTTCACCGGCATAATACGGATCAGTAGTGCTTTCGAGAAATTCCTCCATAAGATACACTGCGTTATTCAGGTAGAAGTTATCCATATCGCCGCAATATACCCTGATCTTTCCGTCGAGTTTCGGACCCAGTGTTTTCCAGTCACGCTCAAGTATATACCTCAGGTCGTAGTTCTCTTTCCAGTAAGCAGCAACCTCTTTGTCGATAATCCCGGTCTTCTTATCCCATATAGGCTTGGGATAACCATCGTTACCCTGAGGGGAGAAGACCGCCTGCCAGATATCCCATTGTCCGCCTGAGCGGCTGTTGTTACCGATGACATTTTCCATAAGGTTCTGTCCTCTGACTGTTGAACTTACCTGCCCCAGCCAGTCGCGGTGACCCGGTCGTTCGATCCTGCCGAAAGGACCTATCTCAAAATATGCATTCTCATCTTCATAAATGTTTACAAGGCAATATGCCCTGAAATCAATAGGATCGGGACATGCGGCAAAGCAACCGTTATATTCGTCGGGATAGAAAACCTGTACTGCCAGAGCTTCCCAGCCGCCTGTAGAGCCTCCATAGAGAAACCGCGCCCATCCTTCTCCTATTCCCCTGAAACGTTTTTCAATTTCGGGGATGAGCTCATACGTTATTGCATCGCCATAAGGACCAAGGTTTTCAGAGTTTACGGCATAGGAATCATCATAATAGGGATTTGCATGCTGAATTTCAACAATCAGCATCCTTGGAAAATCTTTTGATATCCATCTTCTATAAAAGTCATACGAAGCCTGTTGCTGAATTATGTTGTACCCCCCTATTCTGAACCTTTCGCTGTAATCAGGTTTCAGGTTTTCATCAGGAGGTTCTGTCCTGAAACCGCCAAAATCTGCAGGGAAATGGCCATGAAATATGCAAATTGGATACCTGGCTTCGGGATGATCATCAAAACCCTCAGGGACAAGAACGTGAGCGCCAAGATACACAGGTCTTCCCCAGAATTCGGAAAGCAGTTTGCTCTCGATTTTGATGTGTCTGACGTATCTGGTATCTTCAGGTTCGGGTATGGGAGGATTGATCTCTGTAAGCTCAATATTATATTTTTTCCTGCCGTTTTTTTGAATGGTGATCTCAACCGGCTTACTGCGAAGATTCCCAAGTGCCCTTCTCCAGTTCTGCCCTTCTCCACGATCAACAGGTAGCTTAACAGTGAGCCCTGAAGAAAGATTGAATGTTTCGTACTTGTGAAGCAAGGCCTGTACATTATATTCCCCCGGGGGAATATCTTCCATGGAGCTTAAAGGTGCTCCGTCTTCAGTGCCAATAAAAATTTTTGTCTCATCCTGTTTCCAGTGGTTCACATCCATTCCAAAAACCTGTGCGGATCGGAAATCATCACGGACAAGGTTCTTTGGTTCCGGACCAAAACTGTCAGATAATATCAAAAGAAGTCTTCCGTCGAAGGGATTTACATGCAAAGAATCAGAAATGGAGATAACAAATCTTAAATCCGATGGATTCGAAATCTCTTTACACCCGCACATTAACAATATGCTACAGGTAATTACCGGAAGTAACACTTTAAGTTTAGATTTCATAACAAGAATTTATATTAATCTTTTCTGACCCATACCGGGTGCTTATTAAGCTCGTTTGTTAAAAATACAAAAGTAACTTTTTCAGTTGATGATAATGAGTCGCCGGGCAGAGGATGTTTTTCAGCCAGGTCGTTTGATAGATCAAAGAACCGGCCATCGCTGTATAGCTTATAATCAATGGTTCTTACAAACTGGTTCCTGTATTGGTTAACATTCTTGCTCCACCTGGGATCATAATGAACTGACAGGGTTTTTCTGGGTTTATAAGCAGAGCCTGTAAGCAACTGATAGAAACTTCTGCCATCGCAATTAACCTTTTTGCCTGTTATTTCCGCCAGTGTCGGGAAGAAGTCGCTGAACTCAATCAACCCATCATAAACAGATCCCTTCTCAATGGATTGTGGCCAGTAAATTATCAATGGGACATGTGTCCCGGCATCAATTGTGTTACCTTTGCCACCCCTTATTATTCCTTTACTGGTCCTGGAATAAATTGACCTGTTGGTGCCGTTGTCGCCGGTGAAAATCAGGAGGGTGTTGTCATCAAGCTCCAGATTCTTAAGCTTTGCGGCAATTTTACCGACTATCTTGTCGGTATAAGCGACCATTTCCTTAAAGTATGCAGTATCTCTCCTGTAACGCTGATCCCTGCTTTCCCAATCTTTTGAGGCAGGTGTTGGAACAAAAGGATCATGCACCAGAACCATAGGGTAATAAATAAAGAATGGTTTATCTTTTTTCCGTTCGATGAAGTCGAGGATGTAATACGAAAATATATCCGGGCCATAATCATCTTCGTCTGTATCAAGTGTTATTCCGTTTTGTTCGAGAAGCGGTCCGGAATACCTTTCTCCTTCTTCGCGGGTCCTTGTATACTGCCAGAGGCAATACTCTTCAAATCCGAATTTATTTGCACGTGTAATATCGTTCCAGTATGTGATACTATCTTTATACGATAAACCGTTAAGTTGCCATTTTCCTGCAATGCAGGTCGAATAGCCTGCCTCTTTCATAAGTGAACCAAAGGTATACTGGTCATTGTTCAGATGCCCGAAATAGTCATAATTGCGGTAATTATAAAGTCCGGTCATCAGTTTTACTCTCGATGGAGTGCTGAGAGGCTGGGAATGGCACTGACCGAAAAGCATCCCGTGAGATGCAAGTGAATCAAGTACCGGTGTTTTGTATGACTGGCTTCCGTAACAGCTCAGGCATTCATAGCCCATGTCATCGGCCATGATAAGTATTACGTTAGGCTTGCTTTTGACTTTGTTTTTATCACAGGCCAGGATGGTCAGGCATGAAAAAAAGAGTGATGTTATGGTTCCTATCCTCATCTTTTCAGACAATTATAGCATTTTGCCAGACACCTGTTATTATTCATAATTTTGGTTATTATTATTAACTTTCAATTTATGAAAATTATGAGAATCGGTAATCAAGAAAAAGACAA
>CAZQVL010000018.1:0-38666 GCA_964596715.1 uncultured Rikenellaceae bacterium
TACTGTAAGTAGGAGACAAATTAACATATTGTGTTGAAGCAGACAGGGATGACTTCTCCCATTTTCTGGTTCCGCTAAAATTAGCACCTGACATAAACAGGGAAAGACCTGCTTCATCTTTTTCCGGGGTATCTATTGAATTCAGGATCAATACTGATGACAATGCCTGGCCATATTCGGCAGAATACCCGCCTGTACTGAAAACTGTTCCCCGGAACAACATGGGGGAGAATCTCCCGCGAACCGGCACATTCGGCATTTTTGCAGTGTAAGGACTCTCAACCATCAGTCCGTCAATAATTGTTTTCGTTTCATTTTGTTCTCCTCCGCGGACAAACAAACCACCCTCATCACCTGCATTGCTTGTACCAGGCAATGTTCTTAAAACGCTTAGTGCATCACCGAAACCTACAGGATTAGTAGCCATATCAAGCTTGTTCAATACTACGGATTTTTTCTTATCCCCGGCTTCAAATGTGCCGGCATAAACAACAATTTCTTTCAACTCAACATCATTTTCGGGAAGAATAATTAATAGCTCAATAGTGTCATTCTGAAGTTTAACTGGCTCTTCATGCGTTTTATAACCGATGCAACTCACTACCATTGTCATGTCGCCTGTCAGATCAGTCGATAATAGAAAATTACCCTGTTCATCGGAATTTGTCCCTTCGATTGTTCCTTTGAAATAGATATTTGCCCCGATAACTGGCTGGTTTTTACCGGTCTGTATGGTTCCTTTTAGAGTTGTCTGGCAGAGTAAGCTGCTAAGCTGTAAAACCAAAAAGATGGATGTTATGATAAATTTTGTCATTGATTATATTTTTTCAATGCAAATTTTATCCACCTGCTGTTTCCTGCAAAATAAAAGTCACCGACCGGTCAAAAATGAAAGATGACATGCAATGGAGGCGGATGAATAGAAGAGGGGGCAGTGACTGGCGGCTGGCAGCCGGCAACCGGTTTAACTCTGTGAAAACTCCCCCGAGGCTTCGCTCGGGGCAAACTGTGAAATTCCGTGCAACTCCGTGGTAAACTCCATTTCAGATATTAATGCATAAAAATTATTTCTATTTTTTGGGATTCATGTAATCCTGCAAATCATTTATTGTTAATCACATTGTTCTGAGATTGTTTTTAATAATAAACAATGGAACGGGATCAACATGGGATTACAGAATTACAGGCCGTGTTAGATTTTTTCCTGACCATATCTCATGGCCTCCAGAGGATCTGATTTTATTGCATGTAAATGCGAAGACAAACCGGAACCGGAGCGCAGCGACAGACAGTCCACCAGCGTGCGATATCAGCTCACTGCGAAAACACGTCTTAGTTTACTGGTTGCCACACTTACATAAACTTCTCCCTCTTCTGAAGGTTGAGGAGTGCAGCAAGTAAAAACAGGATTATACCGGTAATAAGTATTATCCGGTTTTTCAGGGTAATAACAGCCCATGTAGCTTCATTTATGTCATACGGTGTATCGTAGGGATTCAGAAAGACATTCCACTGACTTTTCCGCAGAGGTTCGGACAGGATCAGAAAAAATAATCCGAATATTATCATTACAACAGCCGTTCCGTTACCGTTTCTGATCATAGTGGACAGCATAAAGGCCATCATACCAAGAAAAATGACCGGGATCATCACCTGGGCTGTAACATTTACAACAGAGAATTTTACTATCAAAACAGAGGCCAAAAATGTAAAGCCGAGCATTATAATAAATGCAATCACAAAGATCATTACAATCCGTACAAGCCAGACCTTGTATCTGTAATTGGGAATGCCAAACAATATTTCGATAGTTCGTGAGTCCTGATCGTTCTGAACACCAAAAACCGAAGGGTAAAAAACAAGCAGAATCCCTGAAAAAATAAATACTCCGTAAAGATGCTGCATACGAGATACGTCTTCCGTAAAGACGTATATAACAGACAAACCAAGGTAAAAAAGTACCGATCCTGCGAGAAACCATATGAACTTATTGGCAAAAATAATCCTGAGATTATAATTGATCATCCTGTAAACAAGGTTAAAAAAGCTGAATAAATCATTGATTTTCATCGGAATTGTTATTATCTTTATTTAACAGGTCCTGATTATTTTTCTTTCTCAGAAGCCACAGGTAAGCATCTTCAAGATTCGGAGTTGCTTCAACAGCACCTTCCCACGGGGAGAACTCTGATATTACCCGCACCCTTATATTTTCTCCTTCCGACATATGATGCACTACCAGATGTTTTTCGACTATTTCTCCAAAGTCTTTTGCCGCGACATTAACCTGCCATACATGTCCTTCTGCCTCTTTTGCCATATCTATCGGCTTGCCAAGATATCTTACTATACCTTTGTTCAGGACAGCAACCTGTCTGCATGAGCTTGATATATCTTCTATTATATGGGTTGAGAATATGACAACCCGTTCGCGGCTCAGCTCAACCAGCAGGTTCCGGAACCTGATGCGTTCCCTTGGATCAAGACCGGCTGTTGGTTCATCAACGACCAGTATCCTGGGCAGATGGAGCAGTATTTGTGCTATCCCCATCCTCTGTTTCATACCTCCTGAATATGAGCCTATTTTTTCGTGCCGGTGTTCTGCCATATGAACGGCGTTAAGGACGTAAGTTACCCTTTCTTCACGTACTGCAGGATCAATGATATTCTTAAGGATGGCGAGATAATGAAGATATTCATGGGCTGTCATGTTTTCATAACTTCCGAATTCCTGCGGCAGATAACCTATAAGACCCTGAAGTTCTTCCCTTTTCACCTGTGTGTCGAGTTCGTTGATCCAGACTTTACCATAGCTCTGCTCCAGTATGCCGCATATTATTCTCATGAGAGTTGTTTTTCCCGCACCGTTCGGTCCTAGGAGCCCGAACATACCACTGCCAATATTAAGGGAAACACAACTGAGAGCTTTAAATGGTTTCTTCTTTTTACCTATGAGGGGAACTGCTGCTACTATTCTATAGATGGTTTTCCTTAGTCCTTTGAATTTTCCTTCCAGCCGGTAGATATCTATATTCTCTGTACTTAGCTTTATTCCTGTTTTATAAATGAATAAACCTGTAAACCAGATCAATCCAAGAAAGAGAACAACAGCAAGGTTCTCCCACTTCAGCTGGAACCAGATGAGGTTTAGCAAAGGGATAATCCAGAAGACCATAAAGTCGAATAGTGGGATAGATTTTTTCAATAGTCTCCTCTTCCCGCCGGAGGTCATACTGGTAAACAGTTCCCTGAAGGAGGTCCAGATACCGGAAAGAAAGAACCATGTCCCAATGCTGAAAAGAAAGATCCAGAATCCTTTTTGAAGAAAGAAGTAGGTAAAGTAGACAATAAATGCGAAAAGTGGGAGTTGCCATGCAAGATTGTCCATGTCTTTCCACGACTCATATTGTTTATCGAGCCCCAGCCTTTTTCTTATCCTGGCGCCGGCTTTCCACTCCCTTGCCCAGCGGTTATCCCGGTCGTATATCTTGACCAGGCTTTGGATTCGTATGTTTACAGGTTCATCAGGGGAAATAACTGTTTCTCTGGCTTTCCTCAGGCTGTTAATCACAAACCAGGTGCCTGCAGGAACAATTATGATTGCCAGGATTGTTGTGATCAGCTTCCAGATGAACTTATCAATATAACTGTAAATCAAGAATATTAACAAAGAAAAAATCAGGAGCTGGATGATTTTGTTTTTCCAGTCGAGTGAATAAAACCAATTGATAGCGTTTTCCAGTCCGGAATAGAAAGTCGGGATGAAAATCAGAGTCAGGAGGGTACTGAGGGATAAACCTCCGATTACGGTTATGGCGAATGAAGCTCCTATAGCGGAAACATACTCGGCCTGTCCCATGGCAAGAGGTATAAGTGCGATTGCCGTTGTTGCAGCAGTGATCAGTATAGGACGTAACCTTGCAACTCCTGCACTCATAAGTGCTCTGTGCCGGCGGTTACCTCTCTTCCTTAAAATGTTGGTATAATCAATTAAGATTATTCCATTATTTACCACAATACCGAGCAGGATCAGAAAACCAGTAAGAGTATTGGCATTCAACAGTGAGTTGCCGGTAAGAATAAGGGCGATCAGCGATCCCAGAGCAGCCAGCGGAATACTGAACAATATAACAAAAGGTGTTGCCAGTGATTCGAATACCGCAGCAAGAATCATATAGATCAAAAGAAAGGAGATTCCAATAAGTATATAGAACTCCCTGAGCTGATTTTCTTCGTGGATAACTTCCACGGCAATGCCGGCGGGAATATTCAGGTCTGCAATTACAGACTCCAGTTCAACTCTTGCACCCTCAAGAAGATTTTTGGAAGATTTAATCTCATCGGTAAAATTGTAAGTTACCGTTATCTTTTTTCCCTGGTTTTCCCTGTGAATATTGCCCATTCCATAAGAGAAAATAATATCGGCAAGTTCCTGCATCTCCATTAAAGATCCACTGCTTCCGCTTACCTCCAGACGTTTCAGGTCATCAATGGTCTTATCAGGATTCTCATTTATTGCACCGGGTTCCTCAGCATATTTGATAATGATATCATAGTTCTCGGTGCCCTGTTTGAATGTCGCTCCGGATGAATATTCCCTGCCGAAAGTTGAAAGAGCTGATGCTAAATTAGTAAGAGTGAAGTTATTCCTGCTTAAATAGTCCATATCGAAAAGAAGATGAACTTCGGGTCGGTTATCCTGAACATTTATACTGACATTGTCTATGCTTGAAAGTTCATCTACATACGATTCAATGTCATCGGCCAGGTTTTTCATCTGTTCAAAATTCTCTCCTTTAATAATTACACTCTCGTGTTGGGATCCGATTCCCAGGAGATTCATAAAATCTGATCCCGGATTATAAGTATCACCTCCTGCTCCGCTTGTGAAACCTCCGCCTGATGATGGTTCATCCATACTGATTTCTGCAGATGAGACATTTTTTGCCTTTTCAGAGATGTTATTTTTTATTTCAGGAAGTGAACGTTTACTTGTTTTATCCCATTCTTTTGAAAGATTAATTGTAACTGTAGCTCTCTCCTCCTCAATGCGGCTTATGATATCTTCTTTCTCCGGAATATCGGCAAGTCGTGATTCAATTTCGGCAACAACAGCATCGGTTTTTTCAAGTGTCGATCCTTCCGACATTGTTACTGAGATTCTGAAATTTGGAGCTTCAATCTCCTGACTTGTGTTGATACTTAAAGTAAGGCTGATAAGCAAAGCAGCAAAAAAGATAACAAGCGTCCCGATAATTGTTGCTGCAGGGTGTCTCATACTTGCCTTTAATAAAAGGTGATATGTCTGGATGAGTCTGTTGTGAATAGAGAGTTTCTTATATATTTCAGAATTACTGTATGATGGTCGTGACAGAAGAAACCCTGTTGCCATGGGAATGAAGAGCAAAGCTACCGTCAGCGAAACCAGCAAAGTAGAGATAATGGATACACCAATATTCTTTCCAATTATTTTTATCATGAAATTGGAGGAGAAGATGAAAGGAAGAAAGACTATTATAGTTGTAAGAGTTGCTGCAAATATTGCTTTCCGTACCTCGCTGTTTCCCAGTTTGACTGCTGTTTCAGGATCTTTTCCCAGACCTGCATGACGGTAAGTATTTTCAAGCACAACAACCGAGTTATCAACCAGCATACCAATGGCAAGCGCCATACCAACAAGTGTCAGGCTGTTGATTGAGACGTCATAGGCATAGAAAAAATTGAAGGCTGTGAAGACAGATATTGGAATAGTGACGGCAACAATTGTCACAAGACGGATATTGCGAAGAAAGAACCAGAGTATCAGGATCGCAAGCAGACCACCTGTTATTGCAAGGTTAATAATTTGATTTATATTGTTCTCCATGATCTCGGCACTATTACTCTGAACAACAATCTCCACTCCTGATGATGCAAGATTTTTATTCAGAGTATTAACCAGATCAACAGCACTGTGCGAAAGGTTAATCAGGTTAGCCTGATTATCATTTACCAGAGTCATCGTTACAGCATCCAGACCATTTACTCTGCTGAAAGAGCTTTCTTCCTTCACTCCGAAGAAGATCTCAGCTACATCCTTTAACAGTACCGGTCCTTCCTGGCTGACAATTATGTTACCGATCTCTTTAACATCAGTGTATTCAGAAGAGACATTAACGAACAATTCATTCGCTCCGTCAACCACTTTTCCGACAAATGTCTTATTCCTTCCATTATTATTAAGTAGATTTCTTACCTGGCCCATTGAGATACCAAATGCTTTGCAGGCCTTCTCATTGAGACGTACCTCAATTGAGTTTTCCTGTCCCCCGTACACCTGAACTCCTGCAATCCCATCAATATTTTCAAATTCAGGCTTGATCTCCCTGTCGGCAATATTCCGTATTCTGTCGATTCCTCCTTCACCTCTTACCTGCAATTCCATAAACTGGTTAGTAAGCTGTTCGAGGTCAATCTTTATAACACTAATAAAAAACTCCTCGGGTATTGAGTTCCTGATAATATCAATTTTTTCCTGAAGTTTCAGATTGGCATATTTCAGATCAGCATTCTGGCTGTAATAAATCATTATAGTTCCTGTCCGCGAAGAAATATTTGATTCAATTTTTTCTATGTCCTCAAGCATTCCTATTGCACCTTCAATCGGAATAACAGCCTGGTTTTCGATATATGACGGATCCATTTCAAGGGGAGTGGCAATCTGTACTATCAACGTGGGAAGCTGGGCGTTAGGGAAAAGTTCAACAGGTAATTTCCGGTACGATACATATCCGAGCAATGTAAGCCCCAGGAAGAGCATACTGATAAGGATCTTTCTCTTTAAAATAAAATTCATCTTTGTTTTGTAAGATAATTATCAAAACTGCCCGGCAGTTTGTTTTTTACCTGTCAACAAATTACTAAAGCTGTCGAGTACCCAGTAAACACATGGTATTACTACAAGTGTAAGCAGTGTTGAAGAGATCAGTCCTCCAATAACTGCCATTGCCATTGGGGATCTCAGGGATGCACTTTCTCCAAATCCGACTGTTAATGGCAGAAGAGCCAGTATTGTTGTAAGGCTCGTCATTAATATTGGTCTTATCCTCTGGGATCCAGCGAGCACTATTGCTTCTTTTTTATTATAGCCGCCTTCCCTGAGCTGATTTATACGGTCAATCAGAATAATGGCATTGTTTACAGCAATACCCCCAAGCATTATTATCCCTATATAGGCCATCATATTCAGGGATTTTCCGAAAATGAGGAAGGTCAGAATAGTTCCGACTCCTGCCAGTGGAATTGTAAGCATGATTATAAATGGCTGGATAACAGACTCAAATTGTGAGGCCAGCACCATAAAAACAAGAATTATCGAGAGTATAAGTGCGAAAGAAAGATCTGACATGGATTCTTTCCTCTTTAGCTCTTCCCCTGTAAATTCAAGCTTATAATCTGCAGGCAGTATTATCGGGTTCAATGATGATTCAGCCTCCTTCACAACTTTGTCGAATGCCATGTCTGCGTTTACCATAGCATATATATAGCATGTCCGGGTCTGATTCCTTCTTGTTATTTCTCTCGGGCTTGTAACAGTTTTAACATCAGCAAGTTCGCTGAGCGGCACTTTAACGTCCCCTGCTGTAATCATCAGATCATTAAGCTGTTGGAGTGTAATATCTCCCAGTTTGATGGTGATATCCTTCATCTCACCATCTTTTTCAAAACTTCCGGCCGGAGAACCAGTCAAATAGCTTCTTATCTGATTTATTAAATTTTCGACTGTTACATTATAATAACTTGTTTTAAAACGGTCGATTGCCACTTCAACCTCCGGATTTCCTTCATCAAGCGATGTAGTAATGTTATATAATCCCTGATTTTCAGACAATATGGCTTTAGATTCGTTCAGAATCCGTTCTAGCTCATTATAATCGTTTCCGGAGATCTCAAGAATAAACGGAGATTCTGTTGTTCCCAGAGCAGATTGAAGGGAGGTTTCCTGTCTCGAAAAACTGACCTCAAGATCAGGTATGTTTTTCAGGTAGTTTTCAATAACTGTTATTGCATCAGAAGTGGTTTCAGCAAACTGGTCGTGAAGTAAAATCCTTAATGAAGCTCTGTTTTCTCCTTCAAGTACTGATGACTGATCTGATACAGAGGTATTGATTTCACCGGCCTGAGCATAGATCATTTTTATTTTATCCGGAAGAAGTTCCCTGATTATAGTTTCTGTTTTTGCAGCAGTACTCTGAGTTCTCTCAAGACTTGTTCCAACCGGCAATTCAAGTAAAACTGTGAATTCGGCCGACTCTGATCTGGGCATGAATTCACTTCCGAGTCTTGGGATGAGAAGTCCGGTAACAGCTAATAATATGACAGAAAAGACAATTACAGGTACCCTTTTTTCAATAATTCTTTCAAGCAATGATTTATACCAGTCAAAGTGAACCGGTGATGAGATCTTTTCCAGTGTTTTCTTTTCAGGGAAAAGTGTTGATACCAGCATTGGAATGATTAACAGAGCCACAAACAGGGACGAAAAGAGAGAAAATGCCACGGTCCATGCCTGGTCTTTGAACATTTCTCCTGAAGCACCGTGAAGATACACAATGGGAAGAAAGACAACAATTGTTGTAATGGTCGATGCTGTTATTGCAGCTCCGACCTGTCCGGTTCCTTTTATAACCGCTTCTTTTAAAGAGAGGCCTTCCTCATGATTCCTGATTATGTTCTCAAGAACCACAATTGCATTGTCAACCAGCATACCTGCTCCCAGAGCAAGTCCTCCAAGAGTCATTATATTGATTGTGAGGTTATTGAAATACATCAGGTTAAATGTTGCGATTATCGATACAGGTATTGCAATACTTATAACCAGTGTGGTTCCTAACCTCCTCAGGAATATGTACAGGATAAACACTGCAAGGAATATTCCGATAATCAGAGTATTCTGAACCTCAGTGATTGCATTATGAATATAATTGCCCTGATCCTGTACCTTTATGAATTCGTAGCCGGGTAATGCTTTACCAAGACTGGTTATTGCCTCGTCGAGATTTTTAACTGCCTCAACTGTATTGTATTTTGGTTCTTTGTAAACAGACAGTCCGATGCAACGTTCTCCATTTATTGTTACTATGTTTTCAGGATCCTTGTTCTCAAACTTTATTGTTGCGACGTCCCTCAGATAAACAGGCACTCTTTCAGATGATGAAGTGCCTGATGCATCCGGACTGACAGAAGATCCGGATGATACGGAGGGTTGTTTGAATCCGACTATTATATTTTCCAGGTCTGAAATATCCTCGAGTACACTCACCCCCTTTACCACATATTTAAGTCCCATGTCAACTATTGAACCACCGGAAACATTCCTGTTGTAATTATTTATCTGGGCAGCTATAATATCCGATGTAAGGCCATAAGATTCAAGGATATATTTGCTGGTCTCGATCAGCACTTCGCTTTCTTCTTTTCCGGTGAGTCGGACGTCGGCGACACCTTCAATTCTGATAAGCTCATTTCTTATATAGTTCTCTGCTATTCTTCTCAGTTCATCTAGATCACTTATACGATCGTTTTTTAATCCGACGATCATAACAGGTGCGGCGTTGGGATCATATTGAGTGATTGTAAAATCATCAAGATCAGAGTTCTGACTGAATGAATTAAGCTCTTTCTGCAGGTCAAGAAATGCTTCATCCATATCCTTGTTCCAGTCGTATTCAACGGTTATTGTAGCAGATCCTGCCTGTGAAACAGAAGAGACCTGAATAACGTCGCTCTGACGCATTGATAATGATTCGATCTGATCAACATAATTTTTTTCAATCTCTTCAGGAGGTTTCTCACCTGCTTTTAACTCAATATAGATCTTTGGATTATTAAGATCGGGGAAAAGGTCCGTACCAAGTTTACCGAACGAAATAAATCCCAGAAGAACAATACCGAGCATCAGCATAAGTACTGTAACCGGATAATTAACAGCAAAACGTGCAATCCTGTTCATGTCAGTTACTTAATGATTTTTACCTTTGATTTGTTACTTAGTGTTTCAAATCCGCTGGTTACAACGCGTTCGTTTTTCGTTAATCCTCTTATAATTTCAGCTTCAGTAACGTTTTCAAGACCGGTTTCAATTATTCTTTCAACAGCTATCCCTCTGTCGACAACAAAAACAGTCTTGCCTCTCTGCCTTGACAGAACAATATTTTTAGGTATTACAATAACCGAGTCTTTATGATTTGTGACAATATCGGCTTTGACAAACATACCGGGTCGCAGAAGATACTTTGAATTATCTATTGAAACAGTGCCCTTAAATGTTCTTGTATCAGCGTTAATTGCAGGAGAGATCTGTGTCAGCTTACCTATGATGGTATCTCCCGGAATTGTATAATTTGTAAGTTTTACAATCTGCTCCGGTTTAATTTCCGTGATATATTTTTCAGGAAGCTGTACATCCAAATACATTGTCAGGTAATCCATGATTTTTACAATAGCTGATCCTGTCTCCACCTGTGTTCCTCGGGTGTAATAGGCCAGATCAACTATTACCCCGTCTATAGGGGTAACTATTCTGGTTTTTTCAAGCTGAAGTCTCGAATTAATTACATTGGTTTTGGCATTCTCATAGTTAATGCCTGCAGTTTTCATCTCCTTCAGGGTTACTCCTCCTTTCTCATACAGCGATTCCTGTTTTCTCAGCTCGCTTTCCATGAGTTCCATGTTAAGCTGGTTGGTTTCGAGCTGGACTGAATTAACATATTCTTCATCTTCAAGGCGTGCTATCAGATCCCCGGCACGTACCTTATCGCCCATTTGCCATGTCCTCCCTGTCCTGGGATTCTTTTCAAGAAAATAATCAGCGGTTATCTCTGCTTTAAGTTCAATCTCGCCTTTAGGGAATGCTGTACCGGTTGTATTTACAAATTTTTCAATTGACTTAAGCTTAATGTCTTTAACAGATACAGGAATTTCAACATCAGCAGTAAGATTCTGATCCTGATTTCTACAGCTTGTTATTGCTATCAGAGCAGATGCTAATAAGAGAAAGCTCTTTTTCATTTTATCTGGGTTTATTATTTGCTATTGTTATATATCCATTACCGGCGTAACCGGTTTATTATTCTCAAAGTCGTAAAGTGTCTGAATTTTAAGATTCAGAAGTTCCAGTTTGTAAGATATCAGGGAGTTGGTATAGGTAAGTTGTTGTTCTGAAAGCTGATTCTGATAGATATTCAGGTCCATACCTGTAAGGTCCCCGTTTTTGTACCTCTCCAGATTAAGATCATAAGTCAGTTGTGCATTTACTACTGACTGCCGTGCAATTTCAATCTGGTTCTGGAGATTTATAAGATTTCTGTAAACCTTTCTGATATCAAGTATTATATTATTCTGTTCTTCTTCGAGGCCAATATTTGCTGTTTCCATTGAAGCCTCAGTTGCTCTTATCCTGGACTTTCTTTCACCCCAGTCCCACAGAGGTATTGTCAGAGATAGAGAAATACTTTCATTGTCAGTTGGATTTGCATACACATCGCTAAACTTTTCATTATCACCAAAGAGACCTACAGAAAGGCCCAGGGAACCCTTAAATTCGTTCAGGGCTTTGGTCTGGATAAGATCAAACTGGGATGTTTCGATATTTATTTCCCTCTGCCGTAATTCCATTCTGTTTTTAAGTCCGTGGTCAATGGCAAATGAAATATCAACAGGCACAGTATCAACAGCAATGTTTGGTAAAACCATAAAATCTTCATAGAGACTCATCCCGATGAGAATTTTGAAATCATCCTTCGCATTTTCAAGAGAAACCTGTTTATTTTCGAAATCCGACTTTGTAGTTGCAAGGTTAAGCTCCGCTTGAAACATTTCCTCACGGGCAGATAAACCTGCATCAACCTTATTTTTGATCACCTCATAGCTTTGCTGCATATTCTGAAAAGCCTGGTTAGATATTTCCAGACTCTGTTGCTGCTGGTACACATAATAGAAGGCCTGCGCAACCTGTCTTTCGAGAGCCAGTAGTTGTATAGCATAGCTAAGCTGAGAGTTTTCGAGAGCCAACTGGAGCTCTTCCAGCTGCAGTTTGGTCCTGTTGTATGTAAATAAAGGCTGATCGAGGTTAAGAGAAAGATTATTGCTGAATCCTTTTGTTGTCTGATCGGTATATTCGCTGTATGAATCCTTGTATCCAAACCTGTTTACAAGTGATAATCTGGCATCGGTAAGTACTATTGGCTGAGATATTGTGAAAAGTCCAAAACTCTCTGTGGTCTTTGTAGAGTTCCATTTAGAGATAAGGTCGTTGAATGCCCGGATCTGACTATATTCAACCGGATTTACTGTTAATGAAAAGTTTGATTTCAGTGCAGCATTCTGTGCATTGAGATTCTCCTGGCTCCTTATGAGATTGAGTTTTGTCCTTTTTATTGTCGGACTGTTCGCCTCAGCAACACTTAACGCCTGTTCAAGTGTTAAACCCTGTTGGGAAAATCCTGATAAACTGATGGTAAACAATAGTAACAGTACAATAAATATCCTGATTTCATTACCAGATCGTTTCATATCCTTGCTATTTATTCTTAATTCTTATATCTTTTTCATTCTGTCAACTGCTAACATGGTTTTTATCTTTACTTTTTCCCAGTACGTTCACTTTGTTCAGTCGGGATTTCCGCTACGCTCCAACTTTCTCCTTTCTCCTTTAGCCTTTCGCCTTTCTCCTTTAGCCTTTCCTCAATCCTGCAATACCCATTTCACCGCATCTCCTATTACTACCCGTCCGGCAGACTGGTTTGTCTGGACGACTTTTACTGTATCGGGAGAGAGGTAATATCTGCCAAGAATATTCCAACCACCATCGGCATTCTGATAATCGAGGGTAATATCTTCAATGCCTTCATTATGAAAGATTCTGAAATGCATATCCTGGTAGGGGCTATCACCCCGGGATTCGGGAGGAGGTGGTACACCGGGGGCCCCCTGTCCTGATCTTCCTGTGCGTATCAGCATCCTGTCAACCGTCTTGCCAATATAGGTATAGATGTCATAATATCCTGGTTTATCTATTACTGCAGACCATGTAATGGTTCTGTCTCCAGTACCACCCCTTGTGTATACAGATGAACGGATATATTTTCCGTAATATGACGATTGTACCACAGGTTGCCAGTACTCAGGAACATTCATCATTCTGATAGTCTCATAGGATTGGCCATTCCGGTTTTGAATGCCCAGGATTTTTTTCAGGGGGCTTTCGGTAATTTGTACACTTGCAGTGAAGCCCGGATCTTCATTATCGACTATTATCTCAGAAGGATCATTAAGTTGCGGAACTGATTCCAGTATTTCTTCCCCCGTGAATGCTCCGGTACGATCTCTTGATTTGATTATTTCATCTACTGGCATATTTATCTCTCCCGGGATGTTTTTGGCAAAGAGTGTATTTATCATCATTGCTCTGGGTTGTGCATCCAGTACTATACCTATTTTTCTGGCTTCGTTGGGCCCGAGTAAAACTATCTTCGATATATCTGATGCTTCCATTCCTCTTCCTTGCATTGCTATTGTACCACCTCTTCCGGGACCACCCTCAAACACACGTATCATTTGTTCACCACCTGGCCCACCCGTTCCTCCTGTCCTGAAGGAAACATTAAACAGACCTGCAACAGGTTCAGGATTTGAGGCGATAAAAGTGACCTGATATCTAGACCTGTCACCAACTATGATCTCTGAAGCTTCAGGATTTGTAAAGAGGAATCCTGGCTGCTCCTTACTGTTGAACCAGTCGTTAAGGCAAGGATAAAATTCAAATCCGAACTCATCTTTTATATCCGCATTCATCTGTAAAATGTCTACTCTTTTAAATTTACTGTCATCTATATATTTCGGAAACCAGTTATTAAAATCTTCAATACCGGCCCTGGCTCTGAAGAGGTTAAAAAGGTAATCTCCTTTAAGAGTAAGTATTACCCTGAGGGTATCACTGCCAGGATTTTTTGTGAGGAGATCCTTAAAACTTTCTTCCTTTAAAATAAGATTAGCTTTGTCATTGTCGGAGAGGTTTCCGAAAAATGGCGAAAGGCCACGCCTTTGACCCGGAATTTCGACTTTTTGAAGATGTGATTCGAAAACTGCATTAATAGCAGGATATTCTGATGAGTAGAAGTTATTCTTGAAAAAATAGAAACTTGGTCCGAGGCGATATCGTACAGGTTCATTATATGCTACACCATTTACATATCTGAAGTTTTCCCCGCTTATGAATGTATTTCTGATAAAATCATTGAATAATCTTACCAGTAATTCTTTGTCGGTAATAACCTGATTATTTCTTTCCATTCTTCTTTTCTGGCGATCAAACTGTTTACTGAAACCTGCATTGCGGAGTGTAGACAGCTTCTCCGGTAGCAAAACCATGGAAGGCTGAACTTCAGCCCTTGTCTGAGTACTGTTTCTGGGGTAAGAATAAAATTGTAATGGTACTTCGAGGAGACTGAGAGTTCTGAAAGGATAATCTGTCGAAAAACTATTTTCGAGATCTCTCATAATACCGGAAATCAGAAGGGAAATAGTATCTTTTAATTCAGCCAGGTCCTTTTTATAATAATCATTATCGGGGAAGTGATGGGAAATGTATTCGATAGAATCGACTTTAATGCTGTCTGTCATATAGTTACCAATAGCAAGTGTTAATCCGGTAAGTGGAGAATCAGGTTTGAACAGATAATTTCCGTTTTCCTTTTTTGTTTTACCCTGCGATACTGCTGACAGATTATTCCTTGTTTTTACTTTAAGCGAGAAATTTGTGAAATCAATTTTTATACGTGCCGGATTGGAGGGATAATAATTAAGTCCTGAAAAAGGGTACCAGTGAGTTTCCGGAGTAAGCAGGACATAATCTTCAGTAAGGAATGACTGTCGTTTATGGACATTAAGCATTTCAATCCTGTAGGGATTTTCCTTTATATTATCACTGTAATTTGGGTAACAGAATGATTCATTGATAGTTCCCGAATAAGATATTATAAGAGTGTCAGTCTGACCTGGTCTTAACACTTTCTGCGGGTCAATTTCGATTATGTGATTTATCCTTGTGTGAGGGAGGTCTTTCCCTTTTGATGAAACCTTAGATACAGTTAATGACGGATTAAGTGAGAAAAGATAGTGATCAATATCCTTATGATTATCATTTGTTATTACTAGTACTGCAGAGGCTTCGAATGACTGACCTTTATGAATAAATTCAATTGAGGCATCTGTGATACTTGGAAAATCCCTGTTTTCAAATTGTCTGTTAGTCTCAATTACAAGATTTTTAACATTGATCCCTTTTTTAAAGGTGGAATAGGTACTTATAGCGCAAACTGAAGCACATACAGTAAAAATGATCATTAGTATAACTGTAAGGCTTCTCTGGATTCTTGATTGAGGTAAGCGTTTGAACAGAAGGATCGTGGCCATAACTAGTGCCAGCCCAAGGCTGAAATAGAGAAGTCGCTGGCTGATAATCTGACCGGGATCATCAAAGCCAACAATTCCCGATTTGAAAACGGGAAAGCCGAAAGCCATGTAATCAAAAAGTGAACCTGCCCTGAAATAAAGGTAAAACATATTAAGAGCGGCATATCCGAGTAATAACATAAAAGTTACTGCCTGGTTCCTGATAACAGACATCAGCACAAAGGCCAGCCCCAGACTGAATATTATGGTTGGCACGCATATTATAAGAAGGTAGTATATATAGGATATAATATCAATTGACATCCTTTTTGATATTATATTCATCAGCAAGCCTATGGATAATATCAGTATATCCAGTCCTATGAATAACCGGAGAATACCCCATGTTTTTCCTGTAACATATTCAAAGTTCGACATAGACCTGGTATATAGTACTTCATTGGTATCCAGCTTTTTGTCTCTTTTCAGAAAGTCGGCAGCCAGGAATATTACTACAATTGCCTGGCCTATGTTAAGAAGATAAAGATTCATCAATGGCAGAGAGGACGGGAATGCAACCATTTCCCATGGTTCATCACCAATAGGTGAGAAAATGCCGATATTCATAAAAGTGAATATAAACAGGGCACCTATGGAGAAAAGTCTGAAGAACCAGCTTCTCCTTAGTGTTTTTGCTTCATATTGTGCAACAGTTCTGACGTTATGAAGAAATGCCATATGCTTCTATTTTGCTATTATTCAATAATTGCTGTGTGTAATTTATGTTCCATGTAATATACATAGGCATGTTCTATGTTTGGGATAATATCAGAAGCATTGTAATCAGGAGGATCATCCGCAACTATCTGTACTTCCCATCCTGTTTCCACGGGTATGGTAGAGATAACATCATAACGTTCCTTGACTGTTTCATATTCATAGGGAGTAAGGTGAAGATTAAACACATGACCTTCAGCTTGTTTGATCAGTTTTTCAGGCGGACCGGAAAAAACCAGTTCTCCTTTATTGAGCAAGGCCATCGACTGGCATGTGGATGAAATATCCCCCACGATATGAGTGGACAAAATTATAATCACGTCGCTCTGGCTTAGTTGTGAAAGGATATTCCTGAAACGTATTCTCTCATCGGGATCCAGACCTGTGGTTGGTTCATCCACTACTATGATTTTGGGTTTACCTATTAAGGCCTGAGCGATACCTAATCTTCGTTTCATCCCTCCGGAAAGCTTGTTTGCCAGCCTGTCGCGTACTTCCAGCAGCCCCACCTGATCGAGTAACCTGTCAACTTCCGATATTCTTTCTTTCCGGTTCCTGAGTCCGGCAAGTGCTCCTGAATAATCGAGAAATTCCCAGGTTTTAAGCGAAGTAAAAAACCGGAAGTCCTGAGGCAAATAACCAAGAATAGTTCTTAATTCCTTCCTGTGCTTCTGTATATCTTTCCCGTCAACCAGAATTATTCCGGTGGTGGGTTTCATAAGTGCAACAATAATCCGCATCAGACTTGATTTCCCGGCACCATTAGGTCCGAGAAGTCCGAACATTCCGTTGCCAAATTCAAGGTTAATATCTTTAAGTGCATGATTGCCATTTGGATAGATCATATTAAGTCCCTGAATTTCGATTTTCATATAGTGGATTTTACAGGTTAAAATAGAATGTAATATCTGGAATTATTTGACGTAATAAAGACGGAATTAATTTCAGTTGTTGCAATAAAATGTGCGTTTTAACACTATTTTCAAGCATCATGTAGTTGTTATTAAAGATAACCAATAATCATTTCTTAATATTATGTTGAGAGAATAATGTCAGATTCCTCATTAACATCTTTTATTGGTTTGTAAAACTAATTCATATTTTTGTGAATTAATATTCCAAAGGTGGTACATAAGACGAATAAGCGAAAAATAATCAACGATCCGGTATATGGTTTCATCAGTATTCCGGACGATTTTATTTATGATCTTATTGAGCACCCATGGTATCAGAGATTAAGGAATATCAAACAGCTTGGACTAACCAGTTTTGTTTATCCCGGTGCAAATCACAGCAGGTTTCAGCATTGTCTTGGGGCATTACATCTTATGCATCTGGCCATTACAACTCTCCGGAACAAGGGAGCAGATATTACATCTGAGGAAGAGGAAGCAACATTGATTGCCATACTGCTTCATGATATAGGGCACGGTCCATTTTCGCATGCACTCGAAAATTCCATTATTTACGGGATCACACATGAGGACCTCTCGTTATTGCTTATGAACATGCTTAACGAACAATACGGGGGTAAACTGGATCTGTCCATTGAAATTTTCAAAGGCTCCTATAAGAGGAAGTTTCTTCACGAACTTGTGTCGGGTCAGATGGATATGGACAGGCTTGATTACCTGCGCAGAGATTGCTTTTTTACGGGAGTAATTGAAGGCTCAGTCGGATCAGACAGGATAATCAGGATGCTTAATGTTGTTGACGATACTCTTGTAATAGATGAAAAAGGGATCTACTCGGTTGAAAAATTCCTGATTGCACGTCGTCTTATGTTCTGGCAGGTTTATATGCACAAGACAGTTCTTTCATCAGAAAGCCTTCTTGTTAAGATCCTTAAGAGAGCTAAAGAACTTTCTGTTGAGGGTAATGATCTTTATGCAACTCCGGCGTTGAGATTTTTTCTTTATAACTATATAAGCCTTGCAAATCTCAGAGGCGAAGGAGTCTTTACTCCCGGTCATGTGGCAGCAAATTTTACTCGGCTTGATGATACTGATATTCTTGTATCTACCAAATACTGGGCTGATCACTCTGATAAAGTCCTTTCAAACCTTTCACGGAGACTGATATCGAGGGATCTCTTCGCAGTTGAGCTTCAAAATGACCCTTTCCCAGTTAAAAGGGTTGAAAAGTTGAAAGAGAAGGTAGTTGAGCTGTTGAAAATCGAACCTGAAATGACTGATTATTTTGTATTTTCAGATACAGTATCCAATCTGACCTATGCTCCGGATTCACCTGAAGTAAAGATACTGCTCAAAAATGGAATCACATCAGATATATCATCGGTTTCAGATATATTTGAAAGTCAGGTTTTATCAGAAAGAATAACCAAATATTTCCTTTGCTACCCTAAAGAATGCAGATAACAATAATATAAAATCGAATATCATGGAATTTACTGCCGCACAAATAGCCGGATTTCTTAATGGAGAAATTGAAGGAGACCCCGAAACTGTTGTAAATGATGTAGCAAAAATTGAGGAAGGTCACATGGGAGCCTTATCTTTTCTTGCCAATCCGAAATATGAACATTATATATATACAACAAAATCATCGGTAGTTCTGGTCAATAAAACCTTTGTGCCTTCCGACAGGATAGAGGCTACTTTGATTAAAGTGAATGATTCTTATGAAGCTTTTGCTTCACTTCTTAAACTGGTTGAACAATCGAAACCTCGGAAAAAGGGAATTCATCCCACCGCAATTATTGATCCGTCAGCTGAAATCGGGGCAGATGTTTATATTGGTGCTTATACATGTATCGGGGAAAAATGCAAAATTAGCGATGGATGCTCAGTATATCCTGATGTATATGTTGGCGATAACACCCGCCTGGGGAAGAACTGCAGGTTATATCCCGGAGTGAAGATATATCATGACTGCATAATTGGGGAATCGTGTGTGATTCATGCCGGAGCAGTTATCGGAAGTGACGGATTTGGATTTGCGCCACAGTCGGAGAGTGAATTTATGAAGATACCCCAAATTGGCAATGTAATTCTTGAGGACAATGTGGAAATTGGGGCTAATTCTGCTATCGATCGTGCTACAATAGGATCCACGATAATCAGAAAGGGTGTGAAGATTGATAATCTGGTTCAGATAGGACATAATGTTGAAGTAGGTGAAAACACGGTCATGGCCGGCCAGACGGGTATAGCCGGATCATCCAAAATCGGAAAGAACTGTATGCTGGCAGGCCAGGTGGGCGTTGCCGGTCATCTTAAAGTTGCAGATGGATCAATATTAGCTGCCCAGGCAGGTGTGGGGGGCAGTATTAAAAAAGATAATTCGGTCTTCCTTGGAACTCCGGCCATGGACCATAAGCAGTTTCTGAGATCCTATGTGGTATTTAAAATATTACCCGACCTGAAAACAAGAATTGAGAACCTTGAAAAAAATATTGAGTCAATTAAAAAGCAGTAGTTAATTGACCTTATTAATAATATTTTATGCCGGAAGTCCGGATTGAAAACGATTTGTTGGCTTGTTCAGTTTTTTTTACTTTTTTTGTACCCGAAATTTGGATGTAAAGGTTTATACTAATGAGTGAAAAGCAACGAACTCTTGCAAAAGAGGTAAGTATGACGGGAAAAGGGTTACATACCGGACTTGATGTTACCATAACATTTAAACAGGCCCCTGCCAATCATGGTTATAGATTTTGCAGAACAGATCTTCCTGATAAACCTGTTATTGATGCATTAGCAGAGCATGTAACGGATACTTCCAGAGGAACGACACTGGTTCAAAACAATGCTTCTGTTGCTACCATCGAACACGTTCTGGCATCATTGCATGGTATGTGTGTGGATAATGCTCTCATAGAAATCAACGGTCCGGAGGCTCCGATAATGGGGGGCGCCGCATGGAAATTCACTGAGGCTATTAAAAGTGCAGGTTTTATTGAGCAAAATGAAGAGAGGAATTATTTTACTGTTAAACAGAAGATTACTTTTTCCGATGAGGAACATGGCGTTGACCTGATTGTTTACCCCGACGATCATTTCAGCATAAATGTTCTGATTGATTATAATTCAAAGATACTGGGTAACCAGTATGCAATACTTAATTCAGTCATTGATTTTGAAGAAGAGATCTCAAAGAGCCGGACGTTTGTTTTTTTTCATGAGCTGGAAACCCTTTTTAATAAAGGTCTTATCAGGGGAGGGGACCTTGATAATTCAATTGTGATTCTTGAGAAGGAGGTGGAACAGTCTGAAATAGACCGTATTGCAAGACTGTTCAACAGGCCTGGCATCAATACTCATACAGCAGGGATACTTAATAATACCCAGCTGCGTTATCCTAACGAACCCGCACGTCATAAACTGCTCGATCTGATGGGTGATCTGGCACTGGTGGGCCAGCCGATAAAGGGCAAAGTCGTTGCAACACGTCCAGGACATTATGCCAATACCCGACTGGCAAAACTTATCAGGCAGGAGATCAAAAAGGACCATTCAAAAAAGAATATTCCGGTGTATGATCCTGCACAACCACCTGTATATTCTCTTATAGATATAAAGGAGAGGTTACCTCACAGGGCTCCTTTCCTCATGGTTGACAAGATTATCTATCTGGATGAAAATTCAGTTGTAGGTATTAAGAATGTAACCTTCAATGAACCGTTTTTTCAGGGTCACTTCCCTGATGAACCTGTAATGCCCGGAGTACTGCTCGTTGAAGCCCTGGCTCAGGCAGGGGGATTACTTGTGTTAAGTACTGTGGATGAACCTGAGAAATATTCCACTTATTTCCTGAAGATTGATAAACTCAAATTCAAACACAAGGTTATTCCCGGAGATACGGTAATCCTAAGAATGGAGCTGACAGAACCACTCAGAAGAGGTATCGTTTCAATGTTTGGACAGGCATTTGTCGGAAATAATCTTGCAGTCGAAGGAGAGATGACCGCACAGGTTATAAAAAATAAATAATCAATTCATGATTTCAGATTTAGCATATGTTCATTCGGAAGCCAGGCTGGGGAAAAATGTAATAGTTGAGCCATTTGCGTATATTGCGGGTAATGTATCAATAGGAGATGGCACATGGGTTGGTCCTAACAGTACTATCCTCGATGGAGCAAGAATAGCGATGAATTGCAGAATATTTCCCTCCTCTGTTATTTCAGCAATTCCCCAGGATTTAAAGTTCCGGGGCGAAGAAACAACGGCTGAAATTGGAAACAACACCACAGTTCGTGAATGTGCAACAATAAACCGGGGTACGGTTTCCAAAGGAAAGACAATTGTAAAAGAGAATTGTCTGATTATGGCTTGCACTCATATCGGCCACGATTGCGTGATCGGAAATAACTGTATTCTTGGGAATGCTGTTGGTCTTGCCGGTGAAGTGAGGGTCGACGACTGGGCTATTCTGAGCGGAGCTACACTGGTACATCAGTTTGTACATATTGGCGGTCATGTGATTATTGGAGGAGGCGCAAAAGTACGAATGGATGTGCCTCCGTTTATTAAAGCCGACCGTGAACCTCTTGCTTATATGGGAATTAATACAGTCGGTCTTACCAGGCGAGGTTTTACTCAGGAAAGAATCAGTGAAATTCATAATATCTTCAGGACTATTTACCAGAATGGGATGAATACCTCTGTGGCACTTGAATATGTTGAAAGAGAATTCAAACAATCGGACGACAGGGATTACATACTGAGCTTTATCAGAAAATCAGAAAGAGGTATAATCAGAGGTCCCAAATAAATCTTTCATCTTCCGGCTTCTGCCGTCATATAATACATCGCCTATCACCTGTAATACATTATACATAGATAATGTCTCTTCCGAAAGGATTAAGTGCTACAGCAGTAAGTTTAAAATGTTGCATACCGAACGGGATTCCGATAATGGTAATGCAGAGAAGGATACCGAAAATTGCATGAGTGGCTGCAATCCACAGGCCACCACAAAGAAGCCACAAAAGATTCATAAAGATGTAAAGACAACCGGATGACCGGGAGTGTACTCTGCTGTCACGGCCAAAAGGCCAAACCGATAATGAAGCCATCTTAAGAGTCTGGAGACCAAAAGGAATTCCAATAACAGTGATCATAAGTGCCAGGCTGCCAATAAAATATTCAATGGCAATTATTATACCACCGAAGATCAGCCAGATAAGATTTCCAATTATTTTCATTACCTGCCGGTTATCGGATTATTCAAGAATTACGGTTTTATCTTTCGGATATCTGACTGAATAGGTAAGCACAAGTTGTTTTGACTCTTGCGGATTAAGCTCAAGATCCCATCTTACTTCACCGGTTTGGGAGTTATGCCTGCCACCTGACAGGTCAATAGATTCAACATCTATTCCACTGTTTGAGGATACAGGAATCTGATCATAAACCGTTATTTTCACAGGAACAGTTTTATTATTTCTGATTGTGATGAGAAATGAGAAGGTCTCGGTTTTATTGGAGCCCAGTACCCTTTTACTTGTAAAATCCTGCCTTTTCTCTCTTTTTATCAGAATGCTGTTATCAGTTCCCAGTGAAACAAGAAGGGTATCTGTTAACTGGTTAACATTAAGGTAAGATTTGCCTACGAATGTATTTTCGAAATAGAGGGTGGCCTCCCCGCTGATCAGACCATGTTGTGCCCAATCAGCAATATTACCGGTCAGCCAGGCATGTGGTGATAATTTGGGAGTGGTAACATATTTATACTCTGCTGGAGCTGTTGTGCGTTGTATTTCAATTGTTTGTATTTTCCCATCTGAAGGTATTGAGTACGGGATTTCAACTTCAAAAGTAATGGTTGTTTCCCCTGTTTGTTTTTCAACTGCAACAGGTACAGCCTCCATTTCTTTCATTTCCGGCCTGTTGTCCAGTGTAGCCACTTCCATCGCTGCCGGTGCCACGCTTCTTGTTACGCCCGAAGCTCTGCCGGTAAGATGAACAGGGGGAGGGTTATAGAAATCGATAAAACATGGATTAAGCATGGGAATATTACCCGAAACCCATGGTGTTGCATTTGAAAAACTTATTTTCACATCTTTCCATTCAACACCGGAATTTTGAAATACATTCGCCTTATAAAAAAGAGTTACAGGTTTGGAAATATCATCAACCCGGATATCATATGAAGGATACCAGCCGGCGTTTGTTACAACATAACTGAAAGTCAGTCTGCCCGAAACAGGTTTTTCTGAGGATACTGTCACAGAGATTTCTCCGGAGGGCAATTGTTGTTTCCCGGTTTTATCGGCTATCTGTTTCTGCAAAGCAGTAATCTGTTTTTCATACTCTTTAATAAGCCTGTTTTTCTTCAGAGTGTTCATGGTTATCTGATCCATGTTATTTGTGTACAGATCCATTACACTTCTGAATTGCTCAATTGTAAAAGTTGTCTCTTTGGCAAGTATTGCCCTGTTGGCTACCAGAAATGCCTCTTTTTCTTTCAGAACGGCAATGGCTGCTTTTTCATCTTCAACTTTTACCTGAAGGGCTTCGATCTGGCTACTGATTTTATTTACTTCCGGTGAATCTTCAAGATTCTGAAGATAGTTGTTCTGATGATTAACAGAAAGGATCATAAAATTACCAAACCCTTTTACCTGGATACTCTGTGCATCGATATAAGGTGAAAGACCACCAAGTTTTAATATTGTTCTACCAGCCGTGAGATCAATTGCGCCTTCATGATTTATTTGAGCACGGTCAGGATATACGGTTACAGATTTTATAGCAGCTTTAATTTCTTTCTCTGCATCGGCGGAGAAAGCACTGACTGCTGTAAGAGACATAAATAATATGGATAAGAGTTGTTTCATAACATATTAAAATTAGAATCTAAAATTAAGATTTTTATTTAAGCCGGAAACAATAATTAATGGATTGCAAAATAATTTATAATGGTTAATTTATGTTAATTCTGTCGTTTTTGGTTATCGTTTTCCTGATTAGATTACCTTTACACGATTATAAAATGCATGAAATGAAAGGAATAAAGATTGGAAGTCTGGTTGTTGCTGTACCGATTATACAGGGGGGGATGGGTGTTGGTATTTCACTATCGGGACTCGCTGCCGCGGTAGCCAACGAAGGTGGAATAGGTGTTATCTCAAGTGCTGGTTTGGGACTTTTATACAGGGATTTTTCTGAGAATTTTATTAAAGCAAGTATTCACGGACTTAAGGAAGAAATACGCAAAGCCAGAGAAAAAACTCTGGGAGTTATTGGTGTGAATGTTATGGTAGTGATGACCAATTTTGCTGACATGATACGGACATCAATTGCAGAAAAAGTGGATATTATAATTGCAGGAGCAGGGCTTCCACTCGATTTGCCTTCATTCTTAAAGAAGGAAAGCATTACTAAACTAATTCCTGTCGTTTCATCAGCCAGGGCCACAAGGATAATCTGTGAGAAATGGAAAGCTAATTACAATTATCTTCCTGATGCAGTTATTGTTGAGGGGCCAAAGGCAGGAGGTCATCTGGGTTTTAAGGAGGAGCAGATTTTTGATCAGGATTACTCACTTGAAAAGCTTGTTCCTGCGATAGTCAGTGAACTTAAAGAGTTTGAAAAAAAATATGATCAGACAATACCTCTTTTTGCTGCAGGAGGTATTTATACCGGCGAGGATATTCGAAAAATAATGGAGCTTGGAGCTTCCGGGGTACAAATGGGAACACGGTTTGTAACCACAGCCGAATGCGATGCATCAACAGCTTTTAAACAGGCATATATTGATGCTGATGAAAAAGATATTGAAATAATTAAAAGCCCTGTGGGTTTGCCCGGGCGAGCTATCCTGAGTAATTTCATTGCGAAAGTTAAGGCAGGTAAAAAACAACCGAAAATATGTCCGTTCAGGTGCATAAAAACATGTGATATTACAAGGAGTCCATATTGCATCATAATTGCTTTGATAAATGCTCTAAAAGGGAATTTCGAAAGCGGCTATGCATTTGCCGGATCAAATGCCTTCAGGGCAACACGTATCATCTCTGTTAAAGAGACGTTTCAGGCTCTTTTTAAAGAGTTTAAAGAGGGTAAATAGGCACTACCCAGTAAGATAAGCCAGCGGGGAAATTCTAGGAACGGTAACATATTTATAATCGTCAGGGGCGGTTGTTCCCTGTAATTCAATAGTCTGGATTTTTCCATCCGGGGGAATTGTATAAGGAACGGATACTTCAAATGTGACACTCATTTCGCCCACTTTCTTTTCAACAGTTACGGGAGCAGTAGCAGCTTTCTTCATAAAAGTATTCCTGAGCAGTTTTAAAGATACTCTGATTTTAATATATACGGTATAATTCTACTCTTCTTAAATAAAGCAAGATCAAGATGTTTATGGTTTCAGGCAATTGGAACTTTTAAATCCACGGTAAGCACGGTAACCTTTTTAGCCTCCTTAAGATTATTTTTCAGCATTTTGCATGCTTAAGCATCACTGGAAGTTATAGTACAAATAAAACAACAAAATAAACAATAAGAACGATTAATCCGAAAGGAACACCCAGGCGCGCCCACGCACCACTGCCAATTTTAAGTTTGCCTGCCGATATGATATTTGGTATGTTTCCCGGGATAAGCAAGCCTCCGCTTATCAGCAGCCCCATGAGCATTGCCCTTATCTGAAAAATGTCCATTTTTGGCGTTATTTCTGCTGCCGTTAAGGTTGCATTATCGAGTATGGCGGAAATCATGTTAATCCAGTAAAGAACCTGTGGGCTTACCCGTGGCATTAGATAGTCCATGACAGGCGAGAATCCTTTCGCAAGCAGTTCGAGTGCCATTATGAAGAGGTAGACTTTTCCCGACCTGATAAGAACATCTTTATATGTCTCCATTTTTTCTTCCTTGAGGGAATTGCTTGAAATAATTTTCTTTTTTGAATAATAGGCACCTGCCAGGGCGCACAGGATTACCCCGGGTATAACATAAACAGCTAAGGTTTTTAGCAAAAAGAAAAAGTTGGCATTGTACGGTTCGCCCTTTAACCTACTGACGGCTATCGTGGAAAGCGGTTCGCCCACGGGCGTAAGCGCCGCGCCTAATCCGATTGAAAAACAGGACAAGATAACTATGTTTGTCTCTGTCTTTTTGTCAAGTTTCAAAGTAGAAATGATTTCAACAAGCACGAGCGCAGCTATGATAGCAGTTATGACGGATGATAACATACCGAGAAGAAAAATAATGAGAAAAACAAACAATCTTAATCCCAATGTTTCCATCAAGGTGTTTGTTATTGATTTGATATTTTTGGTAAAATAAATAAACAATACTCCTGCTACAAACACGACTTCAACAATGGGATGTTTTGGGCTTATGGGTGAAGTGACCGCTGTCCGGACAACATCAAAACTCCATAGGTTAGTTATTGTTACGGCGAGAACACCCATTACGAAAAGAAACGCTTCGAGGTTATGTTCAATAATCTTGACAAGAAACGGCAGAAATAACACACATATAAGAATTAATCCAAGTCCCAGCATAACAAACAGGCTTGGCAGACTTACAACGTTTTCCATTTTTTCTTCTCCTTGATTAAAATTTTACAAGTATTGTATTAAATAGGGTTTGTTGATTTTCTCAGCAAACCCTATTTAATAAAAATATAATGAATATCGGCAATAATAAATAATTTGAGGACAATATAAAAATTTTTTATCATTAATCTAGTCAAATTTTATGAATCATTTCTGGATGAATCCTCATGTAGGATAAGATTTAAGAAGATTAAAACAGGGGAGCGTTTGTGCAAACGGCATAGCAACTATTGGTTCAGGTAATGATGTTTTTGGAAATAAAAAAGTTAAGGATTTCTAAGGCCGGAGCTTACTCATCGCATTTGCTTTCGTTAAATGCAGCGCCCAAATTAATAAAATGAATACTGAATGTTAAATAGTTATAAATCTTTTTTTGCATATTGCGGAAAACAAGAAGATTTCGGGGACGCTTTCCCAAAACCTATATTTTTTCTATTTTTGTCAGATTTATTTAGATTAAATATAATTAACAAATTAACAAAGTGTGTTTAAGATTGTTAGTTTAATTGAATCTATAAATACAGAAACAGATAAATGGCGAAAGATCAGGATAAGATATTGACTGATATTACTACTGGTGAATATAAGTACGGCTTTTATTCTGATATCGAAATGGATCAGATTCCAAAGGGTCTGAACGAGGATACAATCAGAACCATTTCGGAAAAGAAAAAAGAACCTGGCTGGCTTCTTGAATTTCGCCTTAAAGCATACCATCACTGGCAGACAATGAGCATGCCCCATTGGGCAAATCTTGAAATACCTCCTATAGATTTTCAGGATATCATTTATTATGCTGCCCCTAAGCAAAAGGCTGCACTGGATAGCTCCGGAGATATTGATCCCGAACTTAAGAAAACATTTGACAAGCTCGGAATACCTCTTGAGGAACAGAAGCATCTTGCAGGTTTTGCCGTTGATGCAGTTATGGATAGTGTTTCAGTTAAAACAACCTTCAGGGAAACTCTTGCTGAACTGGGTATTATATTCTGTTCTTTCAGTGAAGCTGTTAAGGGATATCCCGATCTGATTAAAAGATATATGGGAACCGTTGTTCCCTACACAGATAATTTCTTCGCATCTCTTAATTCTGCTGTCTTCAGCGACGGCTCATTCTGTTATATTCCGAAAGGAGTAAGATGTCCGATTGAACTTTCAACATATTTCAGGATCAATGCTGCTCATACCGGTCAGTTTGAGAGGACACTGCTTGTGGCTGATGAAGAAAGTTATGTCAGTTATCTTGAAGGTTGTACTGCACCTATGAGGGACGAAAACCAGCTTCATGCCGCAGTCGTTGAAATAATTACCGAGAATAAAGCTGAGGTAAAATACTCAACGGTTCAAAACTGGTACCCTGGTGACAAGAATGGTAAAGGAGGAATATTCAACTTCGTAACAAAGAGAGGATTATGCAGGGGAGAAAATTCAAAAATTTCGTGGACGCAGATTGAAACAGGTTCAGCGATTACCTGGAAATATCCCTCATGCATCCTGCGGGGAGATAATTCAAAGGGGGAGTTCTATTCTGTTGCTGTAACCAATAATCATCAACAGGCAGATACCGGCACAAAGATGATACATATCGGGAAAAACACAAGAAGTACAATCGTTTCAAAAGGTATTTCTGCCGGCAGGGGTCAGAATAGTTACAGGGGGCTTGTAAAAGTACTTAAGAATGCTGTAAATGCCCGGAATTTTTCACAGTGCGATTCTTTGCTGCTGGGAGATAAATGTGGGGCTCATACATTTCCATATATTGAGGTTGACAATCAGACTGCTATTGTTGAACACGAGGCTACAGCTTCTAAAATAGGTGAGGATCAGATCTTTTACTGCAATCAGCGGGGAATTTCAACCGAAGATGCAATAGGGCTTATTGTAAACGGATATGCCCGGGAGGTGATTAATAAGCTGCCGATGGAATTTGCTGTGGAAGCCCAGAAACTTCTTCAGATAAGTCTTGAAGGCAGTGTAGGTTAAAATCATATTTTCAATTGTAAAGTATTATGTTGGTAATAAACAATTTATCAGTTTCAATCGATGGCAAGAATATATTAAAGGGTATAAATCTTGAGGTAAAACCAGGCCAGATCCATGCAATCATGGGGCCAAACGGATCAGGAAAAAGTACCCTTGCAGCAGTTATTGCAGGAAGGGATTTTGCTGAAGTAACAGAGGGAACAGTCACTTATTTCGGGAGAAACCTTCTGGAGATGGCTGCTGAAGACCGGGCTAAGGAAGGGATATTCCTGGGATTCCAGTATCCCGTTGAAATACCGGGAGTAAGTATGGTTAACTTCATGAAGACAGCTGTTAATGAACAACGTAAACATAAGGGACTTGAACCCCTCTCTGCATCCGGTTTCCTTAAAATGATGCGTGAGAAAAAAGAAATGGTCGAGATTGATTCCAAGCTTACAAACAGATCGGTGAATGAAGGTTTTTCAGGCGGAGAAAAAAAGAAAAACGAAATCTTCCAGATGGCTATGCTCGAACCTACACTGGCAATACTCGATGAAACAGATTCAGGTCTTGATATTGATGCTTTACGCATAGTGGCAAATGGCGTTAATAAACTGAAACGTAACGATAATTCAACAATTGTCATTACACATTATCAGCGACTGCTTGAATATATTATTCCTGATGTTGTTCATGTACTCTATGATGGCAGGATTGTTAAAACCGCTGGCAAGGAACTTGCCCTTGAACTGGAGAAAAAAGGGTACGAATGGATCAAAAAAGAGATTGAAAACCTTAACTGACATGAACAGTAAAAACGAACTTACTGAAAGATATTCAGGCTTTTACAGGGAGAATTTGGAGAAGATCGGGGCCTATTCCTCAGAATATATCAACTCATTCAGAGAAGAAGCATTCAGGAAATTTATGTTGCTAGGAATACCAACAAGGAAAAATGAGACATATAAATATACAGATCTGGAGAGTTATTTTAAACATGACTATAAGAGCTACTATATGCCTGTTGAATCTGATTTCATCAAAGCTGAGGAGTTCAGGTGCGATGTAGCCAGTCTTGATGCTCATGGGATTGTATTGCTTAATGGTTTTTATCCTACAATTAACGGCAAGCTAAGAGAGTTACCCGGTGGCGTATGGATCGGGAGTCTGAATGAAGCCTCAAAAAAATTCGCAGATAATATCGGACGACACTACGGGAAATATGCAAAAAGTGAATCAGACGGCCTGATTCATTTGAATACATCAATGGCTTCTGATGGGACATTTATTTATGTGCCAGAAAATGTGACACTTAAGAAGCCAGTTCAGGTTGTTAATCTGGTATATTCAACTGAAGATATTTTTAATCAGCACAGAAACCTTATAATTGTAGAAAAGAATTCGAATGTATCTATCATTATCTGTGATCATACTCTTTCACCGCAAAAATTTCTTACAAATGCAGTAACAGAGGTTTATGTTGGTGAAAATTCGTATTTTGATATCATAAGGATTCAGAACGAACATAATAACGCCTGTAAAATAACCCATACTTTTATACACCAGGATAGAAACAGTCGTGCTTCATCAAATAATATTACTCTTCATGGTGGTTTGATACGGAACAGTACTTATCATTATCTTGGAGGGGAAGGAGCTGAAAGCAATTCTTACGGGCTCTATCTTGTTGATAAATTGCAGCATATCGACAACTTTGTAAATGTTGAACATGCTTTCCCCCATTGTACAAGTAATCAGTTATTTAAAGGAGTACTCGACGAAATGGCAACCGGAGCCTTTAATGGACGTATTCATGTAGCAACTGACGCTCAGGGAACCCTTGCCTATCAGAAAAATAACAGTATACTCCTTACCGATGATGCAAAAATGGACACAAAACCTCAGCTTGAGATCTATGCAGATGACGTAAAATGTAGTCATGGAGCCACAGTAGGCCAGCTTGATGAAAATGCGCTTTTTTATCTGCAATCAAGAGGAATTAACAAGCGCGATGCAAGGCTTATGCTGATGTGTGGATTTGCACACGAGGTGATACAGAATATCAAAGTTAAACCCTTACGTGAAAGAATAGATAATCTTGTCATGCAGCGTCTGAAAGGCGAACTTTCACGATGTGCAAACTGTATGGTTAAATGCGGGTAATCAGGTAATAAGATGAAGGATATCTCTGACATAAGAGCCGATTTTCCCCTACTGGCACGGAGAGTGTATGACCAGAAACTCGTTTATCTTGATAACGCTGCAACAACCCAGAAACCACAATGTGTTATTGACAAAGTAAGTGAAGTATATACAACATACAACAGTAATATTCACCGTGGTGTACATGCTCTCAGTGATATGGCTTCCGAAGAATATGAGCATGCCAGAGAAAAGGTAAGGTCTTTTATTAATGCAGACAGCAGCAGGGAGATAATCTTCACTTCCGGCACTACAGGGTCAATAAACTGTGTCGCATTTTCTTTTGGGGAAAGATATATCAAACCCGGCGATGAGATCATTATCAGTAATCTCGAACATCATGCCAACATAGTCCCGTGGCAATTGATGTGCGAAAGGAAGGGTGCTCTACTGCGTGTAATTCCGGTTAATGATATTGGTGAAATTATTTTAGAGGAATATCAAAAGTTATTATCTCCCAGAACCAGGCTGGTCGCAGTTACTCAGGTTTCAAATGCACTCGGCACTATTCTTCCTGTCAGAACAATCATCGATAGTGCACATTCATTGAACGTCCCGGTGCTTATCGATGGTGCACAGGGCATACAGCACGGAGTCGTTGATGTTAAGGAGATGGATTGCGACTTTTATGTCTTTTCAGGTCATAAAATCTACGGACCAACAGGTATTGGTATTCTTTATGGGAAGGGAAAATGGCTTGCTGAAATGCCACCTTACCAGAGCGGTGGCGATATGGTAGACAATGTAACATTCGAGAAAACCACTTTCGGGGATTTGCCTTTCAAATTTGAAGCCGGTACTACGAATTTTGTTTCAGCTATTGGGCTGGCCAGAGCACTTGATTATATCCTGGATCTCGGGAGAAATGACATCTCAGAGAGAGAGAATATCTTGCTTTCATATGCAACTGAAAGGTTATCAGCAATAAAAGGGCTGACAATTTATGGCAACTCTCAGAATAAGATATCAATAATCTCATTTCTTCTGCAAGGTATCCACCAGTATGATGCTGGTATGGTGCTTGATAAGTTTGGTGTTGCAGTCAGAACAGGTACACATTGTGCCCAGCCGGTTATGGAAAGATATGGTATCGAAGGAACAATAAGGGCATCAATGTGTTTCTATAATACGACCGAAGAGATTGATATTCTTGTTTCAGGTATCGGGAAGGTAATCACCATGTTTACTTAGCAGATATGACTGTAAACGAAGTACAGGATGAGATAATTAAGGAGTTTTCATTATTTAATGACTGGATTGAAAAATATAACATTCTTATCGATCTTGGTAAAGAATTGCCTGTTATAGATCCCAGATTTAAAACAAAAGAATTCCTCATTGAAGGATGCCAGTCAAAGGTCTGGCTGCATCCTGAATTTGACGGAAACAAGATAAACTTTACAGCCGACAGTGACGCGATAATCACCAGAGGAATAGTTGCATTGTTATTAAAGGTTCTTTCAGGTCGTACTCCCCGGGAAATTATATCATCAGACCTCTATTTTATCGACCGGATCGGTTTGCGGCATAATCTTTCTCCAACCCGTTCGAACGGTTTGCTCGCAATGGTAAGGCAAATAAAGCTTTATGCTATTGCTTTAAATGCAAAAATTTAATTTATTTATATTATGGACCCTTCTGAGCAACTGGAAATTGAAACACGGATTGGAGAAGTACTTAAGAGTATTTTTGATCCTGAGATCCCTGTTAATATTTATGACCTTGGACTCATCTATGACATAAATGTTGATGATGAATATGTTGCACACATCACAATGACACTGACAGCGCCAAACTGCCCGATGGCTGATGAACTTCTCAAGGAGGTTAAATACAAGGTTGCAGGTACCAAAGGAGTGAAAGACTGTGATCTCAGGCTAACTTTCAATCCTCCATGGGATAAGGGCATGCTCAGTGATGCCGCAAAACTTGAACTCGGATTACTATAGGATTTTGTGTATGACAACACCGGCAGACCGCCTCTCTTCACGAGTAATAAAGGGAAAAGCATTTGAACTTGGATTTGACCTGTGCGGTATCGCTCCTGCACATCCACTGAAAGAACATAAAACGATTCTAAAGAACTGGTGTCATTCAGGTATGAACGGGACTATGAGCTATCTGGAGAAAGAGATGGATAAACGTACAAATCCCGAACTTCTTTTTCCCGGGGCGAAATCAATAATAGTAACGGGTCTCAGTTATTATTCGGAGAAGAAACAGGGAGGAAATGGTGTGCCGGTTATCTCACGGTATGCTTACGGGGAAGATTATCACGATGTTATTATTAAAAAGCTTAACAGGATACTTGATTTCATAAGATCACATGACCCGTCTGTTGAGGGTAAATCATTTGTTGATACTGCCCCGATTCTTGAAAAAGCATGGGCAAGAGAAGCAGGACTTGGTTGGAGGGGCAGGCATTCAATAATTATCAATAACAAGATAGGATCATTTTTCTTCATTGGAGTAATCATTGTCAATATCGGTCTCGATTACGATAAATCCTTTACCGTTGATCACTGCGGAGAATGCAGATTGTGTATTGATTTATGCCCGACGGGTGCGATTAACAGTGACAGAACAATTGATGCGCGAAAATGTATTGCTAATCTTACTATCGAAAACAGGGATGCTGTACCTGAAACACTTGCAGAAAAAATGGAGGGAAGAATTTATGGTTGTGATCGGTGTCAGGAAGTCTGTCCCTGGAACAGAAATGCAGTGCCCCATAGAGTGCTGGAATTCATTATTTCCGGTGAACTGGCATCTCTTTCCAGGGAAGAATGGATCTCGATGTCAGCTGATAGATATAATGCTCTTTTCAGAAAGTCTGCCATTAGAAGGAAGAAATATGAATCCTTTAAGAAGAATATCCTGACAATATCAAAATTCTTCTGATGACCAGTTGTCAGTTATTCACCCAGAACAGTTACTACTATTTCTCTTTTCTGCCTGGGGCCGTCAAACTCACAGAAAAAGATATTCTGCCATGTTGAAAGACCGGGATTGCCATCAATAACAGGAATGGTTTCCGAAGGGCCAACCAGCCCTGATTTAAGATGAGAATCTCCATTATTATCCTGATGGTCGTGTTCCCATATACCGGAAGGGATCATACGGCTTAGTAAATTAACAACATCGTTCTGAACTGACTGGTCCCAGTTTTCCTGGATCATAATGGCCGCAGTTGAGCCTCTGGCATAAACCGACACAATGCCGTTCTTAACTTTACTCTCTCTTATTGTTCCAACAACAGCAGATGTTATGTCATATAATCCGTTCCTTCGGTCAGTGCGGAGTGTAATTATCTTCTGCATAGCTGTTTATTTATTATTTCAGTATAAAATTACCATTTGTTTTTTACCTTGCCGTTAAAATTACGTCTTTATTATAAATTCCTTATCGCATTTTGATAGATAAAGAACTAATAAATGAATGCAGGAAAGGGGATCTGAGTAATTTCAAAAAACTTGTTGAACTTACATCTCCTTATGCTTTCTCAGTAGCTTTCAGGATGCTGGGTGATGAGGAAAAAGCACGCGATACGGTACAGGATACCTTAATAACAATATGGGAAAAAATTAAAAGGATCAAATCGGCGGAAAGTTATAAGACCTGGCTCTACCGCGTTGTCGTAAACAAATGTTATGATCAGATAAGGAAAGGAAACCGGAAACCTGAATTCAGGGCAGATGATAAAACATGGGAAATTATTTCCAATAACCTTGTGGAAAATCCCTCTTCAGAGCTCGAGAACGAGGAATTAGCGGAAATAATTTGCCTGCTGACTGACAGGCTGAGTCCAAAACAAAAAGTCGTTTTTATTCTTTTCGAACTGGAAGAAATGACAAATGATGAAATAACGGAAATTACAGGAATGAGTAAAACGAGAGTAAAGGCAAACCTCCATTTTGCCAGAAAAAATATAGCAATGATGATCGGGAAATACTTGTGAAAATGGATACTGAAAACAAAAAATACAATATGCTGATGGATATGCTCAGAAAATCAAAGCCCGATATGGGAGACCCTGAAATTCTGAGTGAGAAGATACTTAACAGGATAAGAGACAGGAAGCGAAAAGTAATCAGCTTAGAGATCATTGTTGATTACCTGTTTGGCTGGATATACATAGGGTGGGTACGTAAAAGCCTTGTTATTGCTTCTTTATTTATAGTGATTGTTTTTGTTTACCAGCAGACTGTCATCCTTAAAAAGGTAAATGATCTGAGTGAACAGATTGTTGTAACGGGGGATGAAACATTCGCACCTTCAAAAAATGATCTTGACATGACGTTATTGTTATATAAATTCTCAGGGCGTACAATTCCATCAGGAAATGTTAATATCCCGGAGCAGCAGCTGGAGCAACTTATTGAATCATATAATGAACTGAAGGAGAGGTATGAAGACCTCTTAAAACTGATTGAAGATGATCCTGAACTAAAGGAATATATTGAAAAGAGTCTTGATAGCAAGAACAGAGAATCTAATCTTTAGAACAATGAGAAGAAAGAAACTTATTTTGACTGTCACCATGATTCTGGTTCTGACAAATTCATGTGATGAACCCGAAACAGTTGTGACGAATTTTGTTCATCCCGACGGATCCGTTACCAGAAAGATTGAAATGAAAAATTCTGAAAACAATTTCAAAATTTCAGATATTCAGGTACCATTCGACAGTACATGGATAATTACAGATACTATTGAAGTGGATGAGAATAGTGATACTACATGGGTTAAAAGAGCTGAAAAGTTATATGTGAACGTCGATGCGATCAATATGGAATATCGTATGGATTCCGGTGCCAACAGGAATATAAGCCGCAGTGCTGAGTTCAGTAAAAAGTTCAGGTGGTTTAACAACGAATACAGGTTTGTTGAAAGGATTGAAAGCAAAATGTCACACGGATATCCGGTAAGTGATTTTCTCGACCCGGAAGAATTAAGATTTTATTATTCTCCTGAATATCTGAAATATGAGAAACTTTCCGGACCCGATAGTTTAAAATACAAACAACTGGATGATTCTGTTGAAAAAAAGTCTGAAAGATGGATTTTGAAAAACTTTGTCGCTGAATGGATTGAGGAATTCGGCAGACTCACGAGAAATAAAACAGGTAACAACATGTTAAGAGATACTATCAAAAAGCGGGAAGATGAGTTTATAAGCCTGGTCGAAGAGGATGAAGAAAAATTTGACAGCCTCTGGTCGAACGGACTAATACTGAAAGAATTTATAGGTGAGGAAAATTCCCTGAAATATTCAGAAGAGGCCGATTCCGCAGACGGAATTGTTCTCAATCATTTCTGGATTGATTTTAAGGACTATTCAATGAGGGTTGCAATGCCCGGCAAACTAACCGGCACGAATGGTTTTATTGACTCAAACAAAATATTATTATGGCCGGTTAAGTCGAATTTTTTTCTTACTGAGCCTTACGAAATGTGGGCAGAATCAAGGATACCTAACAAATGGGCGTGGATAGTTACCGGCCTGTTCCTGATTTTTGTTATAACTGGATTAATAATACGAACATTAAAAAAAGGCTGAATTAATCAGCCTTTTTACCAAAATCCACCAACTATTTACTAACTAACAGGCTATTTGAACTATCTGCTATAGTCATTTAACATATGCATCAGTTTCTGCCTGGTGAAGAAAATTCTGCTCTTTACCGTACCTATCTTTAAATCCAGTTTGTCTGCAATCTCATGATATTTGTAACCTTCGATATGCATCCTGAAGGGAATCCTGAACTCATCACTCAATGAGTCAATTGCTTTTTCAATTTCACCTTTGGAATAATGGGACTCAGGTGAGATGAATCCCTTATCGTGTGGCATATTCAGATAATACAGGTCCTGGGTGCCGTCAATTATCGTGTTCTCTTTTATATTACGTCTGTAGTTATTTATGAAGGTATTCTTCATTATAGTGAATACCCACGCTTTGAGATTTGTATAATCAACAAACTTGTCTTTATATGTTAATGCTTTCAGATATGTGTCCTGGACAAGATCCTGAGCCGTATCACGATCAGCAGTGAGGCTCATTGCAAATCTGTGCAGGTTACTTTTCATTTCTATCAGATTATCGTTGAATTCGTAAGTTGTCATAGCTCATTTTTTTTGATTGTTGAAGCAAATATATCAAAATAAAATAAGATAACAAAATCTTAATATCTTAATATCCTTATATTCTAATTTTATTCTAAATAAGCTATTCCATTAAACAACAGATATAGAGCAGAATAGGAGTACAGATTGATGAGGTTTATAAATTATTTATAAATTAATTATTAATTGATTTTATGGAATTGCAAATTCGAAATCAACTTACTCCGGAGATTATTTGAGCAACTTTTGTATTTTTAAAGAAAAAAATACATGGATTTTAACATAGAGTTTTCTAAAGGGCAGCTTATCAGAGGCGTGATTAAGAGTCCGGGTAAAAACTTAAGGGCTGTTGTGTTGCTGATCCACGGACTTGGTGAACACATCGGACGTTATATGCACTTGGCTGAACTGTTCAATTCCTCCGGAATTGGATTTGCCGGGATCGATCTTCCGGGTCATGGCCGTTCCGATGGGAAGGAGGGTATCATGAATTGCATAATGAACCATTTAAGGCTGAAGTGTTTGCAGTAATATTTGCCTGGATTGAAAACAGACTTGCAGGGAAATAATTTATCATTATATGGATCTCAGAACAATTGTAAAAACTGACCTGTCACCTTATAAAATCAGCTATAACAGCAGGGTAATGTTTATTGGTTCCTGTTTTGCTACAGCTATTGGAATGAAGATGAATGCAGGACGAATGCCTGTTATGATAAATCCTTCAGGAACAGTATTTAATCCTGTTTCAGTATCGAATACTCTAAAGATTATAACAGACAGAAAAGAATTCGGCATTGAGGACCTGTATAATTTTAATGGTACTTATCTGAGTTTTTACCACTATACAGATTTTTCCTCGGATGACCCTGATAAATTACTTCAAAAGATTAACTGCCGGATTAAAGAAGCTCATAATTTTTTAATGTCGGCAGAGTTCCTTTTTATTACCTTCGGAACTGCCCGGGTTTACAGATGGAAGGAGACCGGAGTTATTGTTTCCAACTGTCATAAAATCCCTTCTTCTTATTTTGACTCGGAGTTACTTGCAGTTAATGAGATAGTTACATTATGGCAACAACAGCTTGACATTCTACATTCTCTTTCCCCGAACCTGAAAGTAGTCTTCACAATAAGTCCAGTAAGACACTGGAAAGATGGTGCTCACGGTAACCAGGTGAGTAAGTCAGCGCTCTTCCTTGCAATTGAGGAATTGCTGAAATATCCGGCATCAGGCGGCTATTTTCCGGCATATGAAATTTTAATGGATGATTTGCGCGACTACAGGTTTTATGATAATGATATGCTTCATCTTTCTGATACGGCAATTGACTATATCTGGAATCTTTTTACTGAAAGTTATTTTGACAGTAAAACCATGGAAATATGGAGAGAGGCAGTTAAAATAACAAAGTCATATGAACACAGGTTAATGGCGGATTCGCCTTCCGGAATAAAACGATTTGCTGAAGGTTTGCTGAAGCAGATATCCGAAGTTACCGGGAAGGTACCGCAAATTGACCTTAAAAAGGAAAAAGCCTATTTTACAGATTTGTTATCCGGTAAATTGTGACTATCCAGCACCCAGCACCCAAATTATTTACCTGATTAATGAAATTTTGTTAATAAAATC
>CAZQVL010000018.1:38766-63645 GCA_964596715.1 uncultured Rikenellaceae bacterium
CAGCACCCAGCACCCAAATTATTTACCTGATTAATGAAATTTTGTTAATAAAATCCTGAGGATCTTTTGTAATTATTATTTTTTCTGAAATTATTTTCCCCGGCAAACCCGGATAATCGGTGAAGATGATTTTGTTAAGATTAAGTGACTTGCTTATGTTGCCAAAATATTCAAACTTTTTTTCTGCAAAATCAAATGCTCCGGAATTGACTGCAAGGAATTTAAATGGTTTAATTTTGTGAATTTCAATTAACTCGGATGCCGGCAGGATTCCTCCGGTAAAAATAACATCAAATCCACGTTTTTTGAGGGCATATTTATAAAAAAGGTAATTATTATCAAAAAGGTTGCCAGTAATATTGATCATAGCTATAGAGGATTTTAATTTGGCAGGGATTGTTTTGAGGGAATTATCCTCTACAATAATGATCTGCTTAATAGTATTCATGATGAATTGTTCCTGCGCCCTTGAGAGACTACCGGTCTGCCAGAGAATCCTCGATTTTAAAAGTAAAGGATAAAGATATTTAATATAAGCTTCTTCAATACCCTGACTTTTAATAAAGGGTGCCAGTGCATCTTTAAACTGATCCTCATTGAATCTTATTGCAGACATAAGTATTTTACCGGGCTGAAAACTCTGATCGATATCGTCCTGTTTGCTGCTTATGGCCATTACCTTTTGCGTAAGTTCATCTTCGCTTAGCAAGGCTATTTTTGAAATTTTCAGTCCGTTTCTGTTAAGATAAGCTACATTCAGGATTTTTTTCAGTTCTGATTCATTATATGTTCTTATGTTCGAGTCAGTTCTTTCTGGGTCAAGTATTTTGTATCGTTTTTCCCATATTCTGATAGTATGGGCTTTGATACCAGAGAAATTTTCAAGATCCTTAATCGAAAAAACATTTAATCCATTTTCCATAGCTATTCACAATAAGTAAGATTAAGTTGACATAGATTCCCAATTTATAAAACAATCATGAAACATGATTGTTTAAGATGTTTTAATAATAGTTAAAATTATCTGGTCCTACCAACGGGATAAGCTCCCGGAGCAGGCTTTTAGCGTCCCCTGCCGGAATGTTGTTTCCTATTCAGTTTCTTCAACCATTATCTTTTTCACAACTCTGGCACCGTCATCAAAGATAATGGTTACCAGATACATTCCTCTTTTTGGATTATCGAGCCATATTTTTGTAAGGGGCAGTGGATTATTATATTGAATCCTGTAGATATCCTGACCGATCATATTTGTAACCTTAACAGATGAAATATTCCTGTCGCATCTGATAGTAAAGTTTTTTTCCCTGACCGGGACAGGATAAATACTTATATTAATGTTTGTTACTTCCCTGATATAGCGTTTTTCAGAAGAATTATTCAAAACAGTAACTGTATCCTTCTGTGCATGCAGGATAGTAGTAAGAAATATTAACAGAACCAGGAGTAAACCTTTCCTCATAAATACTGTTTAAATAATATCTATCAAAAATTGTGCTAAAGTTAATAAAATTTTTTATTAATTCATTCCAGTAGTGATTTTGCTTTTTCCAGGTCCCCCGGAGTATCAATTCCAAAACTTTCCCACTCAGTTATGGCAGTTCTGATCCGGAATCCGTTTTCTAACCATCTGTTTTGTTCAAGAGATTCGGCTGTTTCAAGAGGACTCCTGGGTAGTTTTGTAATCTTTTTCAGAATATCTGTTCGGAATGCATAAATGCCAATGTGCTTATAATAAGAGTGTTTGTGTGTCCATTCATATACTTCAGCATCTCTGAAATAAGGTATTGCAGCCCTGCTGAAATAAATTGCGTTATGCTTTGAATCGAGAATAACTTTTGGTTGGTTTGGATTAAAGATATCTTCTCCCTGCCTGACTTTCCTTACAAGGGTGGCAATTTCAACCGATTTTTTGGTGAAGCATGAAGCAAGCAGACTGATCTGTTCCGGTTTGATAAATGGTTCGTCGCCTTGTATGTTGATAACAACATCAATTAAATAGCCTGTTTCATCAGCTATTAGGGTTACAGCTTCTGCACAGCGGTCTGTGCCGCTTTGATGATCAGGTGATGTTATAACAGCTTTCCCTCCGAAATTAAGGACAGTATCATATATCCTTTTATCATCAGTGGCGACATATACTTTGTCAATAGCTTTGGAGGTTTGTTCGTAAACTCTTTGAATCATTGTTTTGCCTCCTATTGAAGCAAGAGGTTTCCCGGGGAACCTCGATGATGCATAACGTGCAGGTATAATGCCTGCGAGATTATATCCAGAGTCTTTCTTCATTTTGCGAATTTACAAAAAATGCATTTTCCAATGTTTCAAAAATATCTTAAATTCGCAACATCTTAAAATTAATATGAAAGATCTGCAAAGCATTAAGCAAAGGTTCGGTATAATAGGTAATTATTTCGGGCTTAACCGGGCGATAGATATTGCCGTTCAGGTCGCCCCAACAGATCTTTCAGTACTGATAACTGGTGAAAGTGGTACAGGGAAAGAGGTTTTTCCGCAGATTATTCATCAGTTCAGTGCCAGAAAACATGGTCAGTATATTGCCGTTAACTGTGGTGCTATCCCCGAAGGCACAATAGATTCTGAGTTGTTTGGTCATGAAAAAGGATCTTTTACCGGAGCGACAGAAAACAGAAAGGGTTATTTTGAAGTCGCAGACGGTGGTACAATTTTCCTGGATGAGGTGGCTGAATTGCCCTTATCAACCCAGGTCCGTCTTTTAAGGGTACTGGAGACCGGCGAATTTATAAGGGTTGGATCATCAAAGGTCCATAAAACAAACGTAAGGGTTATTGCTGCAAGTAATACCGATGTCGTAATGGCAATTGAACGGGATAAGTTCAGGGAGGATCTGTTTTACAGACTTAATACCGTTCCGATAAAGATACCTGCATTGAACGAAAGGGGGGATGATATATTCCTGCTTTTCAGAAAATTTGCTGTCGATTTTGCGGAGAAATACCGGATGCCTGCAATCAGGTTGAGTAATGAAGCAAAAAATATTCTCATGAACTATTCATGGCCGGGGAATGTACGTCAGTTAAAAAATATAACCGAACAGATATCCATAATAGAAAGTGAAAGGGAAATAAATGTTGAGACTCTTCGGGCATATCTTCCTGATTATACTGGAGTTAAACTGCCGGCAATAATCAAAAAAGAGGATGAAAAATCATTTTCTTCTGAAAGGGAGATCCTGTACAAGATCCTTTTTGACATGAAAGGCGATATGAACGACCTTAAGAAACTGGTCTTTGACCTCATTCAGAGAGGAGAAATTGATATAAATTTCCATGAAGATAATTCAGGAGTAATAAAGAACCTTTTCCGCGAAGCCCGCAATGAAAAGAAGGTTGCAAGCGTTAGTGATAATACAGCGTCGGATTTTTCCACCCTTCATGGACGGACAGATATCCAGGACACTGAAGAGGTTTTTGAAGAATCATTATCCCTGGCAGGGAAAGAGGTTGAAATGATAAAAAAAGCTCTTGAAAAGTATAATGGTAAAAGAAAACTGGCTGCAAGGGAACTTGGTATTTCCGAACGAACCCTTTACCGGAAAATAAAGGAGTATGAAATTGAGATGTAATAATAAAATATCTGTTCCAGAACATCTGTATCTGATTGTCATATATTTGATTGGGATAATAATGCTCAGCGCATGTAAAATTAATTATTCATTTACAGGCGCGAGTATTTCTCCTCAGGTAAAAACCATGAGTGTCCAGTATTTACAGAACAGAGCCAGTCTGGTTCAACCGGGGTTAAGTCAGTATATGACAGATGCATTGATCGATAAATGCAAGGCTCAGACGAATCTGGGACTGACCAACGGGATAGGCGACGTAAATTTTGAAGGAGAAATTACAGATTACAACACCAGGCCCCTGACAGTGGCTGCTGATGCCAGGGCTGCAATGAACAGGTTTACAATAACGGTAAGAGTAAGATTTACCAACGCCGTTGATCCTGATCTGAGCTATGATCAGTCTTTTTCGAGATATGAAGATTACGACAGTGCACTGGACCTGAGCCAGGTTGAAAAAGAGCTTTCCGATAAGATCGTTGAATTATTGGTTGAGGATATCTTTAACAGAGCTTTTGTCAACTGGTAAAAAGCTATATGAACAGGAACGACTTCATAAGAATGGTTGAAAGCAATGCACCTGTCGATCGTCAGATGACAGGGGAAATCAATGAGCTTATTAAGATTTTTCCGTATTTTCAGAGTGCCCACTTACTTCTGCTGAAAGCATTGAAGGACACTTCAGATATAAAATTTGAAAATCAGCTGAGGAACTCTGCAATACATATTGCTGACAGGGAGGTGTTATATCATCTCTTAAAAAATGACAACATTACTTCACCGGATAAATCAGAAGCTGAAGAAAAACCAGTCAGACAGGAAGAGTCAACTCCTGCAGCTCCGGAAGGAGACAGTCAGCAAACAGTAATTGAATCAGCCAGGAGCAGTGAGGAAATGATAAATGAGATTGAGAAAGAATCGGCTGATAATAAAAAGGCAGAACAATTAATTACTGATAATCTGACCTCCACACATTCAATACTCATATCTGCCGACAATGATGAAGAGGACTCGGGGAAAAATGTATTCATTATCGAAGATGAATCAGAACAGGGTGAAGAGAGGATAATTTATATGGATCCGGGATTTTCAGTTTCTGAACAATCAGACCTGCTTGAGCTTGACAGTGATGATACCCTTGAACATGAGCCTGGAGAGGAGAAAGTAACAGAACCGGAGGTAACTGAAGAAGAAAGGAAATCCAAAAAAGAATTACATGCCGGGCTAATTGATAAATTTATTTTAGACAATCCAAGGATAGAGCCTTCAAAAGATAAGTCGGACCTTACCAATGAAGACATTTCAAAACCATTTGTTGAGGAACAGGGTGGCTTTGTAACTGAAACCCTGGCAAGAATATATGTTAATCAGGGATATTACTCAAAGGCAATTGAAATTTATGAGAAATTAAGCTTGAAATTTCCGGAAAAAATTAGTTACTTTGCAATTCAAATTGAAAAGGTTAAAGAGTTAATTAAAAAGGATTAATTAAATAGACGGCAGATGGGAATTTATGTATTAGTATCAGTTTTAGTTATAATTGCCTGCTTTCTGCAGATACTTATAGTACTGGTTCAGAATTCAAAAGGTGGAGGTCTTGCAGCTAATTTTACATCAGCAGGGCAATCTATGGGGATCAGGAAAACAGCTGATTTTCTTGAAAAATCTACATGGACACTTGCAGGAGCAATTCTTATTTTATGTGTTGTATCCACAGCTTCAATTCCGCGTGGTGAAACAACAGAACGTTCAAGGATAGAGAATCAGATCCAGAATGCAGTTGATCCGGAAGCTATTCCAACATTACCAACAGCTGTCCCTCCTTCTACATCCACTCCTCAGGCTGAAGATCAAAGTACGCCGCAAGAGTAGAATAAGGAAACAATGATATTCATAAAAGTGCCAGTTTGTCACATACTGACACTTTTTTTTGTTTTTATATTGCATTGTAACACAACACCATGCGTTGCTACAGGGATTTTTATCAGGTTTTAATGGCAGTTAAACAACATTTCAGTGACACTAAATAATCAAAAATGGCATTATTTCCTGTTTGGCATAAATTATGCTTACTAAAGAAGTCGAAAAATTGATGTTTAACTTTAAAACTAAATAAAAATGGCACAATTAAAAGGTAAAGTACTGGCAGGTAAGGTCCTGGTCAAACCTTACGAAGCTGAAGATAAGACTGCAAGCGGAATAATCATTCCTGATTCTGCAAAGGAAAAACCTCGTCAGGGAAAAGTAGTTCTTGTCGGAGCTGCAAAAAAAGATGAAGAAATGGAAGTAAAGAAAGGTGATGTTGTTCTTTACGGTAAGTATTCCGGACAAGAACTTACTATCGATGGTGAAGACTATCTGCTTATATCACAGGCAGATATACTTTTTATAACTTGATTTTTCAAAACCTGTAAATAATTATAAAAATGGCAAAGGAAATTAAATTCGATATTGATGCACGCTCTCAACTTAAAGAAGGAGTTGATCAGTTGGCGGATACGGTTAAGGTAACTCTTGGTCCTAAAGGACGGAATGTGGTTCTTGAGAAGAAATTTGGTGCTCCTCAAATAACCAAGGATGGTGTTACGGTTGCTAAAGAAATAGAATTGTCAGATGCATGCAGAAACATGGGTGCTCAGATGGTTAAGGAAGTGGCTTCCAAAACAGGAGAAGTTGCCGGTGATGGTACAACAACTGCAACTGTTTTAGCACAGGCAATCATTAATGTAGGTCTGAAGAATATTACAGCCGGTGCAAATCCGATGGATATAAAAAGAGGAATTGACAAGGCTGTTGAGAAAGTAATAAAACATATTGCTTCACAGGCTAAAGTTATTGGTGATGATCTGGACAAAATTGAACAAGTTGCCAGGATCTCAGCAAATGATGATCACGAAATCGGTAAGCTTATTGCTGAAGCTATGAATAAGGTTCATAAGGAAGGTGTCATCACTGTTGAAGAATCAAAAGGAACAACCACCTCGGTTGAATTAGTTGAAGGTATGCAGTTCGATCGTGGTTATATCTCAGCATATTTTGTAACCAATCCTGATAAAATGGAAGCTGATCTGGAAAATCCCTACATTCTTATTTATGATAAGAAAGTATCCTCAATGAAAGATTTGCTACCAATTCTTGAATCAACTGCCCAATCAGGACGTCCTCTGCTTATTATAGCTGAAGATATTGAGGGTGAAGCTCTTGCCACTCTGGTTGTTAATCGTTTGAGGGGTTCGCTTAAAGCTTGTGCAGTAAAAGCTCCTGGTTTCGGTGACAGAAGAAAAGAGATGCTTGAAGATATCGCAATTCTGACAGGCGGAACGGTTATCTCAGAAGAAAAGGGACTTAAACTGGAACATACAACTATCGATATGATGGGCAATGCTGAGAAAGTTAACGTTAATAAGGAGAACACAACAATTGTTAATGGTGCAGGCGATAAGGAGATGATTAAAGCGCGTATCGGACAGATAAAGCAGCAGATGACTACAACCACTTCCGATTACGACAAGGAGAAGTTACAGGAGCGTCTGGCTAAATTGTCAGGAGGTGTTGCCGTACTTTATATTGGTGCTGCTTCTGAAGTGGAAATGAAAAGCAAGAAAGACCGTGTTGATGATTCTTTACATGCTACACGTGCTGCAATTGAAGAAGGCATTGTTCCGGGAGGGGGAGTGGCATATATTCGTGCCATTGCTTCTCTTGAAAACCTCAAAGGGGACAATGAAGATCAGACCACCGGCATCGAGATCATCAAACGCGCTATTGAAGAACCATTGCGGCAGATAGCAGTAAATTCAGGCAGAGAAGGTGCGGTTGTTGCACAGAACGTTAAAGCCGGGAAAGCCGATTATGGTTATAATGCACAGAGTGATAAATTTGAGAAATTGTATACATCGGGTGTTATTGACCCGGCCAAGGTCGTCCGTATTGCTCTTGAAAATGCAGCATCTGTCGCAGGAATGTTCCTGACAACGGAAGCTGTTGTTGTTGAAGAAAAGGAAGAACAGCCTCCGATGCCACCACAGGGTATGGGCGGAGGAATGCCGGGAATGATGTAATATCAAATAAATATATATCCTTTTAATTTACGTGTAGAGCCAGGTTTCAGACCTGGCTCTATATTAGGTTTGAATTATGGAGAACATCCGCAATTTCTGTATCATAGCTCATATTGACCACGGTAAAAGTACCCTGGCAGACAGGTTGCTTGAAAAGACAAATACCATTGCAGAAAGGGAATTCCAGTCGCAGGTTCTCGACAACATGGAACTTGAAAGAGAACGTGGTATTACAATCAAGAGTCATGCGATTCAAATGGAATATATTTATGGAGGTAAAAAATACTTCCTGAATCTTATTGATACGCCAGGGCATGTAGATTTTTCATATGAAGTTTCCAGGTCAATTGCAGCTTGCGAAGGAGCTCTGCTGGTTATAGATGCAACACAGGGTATACAGGCACAGACGATCTCAAATCTTTATATGGCTCTTGACCATAATCTCGAAATAATACCGGTTCTTAACAAGATGGATATGGCAAGTGCAATGCCTGAAGAGGTTAAAGATCAGATAGTTGATCTTACCGGATGTGACCGCCTTGAAATAATAGAAACAAGTGCAAAAACAGGCATGGGTGTGGAAGAAATCCTTAACAAAATTGTCACAAGAATATCTTCTCCTAAAGGTGATCCCGATGCACCCTTGCAGGCACTTATATTCGATTCGGTCTTTAACTCCTTCCGGGGAATAGTGGCATATTTCAAGATTGTAAACGGTACTGTAAGAAAAGGTGATCGTGTTAAATTTGTCAATACCGGTCATGAATATAATGCTGAAGAGATTGGAGTACTTAAGTTGAAGCAGCAACCCCGCGAAAAGATGAGTGCTGGCGATGTAGGTTATATCATTTCTGGAATAAAAAACTCTTCAGAGGTTAAGGTTGGTGATACAATAACACATGTTAAAAATCCATGTTTTAAAGCAATTTCCGGATTTGAAAATGTAAAACCCATGGTTTTTGCAGGTTTGTACCCGGTTGATGCAGATGAATATGAAAACCTTAGGATGTCGATTGAAAAACTGCAGTTAAATGATGCTTCTCTTTCATTTGTTCCTGAGTCATCAGCAGCCCTTGGTTTTGGATTCAGGTGCGGATTTCTCGGATTACTTCACATGGAGATTGTGCAGGAACGCCTTAACAGAGAGTTCGATATGGATGTTATAACCACAGTGCCAAATGTCTCCTTTAAGGTTTTTACAACAAGAGGCGAAGAGATTGATGTTCATAATCCTTCAGGCCTGCCACCTTTGAACCATATCGAACGGATAGAAGAACCCTATATTATTGCTCAGGTAATTACATTATCTGATTATATAGGATCAATCATGAAACTTTGTATTGATAAAAGAGGTATCCTTAAGAATCAGGTTTACCTGATAAAAGACAGAGTTGAACTGACTTTTGAAATGCCTCTTACTGAAATAGTCTTCGATTTTTATGATAAACTTAAGAGTATATCTAAAGGATATGCTTCATTTGATTACTATTATTCTTCGTACAGGAAAGCCGATCTGGTCAGACTGGATATTCTTCTGAACGGAGAAATGGTAGATGCTCTTTCAACACTTATTTACAGGGGGAATGCATATGATTTTGGACGTAAGATCTGCGTTAAACTGAAAGAGCTTATTCCCCGTCAGCAGTTTGATATTGCAATTCAGGCAGCAATTGGGGCAAAAATTATCTCGAGAGAAACAGTAAAGGCTGTAAGAAAGGATGTGACTGCAAAATGTTATGGGGGAGATATAACCAGAAAAAGAAAGCTTCTCGAAAAACAAAAAAAGGGGAAAAAACGGATGAGGCAGGTTGGAAATGTTGAAGTACCACAACAGGCATTTCTTGCTGTTTTAAAGCTTGACTGACAAACTGGGATTATTGTTAATCTTTTATCCGGATTAATTGCTTATTCTTATCTGACTAAAAAACCATCTCTTAACCTGGAAATTATTGATCAATCAATGGACTTATATTTTGAACTTTATATCGAAATCACGATAAATTATTAAATTCAGAATATTATGATAGAATCTTTTTCCAATAAACTGAAAAAACTTGAAACAATAGTTGAAAAATCGCCGGAAATTGATCGCCATTTTTTAGTTCCTGGGGAGGAATTTGTTGAGCGACGCCGGAAGACATGGAAAGCTTTGTTGGAAGAGACAGATATTGACGTGGCGTTTGCTTTTTCAGACGAACACTATAGCGGGGATGTGCCGTATATGGGTGGAAATACTAATTATTCTATTGAACAGGTTGCATTTGGACTTGGTCCGGATCCGTATTCATCTGGTATAATAGCCGGTTTTGAAGGTGTATATATTGCCGGTCAGCTTGCTAAGCGTGCAGGTATAATGGTATACCCCACCGAAAGTCTGCAACTGGCTGATGAAAAATACCCGGTAGAAGGATTTACTTTAAAGGATATTCTGGAAAGAATTGCTGGCCGAGAGGTTAACCGTATAGGTCTTCTTTCTCCAAGACAGGTCATTCCTGACGGAATTGTTGCCAGTCTGGAAGAAATTGCTGGTAAAAATAATGTTATCGATACCCAGGTGCCATTTCAAAAGGTAAAAAATCTAAAAAGCTCAAATGAAATGAGGCTTATTGAAGACGCAGCCTATGTTACTTCCCTGGCTCTACGGTCCATGCTGGCTGTTATGGAGCCAGGCATGGATGAAACTGAAGTGGCTGCATTCGGCGATATGCTGGCAAAATGGATGGGCTGTGAGCGACAAGGATTTCAGACAATGGTTGGTTCAGACATAGCTTGCGCAACAATGATTGGACCAGCTCTTAACCGACAGATCATTGAAGATGAATTTATACATCTGGGAACCTCCTTTAAAAGAGATGGTCTTACAGCTTGTTGCAGGCGAAGCCTTTTTACAAGCAATAGTGGAATAACACCATATCGCGATTATTTCAGAAAAATAGTGGAAGAGGGTTTTATTATCGGTTTTAATGCTTATGTAGATATTGCTGAAAACAATAAACCGGCAAAATATCAGGAGCAGGCATTAATAGATTTTTTTAATGCTAAAACGGATGAAATGATCAATATGGTCCGGTCAGAATATGGATCAAAGGTAGCTATATCATTAAAGGAACAACTTTTTAATGAGATTCCCGGGATTCCATCGGGACTGGCAAGGATGAAACCTTACACCGGAACTCACAACTCCGGGTATACAGAATGTCAGGAATTTTTCGGAGCTATCACCCTTGAATCTGAGGAGCCTTTGGAAAAACAGATTGTAACTATGCTGGATGTTGCCCTGCGGGGTCGTGGCAGCAAATGGCTGGGCGAGGAATTCGAACAGATTATTACTGGTTTTGATTACTGGGTTGTTGAAGACACATTGGGAAAATACGGAAACGTAGTGAAAAACCTGACAGGGGAGCTTCAACCCGGAGGAAAGACAGTTAAGGGTATTGGAAAAATCCCCATCAATGTTCAATCCTTAGTTGGTAACCTTAACGAATATGGAGATTAAATCAAATGTTAAGGGGAAGGCTGCTAATTTGTTAATTAATACAAAATAGTAATAATATAACAGATTTTTAAATAATCTCTGACCGACTATTTAAACAAAACTATTAATCTTAAGAAAGTTATAATTATGAAAAAACAAGCTTCAGTTTTTTTTACTCTTGTATTACTTTTAATCCATTTAATTTTTATTAGTTCGTCCTGTAAGCGGACGAAAGATGATTTATCACCTCAATTTTTTCTTACAAATGGATGGGAAATTCAGTCTTCTGTGAAAGTTGACAATCAAGGCGATGTTATTTCAACCAGTAATTTTACTCCTGATAACTGGTATAAAACGTCTATTCCTGCAACAGTCCTTGTTGTACTGGTAGATAATGAAGTATATCCGGATCCCTATTTCGGAATGAATCTCAGATCAATTCCCGGAACTGATTATCCGTTTAATAGAAACTTCTCTAATTTATCTATGTCGGAGGATAGCCCGTTCCGTGTTCCCTGGTGGTACAGAACTGAGTTTCAGTTACCACCAGATTTTGATAATGAATCCCTTCAACTGCACTTTAAGGGTATTAACTTCAGGGCAAATATATGGCTAAATGGAAAACTTTTAGCTGATTCTTCAGAAGTTGCCGGAGCTTTCAGGGTTTATGAATTTGATATAAAAGACTATGCTATCCATAATGGCATAAATTATCTCGCTGTTGAGGTATTTGCTCCAAGGAAAGATGATCTGGCAATTACCTGGGTGGAATGGAATCCTGCACCCCCGGATAAGAATATGGGAATTTGGCATGATGTATTTATAACAGCAACAGGACGGGTTACTGTTCGCCATCCTCAGGTAGTAACAGAATTTGATCTCCCCTCATTGGATGTAGCACACTTAACAGTTAGTGCTGAACTTCAAAACACCAGTGATAAGCCGGTAAAAGGAGTTCTAAAGGGACAAATTGAAAAAGTCAAGTTTGCCATGGATGTTGATCTTAAACCAAATGAATTAAAAGTGGTCACTTTTGATCCCATGGAATTTGAGCAACTTAATTTTAGAGAGCCGAGGTTATGGTGGCCTATACACTTCGGAGAACCAAACCTTTACAAACTAAAAATGGCGTTTGAATCAGGAGGAAAAATTTCAGACTCACAATCTATTAATTTCGGAATAAGACAAATTACTTCTGAGTTAACTGATAAAAACTATCTTCTATTTAAGATCAATGGCAAAGAGATACTTATTCGCGGTGGAGGCAGGGCTTCCGATATGCTTTTAAGATCTGACTCCATTAGGCTGGCGACCGAAATACAATATATTAAAGACATGAATCTTAACACTATCCGATTGGAAGGGAAACTTGAAAACGATTATTTTTATGATCTGTGTGATAGCCAGGGTATTTTTGTCATGCCCGGTTGGTGTTGCTGTGATCATTGGGAAAAATGGAATAACTGGGATGAGGAAGATTATTCAATTGCTGCCAAGTCCTTGAAAGACCAGGTACAAAGATTAAGGAGCCATGCAAGTATTTTAACTTGGTTATATGGAAGTGATTATCCTCCACCTGCTGATGTCGAGAAGATGTACCTCAGTATCCTGAAGGAAAACAACTGGCCAAATCCTCATCAATCCTCAGCAGCTCTTAAACCAACTGAGATAACAGGCTATTCAGGCATAAGAATGGAGGGTCCGTATTTTTTTATCGAACCATCCTACTGGCTTATTGATACAGCTCGCGGAGGCGCCTTTGGCTTCAACGCTGAAGTAGGCCCTGGTGCATCAATTCCGGTAATGGAAAGTATTCTTGAAATGTTTCCGAAAGATCAACTTTGGCCTGTTAATGATACCTGGCATTATCATGCTCGTGGCGGAAACCCGGCTCAGATGCTGAATATTGACACAAAAGCATTGAATACCCGATTCGGGGAAGCAAAAGATCTTAAAGACTACGTAATGAAATCCCAGTTACAGGCTTATGAGGGTAAAAGGGCAATGTTTGAAGCATACGCAAGAAATAAATATAACAGTACAGGAGTTATTCATTGGATGTTAAATAATGCCTGGCCTGGAATTTACTGGCATCTCTATGACTATTTCCTAAGGACCGGAGGGTCATATTTTGGCACTAAGAAAGCCTGTGAACCATTACATATTCAATATTCCTACGACGATCGTTCAGTTGTGGTAGTAAATTCATTTCTCAAGGAATTTGAAGGACTAAAGGCCTTCGTTTCGGTTCTCAATCTTGATCTGACGGAGAAATTCTCTGCGGAAATAACATTCGATATCTCTCCTGACGGTGTTGAAAGAGTTGTTACAATTCCTGACCTGCAAGATTTATCGACAACATATTTTGTTAAACTCGAATTGGAAGATACAGATGGGAAGGCACTCAGCTCAAATTTTTACTGGCTTTCAACTAAAAAAGGAGTCTTTGACTGGGAGAAATCCTACTTCTGGACAACACCTTTGATATCTTATCCAGATTATACCGCTTTGCAAACATTGCCTGAAGTTGAGCTTACTATGACCAGTAATATTGAGGTAGATAAAAATAAAGAGCTTGTAAATGTCACTATGACTAATCCTGCAAAATACCTTGCCTTTGCTGTCAATCTTCGACTTACCAGTGGTGAGGGAGGGAAGGAAATTATCCCTGTTTTATGGGAGGATAACTATTTCCCGTTGCTGCCTGGTGAAAAAAAGGAAATTACTGCCGTTTACCTTGGGAAGGACTTAAGAAAAGAAAATCCAGTTGTAGTCGTTGATGGATGGAACGTAAAATAAAATAAAAGTGTACTCTTAATATTTCCCGCTTCTTCATTTACTCTTGAAGCTGGCATTGAGATTTAACTAATTGTCAATAAGAAGTTATCAGTACCTGCGAACATCCCTAATATGATCTAAGTAAGTTTTTTCAGGTGAGCAGTTTATACCCTCTTCCGTGAACGTTAAGTATTTTAACGGAAGGATCTTTTCTCAGATATTTTCTTAATCTGGTTATATACACATCCATGCTTCTGGCATTGAAATAGTTATCATCAATCCAGATTGTTTTTAAAGCAAAGTTACGTTCCAGAATATCATTCCCGTGGCGGCATAAAAGCTCAAGCAGTTCAGATTCCTTTGTAGTAAGTCTGATAGTCTGATCCCTGTATGTTAACAATTGCTTTTTGGTATCAAAGGTATAGTTTCCAATTACATAAGATTCTTCTTTCTTTCTTACTGATGGTCCGGTTGTTCTTCTCAGTATTGCCTCAATACGGTAGAGCAATTCTTCCATCGAAAAAGGTTTGGTAATGTAATCATCTGCACCTGTTTTAAAGCCCTCTATTATATCCTCTTTCTGGTTTTTGGCAGTCAGAAAAATAATTGGCATTGCAGGATTGACAGATCTTATTTTTGAAGCAAGAACCAGCCCATCCATTTCAGGCATCATAATATCCAGGATACAAAGATCGAATGAACCTGAAGATAGGGCATCCAGTGCTGAGTGACCATCAAAAAAGAGATTTGTCTCATAGTTTTTCACTGACAGGTAGTTCTTCAGCAAGTTACCAAGGTTGTAGTCATCTTCAGCCAGAAGGATTTTTTTATTCATTTTAATCCGTTTTGTGGAATAAACAGAGTAAATTTTGTTCCCTTGTTAATCTGACTTTCCACTCTGATAGTTCCGTTGTGTTCTTCAATAATCTTTTTAACATAGCTCAATCCCAGTCCGAATCCTTTAACATTGTGAACATTGCCGGAATGGACACGGTAAAATTTATCATAGATTCTCTTCAGATTCTCCTTACTGATTCCGATACCCTTATCTTCAACAGTAATATTAATCCCTTTTTTGCTATTCCGGGTTGATATCAAAACTTCGGGATTATCCTTTGAGTACTTAATTGCGTTATCGATAAGATTTGAAATTGCATTTAAAAAGTGTATTTCATCGACCATTGCGAGAGAGCAGGTAGCCAAATACTCCATTATTATTGTTCCCTGTCTATTATTAATCTGGAGTGAGAAATTCTCAATTGCTTTGTCAATAATATTATGAATATCCATTTCAGAGAGTCGGAGTTTTGTTTTCACTCTCTCAAAGATTGCCATCTGGAGTACTTTCTCAACCTGAAATTTAAGTCTCATGCTTTCGTCTGATATGACTTTTGCCAGAGCTTCAAATTGTTTATTTTTTGGCGGTATAGACTTATCTGCTATCATCTCAGATGCCAGCGATATAGTAGCGATAGGAGTCTTAAGTTCATGAGTCATATTGCTAATGAAGTCACTTCTGATCTCCGACATTTTTTTCTGGCGGAAAATCACAATGAATGTACCTGTTGAAAGAACAAGCAACATAGATACAAACAACAGTGAAAAAAAGCCCAGATTACCTATTTTCTTGAATTTGTATTGTTGTTCCTGCAGACAATACAGGACAATCTGATTCTGGCCGGGAACAGGATCATTCGGGAATAGCTGGATAATAAACTTTTTTGTACCCAGCTTGTCATCAAAGCCCGGTGTTTTCCATACAATGGAACGACCCGAGCGGACAGCAAACTCAAAATCCAGTGTTATTCCCACAGTATTCAGAGCTGTTCTTAGGTTGTTATTAAGTTGCTCAGGATTAATTCTTTCGCTTATGTCAGGTGTATTTCGAAGAATTTTGTCCATAATATTTTCAAGGATGACAATTTTATTACTTACTCTCCCGGTTAAACCTGCACTTATTGCCTGTGAAGATGATTCCGGCAATTCTTCTTCGGGATAAACAGGGAAGTCCTCAGCCGAAATATATACTTTCTGGCCTGAACTGGTAATAACCAGTTGCTTATCAGGATCATTTAATCCAAACATCTCAAGAAGTTCCAGATCAGGCTGATAATCCTGCAATTTGCGGGCCAGGGGAGAGTTTGCCGGAATAAATGCCGTTAAAGTGTCAGTTGAGGTTGTATCAATTTCTTCTGCGATCCTGTCAATCAGTTCCTGTTCCTCAAGATCGAGTACAACCGATTCAAGTGCTTTATTGACATTGTACCGGTATTGTTCGTCAGTAATATCTATGGCATTCCGTATCCAGTAAAGCTGAATAAAAATCAGTCCTGTAATTACCAGGAAAAAAAATATAGCCAGTAATACTATTGTCTTCCTTCTCATACAAACACAAAAGTACTCGTATATAAATTATTATTCTATTCTTTAACTTTCTTTAACAACAACAACGGAAAACAAGCAGGATCACCGAAAAACAACAGGTTAAAAACCAAATAAAATTTTAACATATCTTTAAAAAAATGTTAATATTCAACCTTGTAAGCATAAACATTTTTTTGTTCCGGTTTTATTGATTATCTTTGTACAAGTATTTGGCATGATATTTGAAATACAATAAATAGAGGTTTTTTTCATAGGTTAGGTTAGTTTTAGGGTTATCAAAAAAGTGAGCCGCTTCCCAGGCGGCTCTTCTTTTTTGTGGTATTTCAGTCTTTCTTATTTAAGGCGCATTACTTTGATAACGTTCATGTTCTTAGTTCTTGCTGTATAATAAATATGTTTTTTTATTTGGACTGCCTTCTTCCTTTCAAGCCATGTCAGGTTAATAATAAATGAAGTACCGTTAGTAAGCTTTAGCTTCACTTTGCTTTGCTTGTATGGCATTACTAGCTCCTTAATAGTAGTCCAGTTAAATATATGTTTCTTTGGAACTATCATTCCATAGCGGAATTCAAGTTTTTCATGGTCAACAATAAAATAGAGGTTTTTTCGTCTGGCTGTTGCATAAAGTGCAATGATAAGAACAATAATGCTAATGCTGAAAGGTGCAAGCGACATAACAGGTTCAATGGTTTCATTTCTGAAGACAAGGCTGATTATTAATACGTAAATGCCACCAAGGAAAAACAGGAATACAAAAATCCATAATAATATTTTACGGGTTTTTTCAAATTGTTGTTCTGACAGATTGAAATACAGGTTTTCCATAATCTAGTGCATTAAGTACCGTAAATTTTTGTCTTTAACAGACTTGATGTTAATACTAAAAACGGCTGTTATGGTATTTATTGCCCTTAGACTTTTGATCAGCTGGTCTTTATTCCATGAATTTTCAGGATCATACACATGAAGGAGATAATCGATATTTTTAAGATTTTTTAAAAGGAAATTTCTACCTGATCTGTTTGAGATGAGAGAAATAACTACATCAGGAGCCCTGGTCAGATCTGTAAATCTGCTGAATAACAGTTCAGAACCTGTTAAATGCTCCGGTTCCACAGGGCTATTGCTTTTCAGTAATATACCAAGTTTTTTGTTTAAGTTAAGCGAAAGCTTGTAATCAGGATCAGCTGATACTATGCCAATCAGGATTGATTCATCTTTTTCATTAAGACTAAGATGTACTCTCTTGATTTTCTGCTGGTTCTTCATGTTTAATTAACATAAAACATAAATTTAGGAAAAAAAAAGACTAAGCAATATCCGATGAAATATCTTTGAGTCGGGTCCAGGCCATTCTTGAAGCTTGCTGTTCAGCCTCCTTTTTTGAGGCTCCCTGGCCCGTACCATATTCTTCCCTGTCAATAATCAGAGTTGTGGAGAATACCGATTTCTTCAGTTTAAAGTCATATTCCTCATTATAGGTAAATAGCAGGTTTGATTTTTTTTTCTGGACCCATTCAAAAACAAGACTTTTATAATCCTGGTCAGTATTAATAATAAGGTTCAGGTTCAGGTATTTTTTTAATACTTTTTTAATGAAGAGTTTTTTTGTTTTCCTGAAACCCTTATCAAGAAAGAGTGCTCCAATAAGTGCTTCCAGGGCATCGCCGTAAAGATTTCTTGTAGTATGGGAGGTATTAATATTACTTACGAGAATATTATTAAGACCCATTGATATGGCAAGTTGATTAAGGACTTCCCTGTTAACGATTCTGGATCTTATTTTAGTCATGAAACCTTCGCTGCCATCGGGAAATTCCTGAAAGAGATAATCTGATAGTATTGCATCAAGTACTGCATCGCCGAGATACTCAAGTCGTTCATTATTGACTCTTTTTCCATCCGGCAGATTAAAGGAGGCCGACCTGTGAATGAACGCTGTTTCATAAATCCTCAGGTTGCCCGGGCTGAAACCCAGGACTTTTTTTAAACGGGAACGAAACTCACGTTTATCAGAAAGGACCGTGCCATTTGGTGTAATATTGTTTAACGACACTAAGACTCAGCTTTTTTAATAACAATTGAAGCATTATGACCGCCAAATCCAAAGGTATTGCTAATAGCGGCGTTTATTTTTCTTTTCTGGGCCTTATCAAGTGTTAAGTTCAGGTTAGGGTCTATTTCGGGATCGTGGACCTTGAGGTTTATGGTAGGTGGAGCAGTATTGTGTATAATAGCCATGATCGATGCAATAGTTTCTACGGCACCCGCAGCTCCCAGTAAATGACCCGTCATCGATTTTGTGGCACTCATGTTAAGTTTAAAGGCATGTTGGCCGAAAACAGCTATAATTGCTTTTGCTTCAGATATATCCCCGCGGGGGGTTCCAGTGCCATGAACATTTATATAATCAATCTCCTCAGGTTTCAAACCTGAATCCTCAACTGCCAGTTTCATAACGCTGCAGGCACCCAGTCCTTCAGGATGAGGTGCTGTCAGATGATAAGCATCGGCTGTCATACCGGTCCCTGCCAGTTCAGCATAAATTTTTGCACCCCTGGTTTTTGCATGCTCATAGTCTTCAACTATCAACGCACCGGCTCCTTCACCCATAACAAAACCATCTCTTGTGAGATCGAATGGACGTGATGCTGTCATATACTCATCGTTATTGGTCGACATTGCCATCATTGCATTAAATCCCCCGATACCTGGCTCATTTATTGCAGCTTCCGAACCTCCTGCAATAAATAAATCAGCTTTCCCAAGCTTGATATAAGTTACAGCATCAATAAGGGCGTGAGTTGAAGAGGAGCATGCAGAGACAGTTGCAAAATTTATTCCTCTGAATCCGTATTTAATTGACAATGAACCGGAAGCAATGTTGGCGATCATTTTTGGAATAAAGAACGGACTGAAACGGGGTGTCCCATCGCCCAGCACAAAATTCCTGATCGCATTATAGAAAGTATCGAGTCCACCTATACCCGAAGACCATATAACCCCAGCCCTGTCCCTGTTAACTTTGTTCAGGTCGATGCCTGAATCAGTAATTGCTTCATCACAAGCAATATGCGCAAACTGTGAATAGAGATCCAGCTTGTTAGCTTCTTTCCTGTCGAAATATTTAGTAAAGTCGTAGTCTTTTACTTCGCATGCGAATTTTGTTTTGAACTTTTCTGTATTAAACCGGGTTATCATTCCCGAGCCGCTTACACCATTTTTAAGTCCTTCCCAAAATTCATGCAAATTATTACCCAGGGGAGTAATTGCTCCCAGGCCTGTAACTACAACTCTTTTCATAAATGGATTGTTATCAATGCAAAACTATTTTGCATTATCTTCAATGTACTTGATAGCATCTCCTACCGTACTGATGCTTTCAGCCTGATCATCGGGTATTCCGATATTGAATTCTTTTTCAAACTCCATGATTAATTCAACAGTGTCAAGAGAGTCAGCTCCCAGATCGTTTGTAAAGCTGGCTTCAGGAGTTACTTCTGATTCGTCAACTCCAAGTTTATCAACTATGATCTCTTTTACTCTTGTGGCAATGTCAGACATAATTATAATTTTTAATTAATAATGATTTAAAACCATGCAAAGAAATATATTTGTACTTTATTTTTCAAGAAATTTGACGTTTTTTATTTTAATGTTCATATAAATAATTAATATTCAATCTATTAAACTCGTTTAACGCTACTGATAAGAAATTTGTGGATTATATCTAAAGATCATAAAATGAGGAATATAGCAATTTTTGCTTCCGGCTCAGGAACCAATGCTGAAAACATAATTAAATACTTTTCGAACAGGAATTCTGCCAAAGTATGTCTGGTTTTATCAAATAGACGCGAAGCGTATGTTTTAATAAGGGCTGAGGCGCATAATATCAAAACGGTTTTTTTCGAACATGATGATTTTTACGTGACCGGAAGGGTTCTTGAGACTCTTTTGTTAAACAAAACTGACTTTATAGTTATGGCAGGATTTTTATGGCTTGTCCCGGATAATATCCTGACTCGTTACGAACGGCGGATAATAAATATACATCCTGCATTACTGCCCATGTACGGAGGAAAGGGAATGTATGGTGAAAAGGTTCATGAGGCTGTTATCAGGAATCGTGATGCGGAGTCTGGTATTACTATCCATTATGTGAATCAGTTTTATGATGAAGGTGAAATTATTTTCCAGGCGCGTTGTGCTGTTGATCCTGATGATACGCCTGAGACACTTGCAAAGAAAGTACATTCGCTTGAATATAAGTACTATCCTGAGATAATTGAAGATCTGGTAATTAAACTTCCGGATCCTGACTAAAATGTATCAAGGAGGCTGAGAACGACAGTTTTTATTTTTTCGTATCTTTCTTCGTTTTCTTCAGAAACAGGTTCAACAGGAGGTGCTTCTACCTTTAGCGGATCAACCGGTGAGCCGTTTTTATAAAATCTGAAGTCGAGGTGAGGACCTGTTGAAAGTCCGGTACTTCCAACATATCCTATCACATCACCCTGTTTTACGTGTGCCCCTGTGGTAATACCGGGCCCAAAATGACTTAAATGCAGATAAGCTGTTGAATAGACACTGTTATGCTGAATTCTGACCATTTTCCCCGAACCGTTATTTGTAGTGACTGAGATCACACGGCCATCGCCGACGGTATGCACCGGTGTCCCTACAGGTGCAGCATAATCAACACCAAAATGCGGTCTTCTGATCCTGAGGATAGGATGCAAACGATTATAGGAAAAACGGGAGCTGATCCTTGAAAACTGCAGAGGTGCTTTTAAAAAGGCTTTTCTGAGACTGTTACCCTCTGTATCATAGAAGCTCTCTTTACCATCCTGAATAAAAGGTATTGCAGAAATGGTGGTACCTGCCCATGTGAATTGCGCTCCGTATATCTTGTCTGTGCCAAGAGAATTGTCTTCAATAAACATTTCCTCATAGATCACCTTGAAGCTGTCGCCTTTCTGCAGTCCGAAAAAATCTACGGTCCATGCATATATCTCAGACAATTGTATAGCCAGTGATGGATGTAATCCTCCGTCGATCATTGTCTCCCAGAGTGATGTCTCGATTGTGCCGGATGCATATTTGATCTCGTAAGTAATCTCTTTATTGTAGGGAGTAATATTGAGTGAATCGTTGAAGCTGAATATATAACAGGTTGATGGATCATGCTCGTAAACAAGATATCTTGCACGGCCTGTAGTGTCATTGTCGCAAAAAAGTGTATAGGCGTTACCCGATTTTATTTTCCTTACATCAAAAACCGATGAGGAATTCTTAACAACCATATCGATTTCCTGCATTGTAACTCCATGATCAAGAAGTATTGTTGAAAGAAATCCATTGCGTTTGATATGTCCTGAGATCAAGTTGAATGAATCGCAAGGAATCCCGTACAGGAAAAGAGTGGTATCAGGATTAGCTGTTGGTAAAGTATCCGGCGTTGAAGAGATAATTTTGGGATTAACTGTTACTGTATTTGTACATGAAACTGAAATTGGCAGGAGTAAAATCAGGGTCAGTTTTTTATATAGGGATAGCATCAATATTAGAATTTATTTTATAACAACATTTACAATACGTCCCGGCACAACTACCACATTTGAGGGAGTTGATTCCCCCATCCATTTTTTTGCTCTTTCATCAGAAAGAACAGTTTTAATAACTTCATTTTTGCTCATATCAACAGGAAGCTCAATCTTAAACCTCAATTTGCCGTTGAATGATACCGGGTATTCATAAAGATCCTCTTTAAGATACTCCTCGTTGACCAGTGGCCAGGGTTCATAGGTAATTGTTTTATTGTTACCCAGGATATGCCACAGTTCTTCTGCAAGATGGGGAGCAAATGGGGAGAGTATCTGTGTAAAGGCCGAAGCTATCTCTTTTGTCACTCTTCCTTTCCGGATTACAAGATTTACGAATATCATCATAGCCGATATTGCAGTATTAAAATGCAAACTCTCAATATCGCATTCCACTTTCCTGATTGTCCGGTGAAGACCTTTAAGAACCTCCGGATCTTCCTTCCCGGTAAAGTAACTTTCGCTGTTGGAAAAGAATCTGTATGATCTGGACAGGAATCCGAATACACCTTTAACACCTTTATCATCCCATGGTTTGGTAATATCAAGTGGACCCATGAACATCTCGTAAAGTCTCAAGGAGTCAGCGCCGTATTTTGCAACCACATCATCGGGATTGATAACGTTCTTCAAGGATTTTGACATTTTAGCGACGATCTGTTTCAGTTCGGCTCCTGATTCTCTGTGAAAGAATTTTCCATTCCGTTCTTCAACCAGATCACCGGCAACTTTTGCCCCGGATTCAGTTTCGTAAGCGTAAGCCAGTATCATCCCCTGATTAAATAACCTCATATAGGGTTCATCAGTCGAAACGATACCAAGATCGAAGAGCACTTTATGCCAGAAACGGCTGTAAAGAAGGTGAAGCACTGCATGTTCCGCTCCACCGATATAAAGATCGACAGGCATCCAGTATTTTTCTTTTGCCGGATCGAATATCATGTTATTATTCGATGGGTCGATAAACCGCAGATAATACCAGCACGATCCTGCCCATTGAGGCATGGTATTTGTTTCCCTTCGTCCTTTTCGTCCATTACTGTCAGTTACATAAAGCCATTCAGCAGCATTAGCGAGAGGTGATTCCCCTGTTTCTCCGGGAAAATATTTTTTCAATACGGGCAGTTCAAGAGGAAGCTCATCATCGTCCATAGCGGATATTTCTCCATCTTCCCAGTGGATAACAGGAAATGGTTCCCCCCAGTATCTCTGCCGGCTGAAAAGCCAGTCACGCAGTTTGTAATTGACCTTGGCTTTGCCCAGGCTTTTTGATTCAATCCAGGCTGTTATTTTGGCAATACCAGACTCTTTGTTGAGTCCGTCAATATCAATCCCGGTTGAAGGATTTGATGAATTGATGTATTTTCCATCTTCGGTCCAGCATTCTGCACCTACGATGATTCTCTTTCTCTGGTCAGGATCAGCAACATCAGGATCCTGGATACAGACTATCGGGAGCCCGAATTTCTGAGCAAACTCAAAGTCGCGGGTATCATGTGCAGGAACAGCCATAATAGCACCTGTACCATATCCTGTCAGTACGTAATCAGCAATCCAGATAGGGATACGGTTAAGGTTGACAGGATTAACTGCATATCTTCCTGTGAAGACCCCTGTTTTTTCCTTTGCCAGATCAGTCCTGTCGAGATCTGATTTGAGCGAACTGGCTTTGACGTAGTCATTAATAACCTGACGGTGTTCATCAGTTGTAATTTTATCTGTAAGCTGATGCTCAGGAGCTATTACCATATAAGTTGCTCCAAAAAGGGTATCAGGTCTTGTTGTGAAAACAGTTAGTTTTTCATCCAATCCTTCTATTGTGAAATCAACATCGGCACCAGTCGAGCGGCCTATCCAGTTACGCTGCATATCTTTTATACCTTCGGGCCAGTCGAGGTCATCAATTCCGGTCAGCAGTCTTTCAGCATAATGAGTGATCCGCAGCATCCACTGTTTCAGGTTCTTCTTCTCGACCGTGTTGCCGCATTTTTCGTGTGAACCGTCGTTAAGAACTTCTTCGTTTGAACAGACAATGCGGCAGCTTGGGCACCACCACACCAGGGCATCATCATAATATGCAAGGCGTTTGGAATTTATGTACTTTTTAACCTCTTTTTCGCCGAGTGTTGAAATCTCTTCAGGTATTGTTAATTCCTTAACAAGCCTTCCTTTCTGCAGCTTTTCATCGAACCATGTGTTAAAGAGCTGGATGAAAATCCACTGGGTCCATTTATAATATTTAGGATCGGTAGTCTTAATCTCTTTTTCCCAGTCGTAGCTTAGTCCGAGCTCTTTTATCTGTCTTTTGAAAGTATCGCAGTTGTTTTTTGTGGTTATTGCAGGATGTGTGCCGGTCTGGATAGCATATTGTTCAGCAGGGAGCCCGAAAGCATCCCAGCCCATCGGATGCAGCAGGTTGAATCCTTTCATTCTCTTGTATCTGCTATAGATATCTGTTGCTGTATATCCTTCAGGATGACCCACATGAAGACCAGCACCCGAGGGGTAAGGAAACATATCCAGAACATAGTATTTTTTAGGATTGGTTAAATCATCCGGGGTTTTGAAAGTTTCATTATCCTCCCAGTATTCCTGCCACCTTTTTTCAATCTCGTGGAAATTGTAATCCATTTTTGGTGATGAGTATTAGTTTTTTGTTAAATGAGACCGAAGACCGAAGACTTAGGGACCATAATTGCATTCTTTAAAAAACTTCGGACTTCCGACTTCCGACTTCAAACCTGGTTTGCGAAAATAGGAAAATTTTGGGAAAAAACGATTTAATTGGTAGAAGGTAGAAGCGTCATGCATGACGCTTCTACCTTCTACCTGCCAAATTCATTCAAAATATTTGTAGTATTGGGCTAATGATTATAATTTTGTTGTCTGAGATGGCATGCATGCCGTCTGTACGAATTTGGTCCCGTAGTTCAATGGATAGAATGACAGATTCCGGTTCTGTTGGTTGGGCGT
>CAZQVL010000019.1:0-60634 GCA_964596715.1 uncultured Rikenellaceae bacterium
AAGTCAATTTTATTTTGAATCTTGCAACTTAACAATGATATATTGGAAATACAAGTGCATAGTTACAATCAGCCACACCCATTGCAGATGCCTGCAGAGCATTCAACTATTATTGTATTATTGGTATTGAACCAAATCTGAAACAGATCACAGAACATCTCAATAATTCTTTAATGCTGGCAATGGTTTACAGGACTCCGACAGGAAGAAGATTTATCAGCATCATAAACTATTTAATCTTTATTTTGTTTATCTATTAGTGAAAAAAGGAGTCTATATATTATTTGCTCTGGTGATCCTGTTTTCAGGAACTCATTTTACTGTTGCTACCCACTATTGCAGTGGCAGGCTTGCTGCTACAAAGGTTTCACTGTCAGGTAAACCAGCTTCCTGTGGCATGGAAAACTCTGAACTTAGTGGCCCATTATCCGGAACCCATTTTGAAACTTCTTGTTGTGAAGATCATCTAACAACAATTGAAATTATAAATAATTTTACTCTACCTGGCACAATTATACCCGGGGAAAACCAATTTCTTGCTCAGTATTTCTATTATCAAGGAAATCACTCATTTCATTCACCTCCTAATCCCACAATTTTATATATAAATACCGGCCCTCCCGGAAGTCTTCAGGCCTCATCTGTAAGGCTTGATTATATCTGTGTTTTCCAAATCTGATATTCTGCTCTTCTTTTTAGATAACAGATGAGCTATAGCTCCCATCTGGGATGGTTTTATTATATTTTGTCAATTAAGAAGTATTCAATTTTAAATCTTATAATTATGAAAAAGTTAATATTAATCTCATCGTTGACAGTTTTGTTTTTATTTACAGCTGTCTCTTGCGGTAGTTCAACTTCAAATTCAAAAAAGAATCCCGTAGTGGAACAGCCGGATGAAAATTTTTATTACACCTGCGTTATGCATCCTCAGGTTCATGAAACAAAGCCGGGTAACTGTCCGGTTTGTGGAATGGATCTCGAAAAGAAATGGTTGACAATGTCAGATTCTCTTCAAATGCAGAATTGAAAAATTCAGGGTAATAAAAATTCATCATCTACTTCTTGTATTGGCTGCTGTTCAACAGTAACCGTACACCGAAAACATTTTACAACTAAATCTGAGAGATAAGTCAATAATTAATAAAGCAGGTTTAAAAATCATTTGTTAAGAATACAGAAAATGTTAAACAAAATAATCAGGTTCTTTATAGAAAATAAGCTGGTAACATTTCTTTTACTCATTGTCTTCATTGCACTGGGTATTATAAACGCTCCATTTAACTGGGACCTGGGCTTTTTTCCACGCGATCCCGTACCGATTGATGCCATTCCGGATATAGGTGAAAACCAGCAGATTGTTTACACTGAATGGCCGGGACGTTCGCCACAGGATATTGAGGACCAGATATCCTTTCCTTTAACAACGTCATTACTGGGTATTCCTGGAGTTAAGACCATTCGTAGCAATTCAATTTTCGGGTTGTCCAGTATCTATATCATTTTTGAGGAAGACATTGAATTTTACTGGAGCAGGACACGGATACTTGAAAAACTAAATTCCCTGCCACCGGGTACCTTGCCTGAAGGTGTTACGCCTTCACTTGGCCCTGATGCAACGGCTTTAGGTCAAATATACTGGTACACGCTGGAAGGCAGAGATAAAAACGGGAACCCTACCGGTGGTTGGGACCCACACGAACTTCGTACCATACAGGATTTCTATGTTAAATACTCCCTTACCTCGGCCAAGGGTGTTGCGGAAGTGGCGTCCATTGGCGGATTTATCAAAGAATATCAGGTTGATATTGACCCAAATGCCATGAAAGCTCATAAGGTAACTATTACCGATATTATGAATGCCGTGAAAAACAGCAACCTTGACATTGGTGCAAGAACCATAGAATTTAACAGGGCTGAATATTTAATCAGGGCATTAGGATACATTAAAAATCTGAATGATTTGGAAATGAGTGTGGTGACTTCCCGTGAAAATGTACCAATACGGTTAAAAGATGTGGCGCATGTAACTTATGGCCCCGGAACCCGCAGAGGTGGTTTAGATAAAGGCGGGGCAGAAGCTGTTGGTGGCGTTGCGGTTGCCCGTTATGGAGCTAATCCTTTGGAAGTAATCAATAATGTTAAGGATAAAATTGCGGAAATTGAACCGGGTTTGCCATCCAAAATTTTAGATGACGGAACAGTTTCAAAAGTAAACATAGTGCCTTTTTACGACCGCACAGGCCTGATTAAAGAAACACTTGGTACACTTGAAGAAGCCCTGACACTTGAAATTCTTATCAGTATTATTGTGGTAATTATCCTGGTGTTAAACCTTCGGGCTTCGTTTCTTATTTCCAGTTTATTGCCTATTGGTGTCTTAATGACCTTTATTGTCATGCGGCGGTTTGGTGTGGATGCCAATATTGTTGCCTTGTCAGGTATTGCCATTGCAATTGGTGTGATGGTTGATGTTGGCGTGGTGTTTACCGAAAATATCATCCGGCATCTTGAAATGGTTGAAAACAAAGGGAAAGAATTGTTAACTACGATTTACGAAGCCACAATTGAGGTTGCCCCTGCTGTAGTAACAGCTTTAACCACTACAATAGTTAGTTTCCTTCCAGTTTTTGCAATGGAAGCAGCAGAAGGCAAACTGTTTAAACCTTTGGCTTTCACAAAAACATTTGCCATGCTTTCGGCTTTGTTAATCGGCCTGATAATTATACCAACCTTTGCACATCTCTTATTTTCAATAAAGGTTGATAAAGACAGGCTTAGAAAAGTTTGGATCATTGTGTTGATCACCTCAGGCTTAATCTTCACTCTCTTTTTCAATACCATTATAGCCATTGCATTAATTGGTATTGGATTAAATAATTTTTTTAGCCCGAAATGGCCGAAAAACAAGAAACATTTCATTAATTATATAAACATTGGCATTACCTTATTGGTGGTTCTTTATTTCTTAAGTAATGAATGGATGCCGCTTGGAGCAAATAACAGTCTTTTTATCAATTTTCTATTTGTTTCGCTATTAATAGCCGTTGTTCTTGGCTTGTTGATGAGTGTTGTCCGCTATTATCCAAAAATTTTAAACTGGTGTCTGGCCAATAAATGGAAGTTTTTGAGCTTCCCAATCGCCATCGTTCTCTTTGGAATATTGATTTATCAGGGATTTGGTATCATGTTCGGGTTTATCCCCGATGGATGGCAAAGAAGCAAGGCGTATCAATCAGCAACAGGGATCTTTCCGGGTATTGGGAAAGAATTTATGCCGGCGTTTGACGAAGGTTCATTCCTTTTAATGCCAACAACAATGCCCCATTCAGGTATAGAGGAAAATCTTGAAGTCATCCGCTTACTGGATAAAAAAGTCAATTCAATTCCGGAAGTTGAAAATGTCGTGGGCAAATGGGGACGTGTCAATTCTGCCTTAGACCCTGCCCCGGTATCCATGTATGAAAATGTAATTAATTACAAATCCGAATATATCATTGACGAAGACGGGCACAGGATACGGTTTAAAGTGATTAAAGATGGGGCTTTTGTATTAAAGGACAGTACAACCTACAATCCTGCAACGGATGAGTACAGGTCGATTAAAAAAGAAGAACTTATAAAAGACAAGTATGGGAAATATTTTCGGCAATGGCGGGAACATATTAAATCGTCCGATGACATCTGGGATGAGATTGTGAAACAATCAAATATACCTGGATTAACATCTGCTCCAAAGCTTCAACCAATTCAAACAAGGTTGGTGATGTTACAAACAGGGATGCGTGCGCCGATGGGAATCAAAGTATTTGGCCCCGATTTGAAAACCATTGAACAGGTTGGTTACCAGATAGAATCACACCTTAAAAACATCGAAGGAGTATCTCCCCCGTCGGTATTTGCCGACAGGGTGGTTGGTAAACCTTATCTTGAAATTGATATTGACAGAAAGGCAATTGCACGCTATGGACTTACCATAAAACAAATTCAATCGGTTTTGGGCAGTGCTATTGGTGGAATGGAATTAACATCTACGGTAGAAGGCCGTGAGCGTTTTCCGGTGCGTGTACGTTATGCAAGGGAATACCGGGATAATCCCGAAGACCTTAAAAAAGTGTTGATTCCAACACCATCCGGTTCACAGATTCCGCTTGGTGAATTGGCTGAAATAAACTATACACGGGGACCACAATTGATTAAAAGTGAAAATACCTTCCTGGTTGGCTATGTGATTTTCGATAAACTGGAAGATTATGCGGAGGTTGATGTAGTTAAGAATGTCCAAAAATACCTTAACGATAAAATTGAAAGCGGCGACCTGTTAATTCCTGCTGGTGTAAATTATATTTTCACAGGGAATTATGAAAACCAGGTAAGAGCAACCAAAAGGTTGATGATAGTTGTACCATTAGCCCTTCTTGTTATCTTCCTTATCCTGTATTTCCAGTTCCGTTCGGTAACCACTTCAAGCCTCATTCTCACAGGTATATTAGTCGCATTTTCAGGTGGGTTTATCATGCTTTGGCTCTATGGCCAGGAATGGTTTATGAACCTTTCCATCGGCGGAATTGATTTTAGGGACATGTTCCAAATCCATACCATTAACCTGAGTGTTGCTGTATGGGTCGGATTTATAGCCTTGTTTGGAATTGCCACCGATAACGGTGTTCTGATAAGCACATACCTGAAACAGTTATTCGACAAAAAAGAACATGAAAGCATAGAAGAAGTCAGGGCAACCGTGTTGGAAGCTGGTTTAAAAAGGGTTCGTCCGGCCATAATGACAACAGCCACCACCATCATTGCCTTAATGCCCGTGCTTACTTCCACAGGCAAAGGTTCTGACATCATGGTTCCTATGGCAATTCCCACGGTCGGTGGTATGTTAATAGCGGCGCTGACCATTTTTATTGTTCCGGTGTTGTACTCCATGTGGCAGGAGAGTAAGATTAGAAATAATGTTAAAAACATTAAAAAAGTAAGAAAATGAAAAACATGAAATATATACTTGGCTTGCTGTTTCTACTCTTAAGTATCCGCTTGTATTCACAGGAATTATTGAATCAGTACATTGAAACAGCAGCGAACAATAATCCGGCATTAAAAGCCAAATTCAAGGATTATCAGGCCTCTCTCGAGGTTATTCTTCAGGTTGGAGCATTACCCGACCCACAAATAGCATTCGGGTATTTTATCCAATCTGTTGAAACAAGATATGGCCCGCAGGAAGTCCGTCTTTCTGTTTCGCAAATTTTCCCATGGTTTGGTACATTAAATGCCAAAGAGAATGTTGCCATCCAATCAGCAAAAGCAAAATATGAAGTTTTTGAAGAAGCAAAGTCAAGACTTTTTTACGAAGTTAAATCAGCGTATTTTGATTTGTATGTTACAGGAAAAGCAATCCAAATAACAAAAGAAAACCTTGAAATCCTGAACTCCTTCAACCGCCTTGCCCTGATTAAAATTGAGGCGGGCAAGGTTTCGGCAGTCGATGGTTTAAGGATTGAAATGGAATTAGCTGATTTGGAAAATCAACTGGCATTATTGATAGATACACGGTTTACACAAACGGTGAAATTCAATAACCTTTTGAATGTAAATAATAACTCGGAAATTATTTTGCCCGACACACTTTGGAACAATAGCTTTTTTCTCAATAAGACTGCTTTGCAAGACAGTATAATGAAAGGAAACCACGAATTATTAAAACTCGATTTTCAATCAGAGGCACTGAACTATAAAGAACATGTAGCCAAAAAATCTGGTAGTCCCTCTTTTAATATTGGATTGGATTACATAGCCATTGGTAATACCGATAATTTAATGGTTCCAGGCAATCTAAGCGGAAGGGATGCAATAATATTCCCGAAAATCGGGATTACTATTCCCATGTATCGCAATAAGTATAAGGCAATGGTTGAGGAAGCGGTTTACCTGCAACAAGCCAATACCGAACAACAGGCAGATAAAGCTAATATGCTTGAAACCATTTTTGAAAATGCTTATAAGGAATATAGCGATGCGGACAGACAGATAGTCTTATTTAAAAAACAGACCAATTATGTCATGAAGGCGCTCCGTATCCTTGAAACCGATTATAAAGCTGGTAAAACCGGATTTGAAGAATTGCTGCGCATGGAAAGACAAGTTTTAAAGTACAGTCTTGAACTTGAAAAGGCGAGAGCCGACAAACAGGCAGCAAAAGCTTTTATTCACTATTTAATGGGTAATTAAAGAATTCAAAGAAATGAAAACGAAAATCAATAGATATAAAAAGGAAGTCATATTAATTGGCATCACACTGCTTGTTGGTTTGAGCTTAGGATGGTTGTTTTTTCATAATTCAGGAAGTGATAAAAACGAAACTCACAGCCACGAAGAACAAACAGAACAAGAAATCATCTGGACTTGCTCCATGCACCCGCAAATAAAGCAGGATAAGCCCGGACAATGCCCCATTTGTGCAATGGATTTAGTGCCAATAGCATCATTAAGTTCAGATGACGAACAAGAATCTCCCGATGAATTACAAATGAGTGAATCGGCTCTGCAATTGGCAAATGTCCAAACCACAATCGTATCAAAGGGAGTTCCTGAAAAGTCAATTTCATTACTGGGTAAAGTAAAACCCGATGAAAGGAATGTATCAGAACTAACTGCACGGTTTGGCGGCCGTATTGAAAAATTATTTGTCAACTACACAGGCCAGGATGTAGTAAAAGGTCAGAAACTGGCTACCATCTATTCACCGGAGTTGATTACTGCCCAAAAAGAACTTTTCGAAGCGATCCGGTTTAAAGATACCAACCCAACTTATTACAAAGCAGCAGTGAGCAAACTAAAACTCTGGGATTTAACCGATGTCCAAATAAATAACATCATTGAAAACAGTGAGCCACAGATCTATTTTGATGTGCTTTCACCAATCACTGGCACAGTAACCCAAAGGCATGTTGCCCACGGAGATTATGTAAAAGAAGGAGCTGTATTGTTCGAAGTAATTGACCTCTCAAAGGTCTGGATAATGTTTGAAGCTTACGAAAGTGATTTACCCTGGATTAAAAAAGGCGACCATATTGAATTTACGATTCAATCACTGCCCGGTAATTCTTATGATAGCAAGGTAACGTACATTGATCCATTCATTGACGCCGATTCAAGGATTGCCCGGGTAAGGGTTGAACTACCAAACTCAAAGCGGGAATTAAAGCCCGAAATGTTTGCCAATGGTGTGCTGCACTCTCAAATTGCTAAAAATACCAACGAATTGTTGATACCAAAATCAGCTATTTTATGGACAGGTAAACGTGCTGTTGTTTATGTTAAAGTGCCGGACAGGGAAACGCCTTCATTCCTTTACAGGGAAATCACATTAGGCCCCGAAGCAGGCAATTTCTATGTGGTTGAAGATGGATTATCCGAGGGGGAAGAAATTGCAACCAATGGGGTATTCAGGATTGATGCTGCTGCCCAGTTAGCGGGTAAACCCAGTATGATGAATCCTGAGGACGATAAGACATTGCATGGTTCGATGTGGCAGGGTCAATTGGAATAGCCTTTTTTGCTTTTTCAGAAGGGAAAGAATCATTTGAAAAAGCAAAAAGGAAAAGATTTCCGCTCAGACAGGTGGTGAAGGGAAAATAATGACACTAAATAATACAATTTAGTATAAACAAAAATTAATTATATTTGTCCTATATATACGATAGGATTTATAGGAATTAATTTTCAAAAAAATGAAATACTTATTTATTAAGATATTGATACTGATCATTCCAGTATCCACATTAAACTCATTTGGCCAGTCATATGAATTATCAGACGAAGGAAATGAAGTTTTAATACATGGTACTTCAAATCTTCACGACTGGCATATGAATGTAATATCAAGCAATTGTGAAGCAGAATTTGATACAGAAGGATCACAAGTAAGAAGCGTTAAGAAAGTAAATTTCAGTTGTAAACCTGCCGATATTAAGAGTAATTTCTCCTTAATGGACAGGAAAACCCATACTGCATTAAAAGCGGATGTTTTTCAGGTAATAAGGTTTAATCTTTTAACGATAACAGAACTAATATCTGATAACAGGGAATTCAAGGGAAGTCTCAGGGGTAACCTATATGTTGCAGGGATTACGAATGAGGTTGAGGTTCCTTTCACCGGCATCTTGAATGGTGATAATACAATAAATGTCGAAGGATCTTTTGATCTGAGCATGAGTGATTTCAATATTACTCCTCCGACAGCCATATTGGGAACACTTAAGACAGGTAACAAAATATCAATTTCTTTTTCTCTGAAGCTGATTAGTAAAACATGATTAGACTTAAGTTGAATCTTTATCAATAAATAGTAGTTATGAATAAATTATTTACAATCATTTTATCAAATATTTTGATGATCAGTGCTTTAGGGCAACAATTCGAAAAATCTACGGGAAGTATAGAGAATCTCGAAAAGCCTAAGGTATCTGTAGGAGCTGATTTCGCAATGCAATATCAGGCACTGAAACATCATGCCGACAGTTCCCTTATTCCCCTTGGGGCAGGAATAAACCTTCCTACTGCAAATCTTAATATAAGAGCCATTCTTACGGATGGAATTGAAGTTAACCTTACCACCTATCTATCCTCACGGCATCATGTTGAGGCGTGGGTCAAGGGAGGATACTTGCTGCTTGATAAACTGCCATTCATAAAATCCCAATTTACCGACAGAGTAATGGACTATCTGACTTTAAAGGTTGGTGTGATGGAACTTAATTACGGGGATGCACATTTCCGCAGATCCGATAATGGACACGTCATTAATAATATGTTCATTGGTAACTATATCATTGACGCCTTTACTACTGCACCTGCGTTTGAAGCTTTATATCGCAATAAAGGGATTTTATTGATGGGAGCAGTTACTACTGGAACACTTAAACCGGCACTGGTTGGTTACAACTCTAATTCACAGGTTTATACACCTTATAATATTCAAGAAGAGCTGGCATTCTACTGGAAAGCGGGATATGATAAACAGATTAACGCTAATTTTCGGTTAAGGGCAACTCTATCAGGATACCACACTTCAAACAACCATTTTGGTTCATTGTATAATGGAGACAGAACGGGATCGCGTTATTATCTGGTGATGAACAGGGTAAATAACAGTGCTGATGATGTGGATCCTTCAAAAAACCATATGTCAGGTAACTGGGGACCTGGCTTTACTGATAAGGATAACTCACTTATGGTAAATCTGTTTATGAAATACAAAGGAATAGAGTTTTTTGGTACTTATGAGACAATTAAAGGAACACATGCTTTTGGTGGCAGTGAATTTTCTTATTCACAATACGCTGTGGAAAGCCTGTTGCACCTTGGAAAGAATGAACAATTTTTTGGAGGGGCAAGGTACAATTTTACAAAAAATAATCCTGATAATTCAATTGAACGATTACAGATTGGTGGTGGATGGTTCCTCACATCAAATATCTTATTGAAAGCCGAATACGTCGACCAGAATTACAACAATTTTGTTGCATATGGTAGAAATGCAGGTTTTAATGGAATAATGGTGGAGACTACTATTTCATTCTGATACTGTTGAATGGACAATCTCAGTCCGTTTTACCAACGAACTGGATTGGTCCCTTGTTTTATAGATAGTGTTGGATTCAGAAATTTGCACTCAAGATGGATATTCAATCGGAAAATAAATGAAAAAGTTTTTACTAATATTAATTCTTTTATTTCCTGTGCTTGTAGGTTTCAGAGAGGATGATAGTTTGAAATCAGAAAGAACGAATTATTCATCCGGATTTATTGATATAACTGTAGAAACTAACATTAACAGGTTGTTTTTCAGATATGATCTTAAGGAGTGGTGTTTATCAGTTATGGGCGCTAAAGAACCATATTATACACATGACACATCCGTATCCCGAATAACAATTCCTGTGAAGGATTTTAAATGTGCCAACAAGTTTGTTTATAGAGATTTTCTGACTTTGCTTAAGGTTGACCAGTTCCCTAATCTTGAAATAGCCATACCTCAAAACCCTGATATCGTTTCCCATAAAGAGGATTCAGTTACATTGAACGAGGTCTCCCTCACAGTTGCTGGTATGACAAAGAAATATGATATAGATTGTGAAATTGAAAGAACTGATGATGAAAGCCAAATTCTTAGTGGTATAATCAGAGTGAAACTTACAGATCATGAGATTGATCCTCCAGTAAAATGGTTAGGACTTGTGAAAGTCAAGAATGAAATTATTGTTAAATTTGGTTTCTGTTTTAAGAAATATCAGGGATAGTAACTAGAATTTGAAAATTGAAGTTCAATACAAAGATAAGATATGGAATCAGGGCAATGCTTGAGATTGCTCTTGATGAAGAGGAAAATGGTGTTTTTCAGAAGGATATTGCTGAGCGGCAGAGGATCTCTGTCAAATATCTGGACAATATTATTGCTTCTTTAAAAACGTCAGGTCTGATAATCAATCATAAAGGGAGAAAAAGCGGATATAGACTTTCACGCAAACCATCCGAAATAAAGCTTCTTGATATATATAATGCCTTTGAACCTGGTATTTTCATAGTCGATTGTATTTCAACAGATTATTTATGTCAACTCTCAGGAACCTGTGGTGTGCGAGAGTTTTGGATCGGTTTGAACAATCAGATTACCAAATACTTCGAATCTTATACTCTTGCAGATTTGATTAAAGAACACAAAAGCAAATTATAACTATCGTAATAGTGTTCATTTCAGATGATTACGGTTCCATCCACGAAGATGCTGTAAATAACCGTATTAACAAATATGTTATTTTGGCAGATATAGACGATGTATCTTTCATATTTTTAAGGATTCAATTCATTGATTTACATGAAACCATTTCATGGAGGAAATAATGGATTTGATATTCATATTAGAAATTAAATTAGTACTTTCCTCATTTTAAATTATGAAAGCAATATCCTACTTATTAACTTTTTCGATTTTCAATCTGGTTTTAAACTCAGTTTCAGCGCAAAGCTACGAAATCAAAGGGAAAATTACTGATTCTAAATCGGGTGAATCAATGATTGGCGTTCATATTACTATCAAAAATAATGTATATGGAACTATTACTGGAAATGATGGTATTTTTGTGCTTAAGACCCATATACCGCCCCCCCTGGTTTTACATATTTCATATGTAGGTTTTGTCTCTCAGGATATTGAAGTGACAAATGAAACTACATTTCTTGATATCAAGATGGAAGAACAATTTTTATTAGGGCAGGAAGTCATAATTTCTGCCAGTCGTATCGAGGAAAATATTTTAAGATCTTCGGTTAGTATCGAGAAAATGAATTTGCGTGATTTGAAACAAATTTCTGCAGCGAACTTCTACGATGGTTTATTTCAGTTAAAAGGGGTAGATATGAATGTACATGGCCTTACTTTTCGTTTACCCAATACGAGGGGATTCAACGATTATACCAATTACCGAATGAACCAGATTATTGATGGCGTGGAGAACATTGCCCCCGGATTGAGCTTCTCTGCTGGTAACATATTTGGATTGTCGCAGATTGATGTTAAAAGTCTGGAAATGGTGGTGGGGGCTTCTACTGCCCTGTATGGACCTGGTGGAATGAATGGTACACTGGTAATGCAAAGTAAAGATCCGTTTCAATATCAGGGACTATCGGTTTCATTTCAGTCAGGTATAATGAACATTGCTTCCCAGACTGTTGATAATCCAACTCCAATGTTCGATCTGAATTTTCGATATGCCAAGGCATTCAGTAATCGAATGGGGCTTAAAATTACAGGTTCATATCTAAATGCAACCGATTGGCATGCAGATGATAAAAGAGATCGAACTGACTTATATGATCCATCATTAAACCGACTTTCAAATCCTGGTTACGATGGGGTAAATACCTATGGTGATGAGTCATTGGTATCGTTGAACCTGAAAGATGTAGGCCCCCAGGTTATTAATGGTATTGCTGAATCTCAAGGTATAATACCGGGTTCCCCGGAATATGAAGAACTTTTTAACAGAGCAATGCAATATTTTCCGGATCAACTGGTTACACGAACAGCCTGGATAGAAAGTGACTTAGCTGATGATAAAACGAGAAACCTCAGATTTGCAGGATCGCTGCATTATTTTATTAATGAACGTACAGAAGCAATTGCACAAGCTAATTATGCACAGGGTACAAGTGTATATACTGCTCAGAATCGTTTTGCAGCATGTGAATTCAGTATCTTTTCCGGAAAAATCGAAGTAAATAATCCTAATTATTATCTCAGAGCATGGGGTGTGATCGAAAATTCAGGTTCATCGTATGATATTGGAGGTGCTGCACTGCGATTAAACGAAGAATGGAAACCTTCAGAAGAGTGGTTTTCAGATTATCTGACAGCATATACACAAACTGCACTTATTACGGGCGATATGAATAATGCCCACCAATTTGCGCGCCTGGTGTCGGACAACAGAGATCCGAAAACAGGAGTTATTTTTGACTTATCTAAACCGGCTTTTCCTGTTCATGGCACCAGTGATTTTAATACAATGATGAACAAAATTACTTCTAATCCCATCGACGAAGGTGGAGCCAGGGTTTTTGACAATAGTAAAATCTATCAGGTTGAGGGGATGTATAATTTTTCGCACCTTATTCACTTTATGGAGATGCAGGTTGGTGCTTCGAACCGTTTTTATTTTGTTAACAGTAATGGTACTGTTTTTATTGATGAACCGGATAATCCAATTACCATTAATCAGTTTGGCTCATTTGTTCAAATCAATAAAAACTTTATAAATAACCATCTTAGAGTAACAGGTGCTTTCAGGTTCGATAAAAACCAAAATTTCGAGGCACAATACACACCTCGATTTTCATTGGTCTATTTTCTGGATAAAAAAATGGAGCATAGTATAAGAGGAACCTTTCAAACGGCTTATCGTTTTCCTTCTATTGCCGATCAATGGGTGGACGTAAGTGCCGGGATATTCAGAACAATAGGTGGAATGCCCAAAGTTCAAAACAAGTATAATTTCAATTCGATTCCACTATATCCCATGTCGGGAAGAAATCCTGTCAAAGACAAACCAATCACGGAGAATGGCCCGATTGTATTGCCGGGATTAAGTCCTGAGAAAGTTGCCTCCTCCGAGATCGGATACAAAGGACTGTTTCTTGGGAAAAAACTATTTATGGATACCTATGCTTTTTATAATAAATACAAGGGATTTGAAGCAATTCAACTAGTGGCTCAATTAGCAGAAGATGCAGGAACAGCAAAAGATATGCTTTACCAGACTTTTTTTACAACCGATCAACCGGTTTCATCATTCGGATGGGCAGTGGGTCTGGATTACATGACGCCCATCGGCATATTAATCAGAAGCAATATGGCCTACAATAAGTTGATGGAAGGCATTAATGAGCCTGGTGTGGAGGCTGGTTTCAATTCCCCGGATTACCGTGCAAACCTGTCTATCGGCCACCATGCTATCATTCCAAACCTTGGATTTAATCTGAATTTTCACTGGCAAAATAGCTTTATGTGGGAGTCAGGTTTTGGTGCTGCAGAAATTCCAGCATTTACTACACTTGATGCTCATATTTCGTACAAGCTTTCTGCAATTAAAACAGTATTTAAAATGGGAGGATCAAATATTTTAAACAACTATTATACCACCAGTTTTGGCAGTGCCAAGATTGGCGGTTTATACTATATCAGTCTTGTTTATGAGGATATTATGGAATATAATAAGTGAACTACAAATTAAATCAACTTTAAAAAATCCTTTTAATCACTGGTTTATAATTGAACAGTATAGTTTGTAATTCAGAAATAAAAAAAGATGACACATCTTTATCCCATTTTTGCGAGATTAGTACCATTAAATGAAAAGGAACATAATCTTCACCAAAAGTGAGAAGTTATTTAGAGAATTGCTGCGTCATTATTTTTCCATGAATTCTATTGAAATTTTTACCATAAAAACATCAGGGGCAGAAGCGCTTAAGGTTAATTGTAAAGAAGTAAGAATATCTGAAATCATCGCCTTTGGTAATGGCACACTGGTTATCCCGGTTAATCCGCTTGCATCTTTCACAATATCTGTTACCGTTAAAACAAATCCGGCAGGAGGAATGGCTGTACTATTCATGTTCAGTTTTAATGATGTAGCAGACAATTCTTCCCAAGTGCCAGCATTTAATGGATTTAATTCTTCACAACTCAAATACAATGAATTGTCTTCTCTTAACTCAACATATGATTTATCAGGAGAAGAACAGTTTACTGCACTCAACAACGCCGTTTGTATTGCTTGCGTAATATCTGTACCAACTGGAACAGCAACATTTCCTGCTTCTTCAGTAGGTACAGTTAATTCTTCTGCCAATTCAGCTTTACTGATGACAAAATTCCCAACAAAATCTGATATTTCTTCTTCATCTTCCTTATTACAACCGGCAATTAATACCAACGAGGCAAGTATAATTGACAGCCACTTGAAATTCAAAGTTTTCATAAGCTTATAGATTTATTGAATAATAATTTCACAACTTATAGGCAAAAATAGTAATATAATTCATTAAATTACTATTTATAATTTAAACTCTTTGTGCGGTTAAGACGCCAACGCATATTTTAATATGTACCTAAATAAGGCTGATAAATTCTTCAACGTATTAAAAACCGTATTTTAATACGTTGATACTTCCTGCCGGAATAAGAAGTCTGACAGAATGTATCTGTTACAACCCATGGTCTCTTCATTATCAACGTATTACCTTTATTACTATGCCACTCACATTTGCTTTTCCTTTGGTACTTAGCGACAAGGAGCCGGTATTTTCTTCCTTGTCAATGAAAATGTGAATGTAATAGAATCCCACTTTTGAGAATTTAAGAGGTATCCTGTATGTACTTCCATTCCTGTACCGGGCCAGATCCCAGGCAGGTATTTTCAGATAATCTTCGTTTGAGTAATCATCATAACTTCCTTTTCTCGAAAGTTGAGAGACTCTCATTCGTCCTGGAAATTTCTCCCTGTAAATTATCAGGTAATACAAATAACCTTCCCCTTTTGTATTAACAGTTATGCTCCCTGGTTCATTTATCTTTAATTCTGCCGGTATGTTTTCAAACTCAAGATATCTGTCAATAAACTCTTCATAATATCTGAACTCATCATTAGTGATAAAGTAGCCAATGCCAACAAAATTGTGAGCTTTATCAATAATATTCTTTTTATGGCCATCATTGGGGGCTCTTTCTGCCATAAAACTTTCATGACCGGTTTTCATCATTTCCCCGATGAATGAATTCGAGATATTATACCTGCCACTGGTCCATTCTCCGAAGGCATTCTCTGTAACATGGTCATAACCACCGGCAAGGGCATACCGGTGATATGGCTTTTCACCTGCAAGGTTCCAGTGTGACAGGTAATTATTCTCTGCTGCTTCACGACACATCTTATTGGCAACTCTTGAAACGAGGATATCAAGTCTGACAGGCGGTGCTTTGAATTCTTTCCTGCTTTTATTAATAACATCAAGCTGAAGGAGCTTAAGTTTTAAAGCCTCATCGCTATCCTTAAACTCAGGTAACCTCAGCTCTTTTTCGTTCAATTGCTTATAGCGTTCAAAACCTGATGTGTTGATAGTTCCTGCCCCTTGAGAAAATAAAAAACAGGATTTTATAATCAACAAGAGAAAAATTAATACCCTTAACATAAATACTATCAATCAGTCTGACAATTGGATACTATAAAAATAAGTCAATAAGAAATGAATACTGTATTTCACGTATTGAATCGATTTTCAAGTGCAATAAGTTGATTATTTAATTCAACAGGAAGACGTTCACCAAACTTTTCATAATTCTCCCTTATTAATTCTATCTCCTCTATCCATTTATCCTTCTCTACTGAAAGCAACTTTGGAAGGTTTACTTCCAGTTTTTCCAACCCACTGAGGTCAATACTTTCAGCATCCGGAATATACCCTATTTGTGTCTCAACAGCATGTGCAGTACCTTCGCATCGTTCAAAAATCCATTTCAGTACACGAATGTTATCGCCAAAACCCGGCCATAGCCATTTTCCATTTTCATCTTTCCTGAACCAGTTTACATAAAATATTCTCGGCAGGGCGTTCTTATCCGGAGCCACTTTTCCGGTATTTATCCAGTGAGCAAAATAATCAGCCATATTATATCCCGTAAACGGCAGCATTGCAAAAGGATCACGACGTACACCCGCTTTTAATCCAATAGCAGCAGCAGTTACCTCAGAACCGGCCATTGAACCAAGGAAAACACCATGATTCCAGTCAAATGCCTCATGTACTAAAGGAATCGTTGTTGAACGACGGCCTCCAAACAGAAATGCCGAGATTGGAACCCCGTTCGGATCTTCCCATGAAGGATCGATAACCGGGCATTGACTGGCAGGTGCAGTAAAGCGTGCATTGGGGTGTGCTGCAGGTTTGCCTCCTTCAGGATCGTATTTTTCATTTGTCCATGTAATTGTACCATCCGGAGCATCATATCCTATACCTTCCCACCATATATCTCCATCCGGAGTCAGTGCAGTATTGGTGAAAATGGAATTCTCTCTTAATGAAAGCATGGCATTCGGATTTGTTTTCATTGATGTTAACGGAGCAACACCAAAAAAGCCATACTCTGGATTGATGGCATATAACCTGCCATCTTCTCCAAATTTCATCCATGCAATATCATCACCCACACATTCAACCTTCCATTCGGGAAGATTGGGAACCATCATTGCAAGGTTTGTTTTTCCACAAGCACTGGGGAAAGCTGCTGCAAAATATTTCTTTTTACCATCCGGATTAGTTATTCCCATAATCAACATATGTTCAGCCATCCAGCCCTCTTTTTTTGCCATATATGAAGCAATTCTGAGAGCAAAGCATTTTTTACCCAGAAGTGCATTACCTCCATATCCGCTTCCATAAGACCATATTTCTTTAGTTTCGGGGAAGTGGCAGATATATTTTTGTTCAATAGGAGCACAGGGCCATTTTTTATCCTGCTGTCCGGGCATCAGAGGATCCCCGACAGAATGTATGCAGGGAACAAATTCCCCGTCTGCGAGAACATCCAGGACAGCCTCTCCCATCCGTGTCATTATCCTCATATTAACAACTACATATATAGAATCAGTTAACTGAATACCAATGTGAGCTATTCTTGAACCTAAAGGACCCATGCTGAAAGGTATAACATACAATGTTCTTCCTTTCATGCAGCCGGAATAGAACTTTCGCAAAGTTGCTTTCATTTCAACGGGTGAAACCCAATTATTTGTGGGGCCGGCATCTTCTTTTTTTTCTGTGCAGATGAATGTTCTGTTCTCCACACGAGCCACATCACTGGGATCTGACTGAAAATAAAAACTATTGGGCCTCTTGGTTTCATCAAGCTTAATGCAACTTCCCATGGCTGTCGCTTCATCCAGAAGATGTTTATATTCAGAATCTGAACCATCACACCAATGTACTTTCTCAGGCTGACATAATGCAGCCCATTCGTTAACCCAGTTGATTAATTTCCGATTTACTTTCATTTTATTAATAATTAATATTAGAATTTACATACTTGATTTAGTTCTTATCCAGATCTTTACAGGCATTATACAGATTCTCAAACATCTCCGGTATCTTCGATTGAGGTACTGCTGAAAAAGCCAGTCTTATAACTTCTCCAAGAGCAATAACACCTGTGCTGTATTTATTTAATAACTTTGCTCGCAAATTTTCGGTATCTATTCCCTTCTTAATTTTTATACACATAAAATAGCCCGAATTGAAAGGCAATGGCTCAAAATATTCAGAGTATTTTGATTGTTGCAGGCAACCTTTCAGAATATTGTACCGTGTTTTTAAAATATCATATTTATTTTCCTTCACTGCATTATAGTTTTCATGTGAATACACAGCCTGAAGCAGGGATTGGGATAAATGGCTTATGTTGGAAATATTACCACGAATGGCTCCTCCGGTTTTGTTCTCCAGAGCTTCATATAATTCAGGCGTTCCATTCTTTATACCATAAGTGATAAAGCCAACTCTGAATCCCCAAACATAATCTTCTTTAGTTGGAGCATCCAGTTTTACGGCCAGCACACTTTCATGCAGGTTCGCAATTCTTGTAAAGATAGACTCTTTGAAAACCTGATCTTCATATACCAGTCCGAAATAAGCATCGTCAATCAGAACAACAACCTTTTTTCCCTTTGATGCCAGATGGTGTATCTCATTAACAATCAATTTAATTTCATCGTTAAGAGGGGTATAACCTGAAGGATTATTGGGAAAATTCAGCAATATTATCACTTTTTCCTGCTGAATTTCGTTAATCCTTTTCGTAAAAGAACTTATGTTGAAACCTCCGTTGTGAAATAGTTCAAATAATCGAATCTTTGCACTATACCCGTTGTCAAGAATCAGATTATAGTTTTCCCAGTAAAGGTTGGGAAGAATAATATTATCGTTTTCATTTGCAAACATATAAGCTGCGATACTCAATCCATGAGTTATTCCATTTGTAGCAATTGGTGTACTTATTACAGTGCCCTCCAATGACGGATTCTTCTTATAGATAAATGCTTTCCAGATCTCCCTTAAATCTTTCTTGCCAAAACTCGGAGCATAAGGAAAGACATTATTCCCTGGTATTTTTATCAGTTCATCAAATTGAGAAAGATGCATGGAAGAACCATTATCCTCAACAGCTTCTCCAATAGTAGAATTAATATTTTTCCCTTTTGCCTGCGCAGATTGTGACAGAATTCCAAGTTTTGGAAAGAAGATATTTTTCCCTCTTTCTGACAACATCTCCAGCACTTTAACATTCTGTTTTTCAATTGTATTGTTTAAAACTGAGGCTTGAACATCCATAACTAAATATCTTTTTAGAATTTTAAGTTATATAGTCACAAAACTAATAAATTATTATAATAAATTATATTTTTCTTAATTATTTAAATAATATTTAATTTATTTCTACTAAATTTTTGTTCAAAGAACTGTAAATTCCTTAATTATCCCTAAAGTGTACCCGATTGAAAAACATCAGTTCACCCTTTTTCAACAGCCCCAGAACTATGTTGCTAATATAGTGCATATTACTCTTCCTTCTCTTATCCATAAGAGTAGGGATTGGGGGGATAAGTTCAGGAAATTATTGGCAGAGGACTTAGAAATTAAGATTATGTGTTTTTAGCTGATGTTTTTTATCAGTAGTCCTCCAAAATCAGTAATTCATTAAAACCAGGTTTCTATTGGTACCTCATTATCATGCTGGAATTCACTTAACTTGTAATATAACGAGGAATCATTCTCAATGTGATACTCCCAGTATCCAAAAACCCCACCGGGAGTATAGTATGCTCTTCTCATATATAATCTGTCGCCGGGTGAAAAATCACATTTTTTACCATATGCAGATATTTTACCATATATGCTATCCATCGATGTTTTTATCCAGATAATGTTGGGTCCTGCAAAGGATTCCGGACCAGTATGACGGTAATCCATATAAACACCAACGAATTTTCTTGTTATTAATAGTTCTTCTTCTTCTAATGAAGTTGAAGATCTTCTTAATGCACTGCATGAGATGAGCATACCCGTCAGTACCAGTAATAAAAGCTTTTTCATAATAGAGACCTCCTATATTTCACACATACGGTTGCACTATTTTTATACCAATTTTATATCAAAGTTACTCAATATTAAACAAATAAACAAATTTTATGTTCATTGATCATTCCATGCATCATAAAATTAACCTGCACGTAATGCTTCTGTTATATGTTTGCGATTACTGCTGAATTGATTCCGGATATGGTTAAAAACGCCCGGATACTACTCCAATATAACATTTTTGTGTAGATTTAAGTAGATTAAGAAGATATCATATTTGAAAGATGATTTTAAAAAGCCTTGAAATCATATGCGTTTAATACAAATTCTTATTGCACTTGTATTACTTTTTCATTCAACTCCATATCAGGAACAAATTGATAAAGCTATGAAAGACCATAACCGGTCATCATCAGCCGGTATTACTCTCTTTCTCTGTGGTGATGTGATGACTGGAAGAGGTATTGATCAGATTTTACCTAATTCAGTTAATCCCAGAATCTACGAGTCTTATGTAAAGGATGCAAGAGTATATGTCCGTCTGGCAGAGACGCAAAATGGTCCCGTCAGGCAACCGGTTTCTTATTCCTATATATGGGGTGATGCAATTAAAGTGTGGGAACAATTGAAACCCGCTTACAAAATCATCAACCTCGAGACCAGTATCACCACTCACAATAAGCCATGGCCCGGAAAAGGAATAAATTACCGTATGCATCCCAAGAATGTTGAAGTTCTGACCAGTGTCGGGATTGACTTCTGTTCCGTGGCCAACAACCATATCCTTGACTGGGAATATGAAGGACTTCTCGAAACCCTCCAGGTCCTTAAAGATGCTGGTATCGCTTACGCCGGAGCAGGTATTAATCTAAGTGAAGCCGGCAAAGGCGTTCAGTTAAAACCAGGGCAATATGACATGATTATCTTTGCTTTTGGATCTCCTACAAGCGGTGTTCCTGAAAACTGGGCAGCAACCGCTAAAAGTCCGGGAGTGAATTTACTTCATATACCTGACGATGAGGCTCTGATCAGGATCAGTGGCCAGGTAAAGTCAGCAAAGAAATCCGGGCAGATTGTTATATTTTCTATCCACTGGGGAGGTAACTGGGGTTATGATATTCCTGATCGCCAACGTTATGTTGCTCACTGGTTGATTGACAATGCCTCTGCTGATATTATTCATGGACATTCATCACATCATCCGCAAGGTATCGAGATATATAAGGATAAGCTTATCCTTTACGGAGCCGGTGATTTTATCAATGATTATGAAGGTATCAGCGGTTATGAGCATTACCGTGACGATCTTACCCTGATGTATTTTCCAACCATTGACCCCTCAAACGGCAGACTGATATCGATGATAATGGCACCTATGCAGATCCGTAACTTACGCCTTAACCACGCCTCTTTACCTGATACCAAATGGCTTTTAAAGATGCTGAACAGGGAGGGAAAAAAGCTGGGAACCAGTGTCTCTTTAAATGAGAATCGTTACTTTAGCTTACATTGGAATTAATGAAATAAAAGACTTTTATGATTCTATTCATGAAAAGTCTTCAATATTTTGTCTGCCTTATAGAAGCAGGAAGTTTTTATAAACAATTCAATCTCAATATAAGTACTGGACGGAACATGGTAATTCATTGGGTTGGATTTATTAACAATCTGAAATTCTATTCCTTCCCGTTTAAGTAAGAGTATTGACTTTCTGTATTCTGCAAGGTCATAAAAGGTACAATAGAGAAGATATTTATTATTTTCATTATTATTTTCTGCCATTTACAATTTTATTTTCCGCTCTTTCAGTTTTAAGTATCAAAAGTACAAAATAATACACCCATTCACAATACGCTGCTTTTCCCACATGCCAAAATAGAACCGGATCCCTGTCCTGTTATTATTTATTTATTTAATTTTATTCGCAGTTAAGAACCTCTTTAAGATATAACCAGGATGAAAAAAAAGATTTTCGTATTGATATTTGTTTCGCTGATGAGTTCGATAATACTCATTGCACAAAAAACCAAGAATTTTGAAATCAAATCACCAGACAGAAGCATCACTCTGAATATAGAAGCTGGTGCTAAGTTTCAATGGTCAGTACAGCATAACGGGGAACAGATAATTGAGCCTTCGATTATGTCCCTGCAGCTGGAGGGAGGTGAAGTGCTTGGAGAAAATCCAGTTATCAGATCATCCAGAACAGAAGAAATTGATAGAGTGATCAATGCCATAAATTATAAGAAAGCAGTGATCACCGATCAGTATAATCAGCTTACTCTTAATTGCAGGAATAACTACGGAATAATATTCAGAGTATATAATGACGCTGTTGCTTACCGTTTTTTCACCAAGAAAAAAGGTGAGGTAATTGTTAAAAATGAAGAAGCTAACTTCAACTTTACTGAGGATTATAAAGCTTTTATTCCTTATATGTGGGATTACAGGGATGGCAGGATCTTTAACTGCTCTTTCGAGTCACTCTATACTGAACAAAATATTTCCCAATTCAGGAAAGATTCATTGGCCTTTCTTCCTCTTCTGGTTGATCTGGGAAATGGAAAGAAAGTGGTTATTATTGAGGCTGATCTCGAAGATTATCCCGGTATGTTCCTGGATATCAATAATACCAGAAAAGGATTTAAAGGTGTTTTTGCACCATATCCGCTCGAAGAAAAACAGATTGGAATCAACTATATCCCTGTCGTGAGGGCAGATTACCTAGCGAGGACAACCGGTACACGTAGTTTTCCATGGCGTGTAATAGTGATCAGTGAACAGGATAAGGAATTATTAAACAACGATATTGTTCAGAAACTGGCTTCACCACCGAGAATTGATGATATTTCATGGATCGTACCAGGTCAGGTATCATGGGACTGGTGGAATGCAATGAATATTTCCCATGTTGATTTCAGGGCAGGAATGAACACTCCTACATATAAATATTACATTGATTTTGCCGCAGCCAATAATGCTAAATATATTATTCTTGACGGAGGATGGTCAGCAAGGAATGACCTGTCAAAGGCGAATCCCGCCATTAATCTTCCGGAACTGGTTGAATACGGAAAGCAAAAAGGCGTGGGTATAATTCTCTGGGCATCATGGTATGCAATTTTACAACAAATGGATGCAGTTTTTCCGTTATACAACGAAATGGGTATCAAAGGGCTTAAGATTGACTTCATTGACCGGGATGACCAGATAGCTGTAGCCTCCACCTATGAAATAGCAAAAAAAGCTGCTGAATATCATCTTTTAGTGGATTATCATGGTGTATTCAAGCCAACGGGATTACAGCGCACTTATCCTAATGTTGTTGGATATGAGGGAGTTAAGGGCATGGAGAATGTAAAATGGGCTAATGAAGATGTACCACGTTACGATGTTACCATACCATTTATCCGCATGATGGCAGGGCCAATGGATTATACTCCCGGTGCCATGAGAAACTCCAACAGGGCTAATTTCAGACCCAAAAATTCCAACCCGATGAGCCAGGGCACCCGGTGCCATCAACTTGCCATGTATGTAATTTTTGAGGTAGCTCTTCAGATGCTGTCAGATAATCCGACAGCCTACATGAGGGAGCAGGAAAGCACCGACTTTATCACACAAATCCCGACCACCTTCGACGAAACAGTACCGCTCGATAGCAAGGTGGGAGAATATGTAGTGCTTGCCCGCAGGAAAGGTAATACATGGTATGTGGGAGCTATGACTAACTGGAACCGGAGGGAATTAACACTTGACTTTTCATTCCTGGGCGATGGAGTTTATGATGCAGTCGTTTTTAAAGATGGAATCAATGCAGACCGTGATGCCACAGATTACAAAAGAGAGGTGATAAAAATATCTTCAGGTGATAAATTAGACATTCAACTTTCAACCGGAGGGGGCTGGTCAGCCAGACTGGAAAAATCAAAATAAAAATATTTATGTCATTTTTTTTGTTCCCTTTTAATAATGGTGGTAAAATACGTTATTCCATTAATCTCTGTCATATCCACCAGTATGAACCCATTAGCTTCAAGGAGCTTTAAAACGTCTTTATTACCCAGATCCCTTTCTGTTCGTGAATCAATAAAATTAATGAATTTATTGAAGATCTTTACAGGTGGGAAGAACCCTATTCCGTTTTGAATCCTGCTCTCTGAATAGCATCCGATGAATTTGGATTTAGGTGGTAATAAACGGTATACAGTGTTCAGGAAACTTCCCGGATTTTTAACCTGGTTCAGTTTTGAAATATTTATCAGTACTTTAACACCTATTAGATCGTGATATTCGAAATAATAATGGTGCCTTGGAGAGAGCATCATTATTTCGGGCTCATGCACCAGATTAAGGTACTTCAGGTAATGGAAAAAATCTTCCCCGCCTTCGGCAACCAGATCCATTATTACCTGATTATACCTTGTTCCGACGGATACAAGATCTTTTCTGTCTTTATCTGTTGTTTTAATTATATTTTTACTGATCCCTGCTTTGTTTAAATCTGAGAGATAATCCATTAATCCGTTTACTTGAATCTCAGGTAAAAATATAGATTAAGATCCTATCAGACAAACGCCAAATGCCCAAATAGTGCTGAAATGGAGTCTGTTTTTCTCTCTTTGTCTTTGAAAACCGGATGAATATATAACAGATTATGCTATTAATACCAGCATGGAGTTATTTCATCAAAAAGCACATAGTATTTTTTAATAATAAAGAATATCAGGCTCTTTATCAGGCCATTTAATTTTAAAGCATTGATTTATAGTACATTATGATTAAGCTGATATCAAATTAACTGAATTATGCTGTAAAACACTATTTTGACAAACGAATGAATTGAATGGATGAAATAATTAATAAGATAGTGCCTGTATTACAGTACAATACTATTCTGCCGTATTACTTTTTACATTACTCTTTTATTCATTTCGATATAATCCATCACGATTTCTCCCATGATATTAGCAAATTTAACACTGGGAATCTCTTCTATCTGGAAAAACTGAGGGCGCTCGCCTTCAAGAAGAGTTATTTGTTCAATCGGCAGGTTGATTTTTCCCGAATAGATATACTTGATATTCGGATATGCATCCCCTTCGAGACAATTGTATTTTCTGAAGAATTTATATTCTGTCAGATCATAATTAAGTTCTTCCTTAACTTCCCTTATAAGAGCCTCTTCAGGTGTTTCACCCTCCTCAACATGACCGCCTATCAGATCCCAGTGTTGCGGGAAAGGTATCCCCGGCTTATTGTCACGCAGAGAGAGCAAAATCTCTCCTCTATCGTTTTCCAGAATTATTGCTGCTATCTTTTTCATATCATTCTCAAATATAGGCAATATTCACTTTAAAATAGTATCCCAGTAACTCTATGGTTCTTTTGTGGTTCTCTTGGTTCGTTGTGTAATATAAGTATTATCAAAAACTTATACAGAGGGACACAGAGAAGTCACAGAGGGACACAGAGTATTGTTAAAAGTAAAATCTGTCTGGGATTAAGGGATCAGCATGAACAGAGCACCGATTAGTCTTCTGTTTTATCGGCAGCAGTTGGTTTAAGGGTTGCAAGCATTAAGATTACTGCTGCTGCTACCGGGATTGCCAGAAGTGCCAGGTCTGGTCCAAGGCTACCTGCATCAGTCGATCTGCCAGGCAAACTGGTAATAAAGGCACCTGAAAAAACTCCGGCCATATTCATCAATCCGTAACCTGCAGCACGGTGTTGTGGCGATATAAACTGACAGAGGACAGGCATATTGTTCGCATCGAACATCCCGAAACCAATTCCAAACATCAGTCCTCCTCCGATAATACCTACCATACCGGTACCAAATCCCATCATTAACAAAGCAGGAATAGTCAGAGACAAGCCTATAGCACCTGTATAGATCCTGCCCCGGAGATTAACTGAAATCCATCTGTCAGCAAGTATACCTCCTGTGATAACACCTATAAAAGATGAGAATGCTATAGTAATAGTACTTAAGGGCCCTGCTTTTGACATTTCAATACCAAGACTGTCTGAAAAAAGTGTAGGCAGCCAGTTTTTGATTGCCCATCCTGGAAAACTGGGAGCAGCAAAATAAAACAGTATCACCCAGAAGCTGATTGTTCCAAGAAGCATACCCAGGCTGTGTCGAACAGAATCAAAACCACTTCTGAAGGATACCGGACGATTTTGCTCTTTGTGGATTGTTCTTTTTTCATACAGCAAAAGGATAAGAATCACACAATAAGCAAGGCCAATAAGGCCAAAACTGTGGAAAGCTGTTTGCCAGCAATGCGACACCCCACAGGAGTGCAACCACAAACCAGGGATACCATTTCCTTTCTTTAATCTGCATAAATTTTAGTTGATTTATTGAGGATCAAAGAAATGTGATAATTAGAGCTTAGAGAAAAGATGATTTATATTTAATAGTTTAACATCATCTGTAAAACGATTGTACATTTCTTCAGACATATTTTTTACCGGCAATCTGAAAGTGCCACAGTCGAGGCCGGCAAGTTTCATATAAGCTTTACCTGTTGCCAATCCACCATATTTGCCAAGAAGCCTGATCACATCAACGGATAATTTCTGTAATCGTCTTGCTTCAATGAGATTACCTTCATTGAAAGCTTTTATCAGGTTATGATACAACGGAGCAGCATAATTATAAGTACTCCCGACTGTTCCTCTGCAACCCAGGACAAGAGCTGAAAGCAAACATTCATCTCTTCCCCATAACAAATCATAGGCACCATTTCTGTAAGTGAGGCACGACTGGAAGTCCATAAAATCTTCCTGTGTGTATTTAATGCCGGCAAAGTTTGGAAGCATGGCAGATATTTTCCTGAGAAATCCTGACATCGGTATGCTCACACCTGTAAGTACGGGAATATGATAAAAATAGACAGGCATTTCTGGAACAGATTCACCTATTCTTGCACAGAATTCAGCAAGTAGTGTTTCATCATCCGGTTTATAATAATAAGGTGCGACGATTGCGATTGCAGAAATACCTGCTTCATAAGAGAATAAAGCATTTTCAATACACTCCATATAGGATGTTCCTCCTACAAGGTTGATTATACGCACCTTACCTCCCGATTTATAACATTTGGCCCATTTTGCTGCTTGAAGCTGTTTTTCCTTCTGGGTCAGTGATGCTCCTTCACCTGTTGAACCATTTATGAATGCTCCTATAACTCCGTTTTTTTCGAGAAATTCATAATAGACTTCTACCATGTCTAAATTTATATTGCCGTCTTTATCCATGGGTGTGAACGGAGCGGCAACAAGACCTTCATATTTTTCGATTTTTTGCATATTCTATTTTTTCTTCTGTCTTTAAATATTGAAATTTTTTGCCAGTTATGATATATTTCCACTGTGAAATTATTAAAAGAGCAATAACTCAGTTCTCCTCTGTTTGAACCTTCATTCTGGCCTACCTCAGTATCACAATTTGCCTGTCACGTGATTTCTTCTTCCCCAGGTTTTCTTTATATGTGTTTCACTGTGGGTTTGTTGAGGTATCTGAAACAATCATATTATTATCAATCAACCTGTTGTTATAGGTCTGAATTATAGCTTTCAGCTTCTCTTCCATTTGTTTTTGCAGCTCAGGATTCTTTCCAAGAAGGTTGGTCTCGAGAAGACGGTCGTTCTTATAATTGAATAATCCGACCGGCTTATTTTCTATCATCTCAAGGATATGATCCTTCATGTATAGATGGTATGTACTACCTGCTGTATTAAACGCAAAAGACTCATATGAGTCGTCGAGAAGATTATTTCCAAATGCAATGTATTCCCTGTCAAAATTCAGATAATGTAATATTGTAGGCATAATATCAATCTGTTGTGCTATTATGTTCTTAACACCTGTCAGATAACTTCCTGATTTGTAGAAAATTATCGGGACACTATAGGATCCGAAATTATTCTGGAATTCTTTATGAATCGATTCGTTGGTATGGTCAGCTGTTATTATAAAAATCGTGTTATTAAACCATGGTTCATCAGTAACCTTTTTAAAAAAACTCTTTAAAGCATAATCGGTATAACCTACGACTTCAACTATAGGAGCAGGACCTTTTTTAAACTTGTCTTTATATTTCTCAGGAACCTTAAACGGATGATGTGATGAAATAGAAAATACTGACGCCAGGAATGGCTCTCTGAAATTATTCAGTGTTGTGGCAAAAAAATCAAAGAATGGTTCATCCCATACTCCCCAGATACCATCAAAATCTCTCTCATCAGGATATTGGTCAAGACCATAATAGTCGTCGAATCCAACCATTTTGGCAAAAGAATCAAAACCCATTGATCCGTTGGGAGCCCCGTGGAAAAAAGCCGAATAGTATCCTTTTGATTTAAGTAAACCGGGCAATCCGTTTATCTTATTATCTGCATAATGTGAAATTGTATATGGAGTTTCAAGAGAAGGGACAGATGCAAAAATTGAAGGTATAGCTTCGATTGATTTTTTACCGTTAGCTATCGTAACATCAAAGGTCAGACTTACATTGATGAGAGAATCAATAAAAGGAGTATAACCAGTATAAGTTCCAGTTTCCAGGTCTTTATTTAAAGAACCTATATATTCCCGTGCAAAGCTTTCAAGAATGATAACAACAATATTTTCATCCTTGAATTTTCCTTCCCCGGCAGGAATATAATGAGGATTGTAAATCTGTTTAAGTTTTTCTTCACCAAAGAATTCGTACCTGACCAATGATTTCTTGTTGAAGGTTCTGAGGAGGCTGAATGGTGTGTTAAGTACTATTGCCACATCTCTGGGAGTATTAACATACTTTGCGGCATTACTTATTGTTATCGGACGAGTTGAATGTTTGTAACCACCGCTGGCTCCTATAACAACCAGGCCAATAATTACAGGAATCAATAGTATATTAACCAGATGATAGGTAATTCTGTTAGACGGTGCAGGTTTAGTAACCTTAATCTGGTTATAAAGAACCACCATAAGAAATATGATAAAGAGTGTAAACAGGACCACAGGCCAGTAATCAATCTGAAATTTAAAGAACAACTTAACCATATTTGATTCATGCTCAAATGTTTTGAATACATCGGCAGTAGCTCTTTTAAAAACAAACCTGTAATAAACATAATCAGCCCCATTAATTGCGAAGGCTATTCCATTGGTAATAAAAAAAAGGTATTTCAAGACTCCCTGGCAAGCATTATTATACCTTATTTCCAGAGGTACAATATGTAACAGAATGAAGATCAAATTAATATAAACTACAGCTGATATATCATAGAGCAATCCGCCCTTTAAAATATTTATCAGCTGCGGGATTGTAACCCCGGGAAACATTTTATAATTGAACAGGTAGAATCCGATCCTGCACAGAGAGAACAGAATCATCAGAAGCAAGATCCTGTACAAAAGTACCGTAAAAATGTTTCTGGAGAAAAGCCAGTTCTTCATATTTTATCTTACAGTCATTAACTCTGACCGATCTGGTTTGATTTCATCTCCAGATCAAAAAGATAAAAATATGAAAACTATCTGTTTGCTGCAAGCCTGATATTATTTATCTATAGTGATACAGGGGGCACAGTTGCCTGTGATGTTCCGGAACCTGATGGCGGCATTCCGCCTCCTGGAGCTCCACCGGGTCTTCCTCCGCCTCTTGAGCCTCCTCCCGGGCGGACCTCCTGAGGATCTGCCTGATGATGCCTGAGGCATCCCTGCAGCTGCCGGACGTGCTGTTACCGGAGCTGCATCATACTCAATCCCGAGTGTAAACAACATATCTTCATCAACCCCCCTGTGTGCCAGTTGCACATAACAAACTTACCCTTCTGACCACAAAGACTCACGCAGGCAAACAAAAGAATAATTGTCAAAACCTTTTTCATTTCCTTAATGTATAAACCGTATTAATGAAATTATCTCATTATAGACAATTTCATATATAAGATAATTCCTTAAAATAGTAACCATTCGCTTTGACAGCTATTAAAAAACGCCGGGTTCTCAGGAATGATTTCCTTTCGTGACCCGGCGCAATTTATTTTAGACAAATATCAATCTGTCTCCAAATCTTTAAGTACTTCTTCAACCTCGCTGGTTTCAAATTGTTTCATTACTCTGTTTCGTGTTCCCATACCAATAAGCATGAACAGCACCAAAAGAGCAGCTAAAACTAAAATCAGTATTTTGGATGTTTCCAGTTTTGCTTTTAGAGCTTCAACAAGTCCATTGTAAAGAAGCCATAAAGCAAAAAGATTTACAGCTAATCCGACTATCATACCGAGAGTCAGGTTGATTTCGGTTGTAAATCCCAGTAAGGCACTAATTGGCATAACAACCATAACAGAAGCTGTTACCCTCACGTTTGCTTCAAAGTCAGTATTGCCTTTACAGATGGAAGAAATTATAAGCAAAATTACAGCACCGATAAATAATCCAATGATTGCCGCAATAATATACCATACTAATGCCATAATTCCGATAGCTCCTCCAAATACACCACCTGTAAATGCTTCAAGTCCGATTATGCTCCAGAGGAAGACTATTATGCCGGCAATAACTCCGTAAATTACTGCCTTGATCAAAGGTTCAACTATACCACCAGTGGTTTTCATAGTTGAGAAATAAGATTTCGGATTTACAAGGACCTCTTTTGATTCCCTGACGAATGAATTAAAATCGAAGGTTGAGTTGCTCATGGTTAAACATATTAAATGAATTTGTTTGGATCGTCCTGTCTTAATAATCAAAACAGGAATACAATTTAAAAAATATTTTCTTAACTCAATAATAAATATTGATAATTGTATAGATGCACTTTATTCCAGGTATGTATATCCGTATAAACCCGAACGATAATTTGACAGAAACTCCCTACCCTCTTCCAGGGTTATAATACCTGTCTTTACAGAGGTTGTCACCCAGGTTTCAACGGTGCGAACCATCTTTTTTGAATTATACTGCACATAATCCAGCACTTCCGCAACTGTCTCACCATCAATTACCTGATCAATTTTGTATCCTTTCTCATCTATAGAGACATGTACGGCATTGGTGTCCCCGAAAAGATTATGCAGATCACCGAGTATCTCCTGGTATGCACCTACCAGAAAGACTCCCAAATAGTAAGGTTCTTTACCTTTTAATGAATGAACAGGGAGATGGTGTGATGAATAGCGTGTTGATATAAAATTGTCGATCTTACCGTCAGAATCGCAAGTCATATCCTGTATAGTGGCTCTTCGCAAAGGCTCCTCGTTAAGCCTGTGTATAGGCATAATGGGAAATATCTGATCTATTGCCCAGGCATCTGGCAGTGACTGGAAAAGGGAGAAATTACAGAAATACTTATCCGACAAGATTCTTGAAATCTGACGCAATTCTTCCGGTACATGCTTTGTTACACTGGCCAGCTGATAGACTCTTCGTGCGATAGACCAGAACAACATCTCAGTCTGAGCTCTTGTCTTAACGTCAATAAGTCCGAGACTGAACCTGTCAAGTGCCTCTTCACGTATTTGCTGTGCATCGTGCCATGTTTCGAGCATACGGGGCTGGTTCACGTTCTCCCATAACTGATAAAGCTCCTTTACCAGTTCATGATCCTGCTCATTTATGCTCTCTTCAGGGTCCCATGAGGGTAAAGTGGCAGTCTCAAGAACCTCAAAGATCAGCACTGAATGATGGGCCGCAAGTGAACGGCCTGATTCTGTAATTACATTCGGGTGAGGTATATCGTTCTTATCGCTTGCATCGACAAAGGTGCTTACTGAATCATTGACATACTCCTGTATGGTATAATTCACACTGCTCTCACTGTTTGATGAACCAGTACCGTCGTAATCAACTCCAAGCCCACCGCCTATATCAACAAATTCAATATTAAATCCCATTTTCCGAAGTTGAACATAAAACTGAGATGCTTCGCGTAAAGCTACTTTAATCCTGCGTATTTTGGTTACCTGACTACCAATATGAAAATGTATCAAGCGGATACACTGCTTCATATTGTTTTTCTCAAGGTAATCAACTGCTTCAAGCAACTCGCTGGATGTAAGACCAAACTTGCTTATGTCACCACCTGAATCTTCCCATTTTCCGCTTCCCACACTGGCCAGTTTAATCCTTATACCAAGGTTAGGTTTTACCTTCAGCCTCTTTGCAATAGTTGTAATTAGTTTAAGTTCGTTAAGCTTCTCAACAACAAGGAAGATACATTTACCCATCTTCTGAGCAAGAAGAGCAAGCTCTATATAGTCCTCATCCTTGTATCCGTTACAAATGATAAGTGATCCAGGATCAGTATTGATTGCAATAACCGCATGAAGTTCAGGCTTTGAGCCAGCTTCAAGACCAATATTAAATTTTTTTCCATGACTTACAATCTCCTCAACCACCGGCCTCATCTGGTTGACCTTTATAGGATAAATAATGAAGTTCTGAGCTTTATAGTCATATTCCTCAGCTGCTGTTTTGAAGCATTTTGATATTGTTACAATACGGTCATCAAGAATATCGGGAAACCTTATCAATAATGGTGTTGATACATCTGAAAGAATCAACTCATCCAGCAGCTCCTTCAGATCCACTGAAATGCCATTCTTTCGCGGAGTAACAGTGATATTTCCCTTCTGATTGATTGAAAAATAATTTACTCCCCATCCCTTAATATTGTATAACTCTTCAGAATCTTCAATTCGCCATCTTCTCATTATCAGTGGTATTTACTGTTTTTTTTCAAAGTTCGTAAAAAACATAATCTCCTGCAATGTTATTAAATTAACCTTAATAAGATTAATAAAAAGATAAAATAATGTCTTTCATCTATACATAGTTACGTCTTTGCCATTAAACGGTTGGTTAGTGAATCACCGATTGGAATTATTGTTAAATTTGTTTCTATTTATAATAATGAAAAAGATAGCATCCCCTGAATCAGTAAAAGCTACCGGAGCTTTAGTAATTTCAATCCTTATCATCTCTTCATTTCTGTTTCCAACACAAATTATATCACAGGAATATGCAATAGGTGCCGATCTTTCTTTTCTTAAGCAGGCAGAAGACCGTGGATTTTCTTTTAGAGAAGGCGGTATCGAAAAACCCGGACTTCAGATATTCAAAGATCATGGCTACAACTGGATACGATTACGTTTATTCCATTCACCAAAAAACCTGCCCAATGATCTTGAATATACAATTGCTCTTGCAAAAGAGGCCAAAAAGCTTGGATATAAATTTCTTCTTAACTATCATTATTCCGACACATGGGCTGATCCCGGCAAACAGTATATTCCCAGGGCCTGGGAGGGTATGTCCCATAAGGAGCTGGTTAAGGCTGTTTTTGACTACACGCGTGAAACAATAATAGCTTTCCGTGATGCGGGAGTCATGCCTTATATGGTTCAACCCGGCAATGAAATAATCAATGGAATGCTCTGGCCGGATGGCAGGCTTCCAGACAACTGGGATAATTTTGTTGAGCTTGTACAGGCCGGAATAAACGGAGTAAATGCCGGATGTGATACTATGATGGACCGACCGAAAATAATGATCCATATCGATCAGGGAGGAAATAAAGAGAGAACAAAGTATTTCTTCGATAATTTCCTTTCGTACGGGATAGATTTTGATTACATAGGGCAGTCATATTATCCCTGGTGGCATGGTACCCTGCTTAATCTTCGTAATAATTTGATTTTCATGGCTGATGCATATAAAAAACCTGTCATTCTTGTCGAAGTTGCTTATTGTGCAACACCCACCGAATATAAAGATAAAAATGCACCTTTCCCTGAAACACCGGAAGGTCAGAAGGAGTTCTTGGATGAAGTCAATAATATAGTCCTGAATACACCTGATAACCTTGGAGCAGGCATTTTCTGGTGGGAGCCGGCCACAATGGGGGGACGTTCAAGCCGTGATTTTTTCGATGAGAAAGGCAATGTGCTGCCTGTTATAACGGTCTTTGATAAATATACACGACGATGATCCGCATAATGGATTAATTGGATATATAGAGACGGATCTGAGATCCGTCTCTACATATCCATAACAATTTTTGTGTTTAACTTGACAGCATCCATCACCTTATAAACAGGATACGGATTATAACCCGTACCCCATTGAGGTACTAAATAGCGGTCGAGAAAATTCCATGTTACTAATCCATCATTTGACTGAGGTTCAAGCAAACAGGCAGCAACATTTGCAAGTGGTTGTGCTGTTCTGACAACCAGTGTTCCTGCAGGAAAATCAATTATATCTCTCAGAAACCTGCCTTCCACAGTATTGGTGTAATGACCCTGGTTTAATCTGGATGAGCCTTTCAGCTCAAGGATTTCAAACCGTTCAACTTCAATATTCGCAGCTTCTGTCAGCCTTTCCACCTTTATCCCATGTGCTTTGAGCAAATCTTTTACTGCGGGATCAGGAACAGTAATGAGATATGCAAAAGGGAGCTTAACACTCTTCGTTGGATAATAATCGATATAATAAGGTATCGAAACCGTTTTTTCCCTGTCACTTGGCAGATACCTTCTTCTTCCTTCTGCATCGACCATTATTTCAACCTCATAGGTTTTTACAGTAACCTTATAAGGAGCTGGTTTTGCCAAATATTCAATAGCAAATGAATCTGCCAATGACGGATTTATACCTCTTTCAACAGTTCTATTGTCTGCTTCGACCAGTAAATCCTTTATCTCTGAACCATACTTTGATGCATATTCTGCTAAAGATTGTATTAAATAATAACAGCCAGTCACACGCGACTTAAAATCGGCATAAACATAATTCTCGTTCAGGATACCTAGTCTGTTTCTGATTCCAACATAATTACTCATATAGCGGGTATCAGCAGCATCGAAATACCATCCTTTTTCAGGAGCAGTCATATCCGCAAATTCTCCATAATAACAATTCTCAACGCCATATTGGTTGAAAAGAGTCTGTGATAATTCCGGTATCATTTTGTCGCGCATGTAATTGATAAGCGACCTGTCTCCATTAGGATTCACCATCCAGGTAAAAGTGACAGGTTCAACATGATACGACCCGTTTGTCGTATGACAATCCATGAATACCGATGGATCCCACCGGCTAAACACCTTTGTGAGAACACCTTTTACCTCGGGTGATTCAGCCTTCATTGCATCACGGTTCAAATCAAGAAACTGACCATTATATCTGACGCCAACTCCATTTACAGGACCATTCTGGTAAGACCTGTTAGCAGGACTGATCTTCTCGTTACCATCGGGATTAAATATCGGACAGACAAGCAGTACAATGTTCTTCAAGATCTCCTGATCTTCCAGTCTGAGAATATCTCTGGCATACATCAGAGCAGCCTCTTTGCCTTCAACTTCACCTGCATGTATGTTAGCCTGGATATAAACCACAATTCTTTTATCATTAATCAGCTCCCCGGGTGATTCCGGCAGAGGTTTTCCTATTATAAGCAGAGGTATATCCCGACCTTCAACAGACTTTGCTATGCTCTCCGCACGGATATATGGAGACAGTTTTTTAAGGTGTTCTATAAAAGAAACCACATCATTGTAGGTTGAAGTGGATATAAAATTTGATTTTTCAGCTACTGTTAGCAAAGAGTTCTGGCAGTATATCGTCCATCCTGCCAGTGTCAGCAGAATACATACAAGTAAGAGTCGCTTCATTTCTTCTTTTGATTAATTCTTATCACTAAAATATACTTTTTTTCGTTTCCCCGTCACTCAATTTCTCAGATACACTAAATCACAAACTTTTATCTTTCTACTTTCTCCTTTCTACTTTTCCGCTTCGCGGAATCTCGTTTCGCTTCGATCTCTTTTTGGTTATCTGTATTCCTTCTTACAACCCCCTGATCCTTCCGCTGCGCGGAATAAGCTCTTCGACGGGAGAATCATACAAACTATTAAAAACACATTAACCTGCAACATGCAACTTGTAACTAGCAACTAAGATTAGTTAATATTTATTTAGAATATATGAATTTAAATGGTTAGCTTGCGGCCTTAATTTTTAAACCAATATAAAAATGCACAAAGGAACAGTAAAATTTTTTAATGTATCAAAAGGATTTGGATTCATTAAAGACGCAGAATCGGATAATGAGTATTTCGTACATGTATCTGGACTAGATGACCAGATTAAAGATGATGATGAGGTCACGTTCGAACTTGCTGAAGGAAAAAAGGGAATTAATGCAGTAAATGTGAAACTGGCATGATTAACCATAAAGGAGTAGAAATCAGAGTCCCGCTGAGCCGGGACTTTTTTTTCATTTACCGGTAAAGATCTCAGACCTTTGTAGCTTTTAAATCAGCTTACTGTTTCTTTTTCTCTTCCCTCTTGGCTTTCTTTGCTGCACGTTTTTCTTTCAGACTTTTTGTTGGCTGTTTCTTCATCTTTGTCTGTTCTTTCGATTTTTCGTGTGACATGGCTTTAAGATTTAAAAGTTAATAAGGTACTCAAAGATAAAAAAGATTTTTCACCCTGAGATTAGTATTCCAGTCGCTAATATAATAAACCTGCCGCATCCCTGTCAAGAAACCAGGTTACTTTCCCGCAGGCGGGAGCAACTAATGAAGCAGGATACCTCACTCCTAACTCTCCTCCTTTAAAAATTTTATGTATAATTTCTGCTTTGTCTTTACCTGAAACAAGGAAGACAACATTATCCGCATTATTGATAACAGTGCCAGTTAATGTGATCCTTTTTCCCTGAGTTTCAGGATGAAGAGCAACTGCACAGATACTTTTTGACCGGAATAGTTCTTCATCCCCGGGAAATATGGAAGCAGTATGTCCATCATCACCCAAGCCCAGGATTATTAAGTCAAAAGAAGGCAGGCCATTCCTCGGACGGGTGTTATTCTCTATTTCTTTCGAGTATTTTTGTGATTCGGCCGAAGGATTGGCTTCCCCTCTTATCCTGTGTATATTATTTTCGGGAATATTAATTCTTTGAAGCAGAGCCTGCCGGGTCATTCCATAATTACTGTCGGGATGATCAGGTGGAACGCAACGCTCATCACCCCAAAACAGTTGAACATGACTCCAGTCAGTTGAAGACGAAAAATTATCGGACAGAACAGAAAATAAAATTTTCGGGGTGTTACCTCCTGAAAGAGCAATAGAAAAATTGTTACCTTTCTCTTTTGCCTCCCTTATCATATTCATCATTTTACTGGCAAAGGTTTCAGCTAATTCAAGCGGTGCAGAAAATATTCTGACTGATTTTTCCATATTTTTTTACCTGGATTATTTTAATCCTCTCAATCCCATAAGTTGATACTTTTAACTTTAACTCGATAAACTAAATACTTTTATCTACAAACTTAAGGTCCCTCTGACTTCATAGCTCACAATACAATTCCTCATCAGCCATATTCTTACACGGATATCTCCAGGTAATACTTTCATCGCCAAACAGATCATTAGCATGTTCAGGTCCCCATGTACCAGCAGGATAACCGTAAATCTTTATTTCAGAATTATTAGCCCATGCTCTCTGAACAGGCTCAATGAATTTCCATGCTGTTTCAATCTCATCATCACGTGAAAAAAGAGTTGGATCACCGATCATAACATCGTAAAGAAGTCTTTCATAGGCCGAAGGCACTCTGATATCTGCCAGGTCCTTGTAATGAAAATCCATCGCAACATTCTTTACATTGAATCCCGATCCTGGTTCTTTCATATCGAACTTGAACAATATGCCCTCATCGGGTTGGATCCGTACAATAAGCTGATTACCTGCGAGTTTGCCTAATTCCCTCTGAAACAGGTGATGAGGTGTTGATTTGAAATGAATTACAATTTCAGTGACTCTGGTAGGCAATCTTTTTCCTGTACGGATATAAAATGGTACTCCGCCCCATCTCCAGTTATTGATGTAGAACTTAATCGCTACAAAAGTTTCAGTTTTAGAGTTACTGTTAACTCCCTTTTCATCCCTGTAACCGGTCACGCATTCCCCCCTGATATGTGAACCAGTGTATTGCCCTCTTATTACCTGTTCACCGACATCCTCCTCCCTGACAGGCTGGAACGACTGAAGTACTTTTAATATTTCATTACGTATTGCATTTGCTGCCAGCGATGAAGGTGGTTCCATGGCGGTCAGCCCGACCATCTGAAGAAGATGATTCTGAACCATATCCCTGAGTGCACCTGTGGAATCATAGTAATTACCCCTGTTCTCAACACCCATGTTTTCTGCTGATGTGATTTCAATTCTATCAACATAATTTCTGTTCCATAAGGGTTCAAAAATGCCGTTTGAGAACCGCATTACCAGCAAATTCTGAACAGTTTCCTTCCCCAGATAATGATCGATACGATAAATCTGGCCTTCCTCTATCAGCTCATGAAGGGTCTTGTTAAGTATTTCTGATGATTCAAGATCATAACCGAATGGTTTCTCAAACACAAATCTTCGGAAACAGCCCAACTGCCTTCCCAGCCCTGCTTTTGCAAGATTAACTGCTATGATCTTATACATTTCCGGAGGAGTTGCCATATAAAAAATGCAGTTACCGCAAATACCGTATTCTTTAGCCGTTTTTTCAATAATTACCCTGAGCTTACCTATTTCGTCTTCAGAAGAACTATCAAGCACAAGATAACTAAGCTTATCTGTAAACTCATTCAGTATTTCATTGCTTATCTCTTTTTTCTCCAAAAATCTGATGATTGAGTCTTTCATTCTTCTCCTGAATTCATCTGACTCCATCACAGTCCGCCCGATCCCGATTATAGCATATCGATTCGGCATAAGTTTCTGAGCTCTCAGGGAATAAATCGCAGGTATAAGTTTGCGCTGAGTCAGATCGCCGGAAGCTCCAAATATTACAAATAAAAGATTATCAGGGTGTTCCATAAATAAACAATTTGAGTCCAAGCTGAAACCATATCAGCAGTTTTATTTATCTGATCTACAAATCCTAAAAAAATAATATTTCTGTTATGAAACACAATATAATAATTTTTTGAGCTTAATGTTGCAGGCCTGGTCCAAATATATGAATCATATATTCATGGATTCTATAACCGGTTTATAACTTTTTTACAATTTTTTTTACATTTTGTTAATTTATTATTGATTTTTTGCGTTAATTTGATATAAAATACAGTATATTTGTTGGCAAATTTTAATCAGTCGAATCAATTTAAACGTAAAATGCCATCATTTCTTGTCATAAGGTTTGCCAATAAAGATTGAGAATGGTATTTAGATCTGGATTAGGGATGACCGTTCTCTGTAAGTTCAGAGAACGGTTTTTTTGTGAAGAAAGATAGCTTTCAATATATAATAAAAGAGATGAAGAAAATTCGTCCACAACAGATGGGTTTATACAGGCAGGAGTTTGAACATGAAAACTGCGGAATAGGATTTGTGGCACATATAAAAGGTAAAAAATCTCATTCCATAATTTGTCAGGGCCTTGATATTCTGAAGAACATGACCCACAGGGGTGCAGAAGGTGCTGACAGTAAAACAGGCGATGGTGCCGGTGTTTTGATACAGGTTCCCCGTGATTTTTATCTTATTCAGGGTTATTCACTTCCTCCCGAAGGGCAGTTCGGCACCGGACTTTTATTTCTTCCCCAGGATAGTCAGGAAGCCAGGAAGTGTGAAGAGATCCTGCTTCAATTCACCAAAGAGGAAGGAGTAGACCTTATAGGTTTTCGTGATGTCCCGTGCGATAATTCTACTATAGGTGAAATATCACGCGCTGCTGAACCTTTAATAAGGCAAATCCTGCTTGGGGCTGATGTTCCTCAGGATGAACTTGAGCGCAAACTCTATATTATAAGGAAAAGGGCAGAAAAATTAATCAGAAGCTCTGACCTCTCACAAAAAAATTTCTTTTACATCCCGAGTCTTTCAACCAAAGTGCTGGTATACAAAGGGATGCTTACATCTAATCAGTTGGGTGAATACTACAGCGACCTGACTGATGAAAGGCTACAGAGTGCCATTGCACTTGTTCATTCCCGTTTTAGTACAAACACCTTTCCGAGCTGGGATCTGGCGCAACCCTTCAGGGTACTGGGTCATAACGGGGAAATAAATACAATTAAAGGTAACCGTTTCTGGATGGAGGCCAGGGAATCTATTTTAAAATCAGAAATTCTTGGCGATCTGTCACGGATATACCCGATAATTGAACCGGGAAAGAGCGACTCAGCTTCACTGGATAATGTTCTGGAATTTCTTCTGATGAGTGGAAAATCCCTGCCATATGCAATGTCGATACTCATTCCCGAATCGATAAATGCCAAGAATCCTATTTCACCTGAGTTGCGGGCCTTTTACCATTACCATGCAACCTTCATGGAACCATGGGACGGACCTGCATCTATCATATTTTCTGATGGCAGGTATATAGGAGGAATGCTCGACCGTAACGGTTTGCGGCCATCAAGGTATGCAATTACAAACAATGACCTGATAGTAATGGGATCTGAAACAGGTGTACAATCATTTGATCCCGGAGATATAAAAGAGAAAGGACGTTTAAAACCCGGTAAAATGCTGCTGGTCGATACCGTTGATGGAAAAGTTATATATGATAAAGAACTGAAAGCCAAACTGGCAGGAGAATTTCCCTATGGTAAGTGGATCCAGGAGAACATGGTTAACCTTGAACAGATTGAAACAGGGCATAAGGTTTCACCTGAAATGGGTCCCCTTTACCAGAAATATATTACAGCTTTCAATTATTCTACTGAAGATATTGAAAGAATCATCAAAGAAATGTCAGCAACCGGTAAGGAGCCCATAGGATCGATGGGCAATGATGTCCCTCTGAATGTTCTTTCCCGAAAACCTTACAGGCTCTTCAACTACTTCAAGCAGTTATTTGCCCAGGTCACCAATCCGCCGATTGATCCAATACGGGAGGAACTGGTTATGACTCTTTCAGGATACCTCGGTTCGTTGCAGCAAAACCTTCTCGATGAATCTCCCGATCATGTAAAGATGGTACGGTTCAGGAATCCTGTAATAACCAATACCTATTTCCAGATTGTGAAAAACCTGAGATATAAAGGATTTTCTGCAACTAACCTGTTAATGCATTTTAATGCGCGGGAGGGAGCTGAAGGTTTGCAAAATGCCGTGGAACAATTATGCAGGGATGCTGAAAAGGCTGTTGATGAAGGTAAAAATTATATCATTCTGTCTGATCGTGGTATCGACGAAAACATAGCACCTATACCATCGCTGCTGGCTGTATCGGCCGTACACCATTACCTTATTGAGAAACGCAAAAGAATGCAGATCGATATTGTAGTTGAATCAGCAGAACCACGTGAGGTGATGCATTTCGCCCTCTTGTTTGGCTATGGTGCAAGTACAATAAATCCTTATATGAGCTTTGCAATAATAGAAAAGCTTGTTCAGGAAAAGGCAATTCAGCTTGATTACCAGAAAGCTGAGGAAAATTATATTAAGTCTGTTAATAAAGGTATTCTGAAGATAATGTCAAAAATGGGTATCAGTACTCTCAGAAGTTACCGCTCATCGCAGATTTTTGAAGCAGTAGGCATCCACCCTGAAGTCATTAACAAATACTTTGCCGGTACTATTTCAAGGATCGGTGGTATCGGAATGGCGGAAATTGCAGAAGAGCTTCTTATTCCGCACAGGAAAGCCTTTATCAGTCAACCTCCACCTGAGATCCTGACCGAGGGTCTTTATTCTTACCGGAAACACGCTGAGCATCACGCATGGAACCCTGAGACCATTTCTCTTCTGCAATGGAGCACAAGAACAGCCGATTATGGCAAATTTAAAGAATACAGTAATCGTGTGAATGAAGATACCGCTCACCCCGGATTTATAAGGGGATTACTAAATATAAAGAAAAATCCTGTTCCGATAGAGGAGGTCGAACCTGCAGAAAACATCATGAGACGGTTTGTAACCGGTGCAATGTCCTATGGTTCAATAAGTCGCGAAGCACATGAGACCCTTGCAATTGCCATGAACAGTATTGGAGGCCGAAGTAATACCGGTGAGGGTGGAGAGGATCCCGAACGTTTCAAACCTCTCGAAAACGGCCACAGTACAAGAAGTGCTATAAAACAGGTTGCCAGCGGTCGCTTTGGTGTTACTGCCGAATATCTGGTTAATGCCGATGAAATACAAATCAAAATTGCCCAGGGAGCTAAACCAGGTGAAGGTGGCCAGCTTCCAGGCCATAAGGTGGATAAGATAATCGCCAGAACAAGATATTCAATACCCGGTATCACTTTAATATCTCCTCCTCCCCATCATGATATTTATTCAATAGAGGATCTTGCACAGCTGATCTTCGACCTTAAAAATGTCAATCCCGATGCTACGATCAGCATAAAACTGGTGTCGGAATGCGGAGTAGGTACTATTGCAGCTGGTGTCACCAAGGCAGGTGCTGATCTTATCACCATAAGTGGCTACGAAGGCGGCACAGGGGCAAGTCCTTCATCATCTATCAGACATGCTGGCCTGCCTCTTGAAATAGGTCTGGCAGAAACACAACAAACTCTTGTAATGAATAATCTCCGGCGGAAAGTGGTTCTCCAGGCCGATGGCCAGATGAAAACCGCCCGGGATATAATAGTAATGGCCCTTCTCGGAGCAGAGGAATATGGATTTTCAACATGTGCCCTGATTGTTATGGGCTGTGTGATGATGCGGAAATGCCATCTAAATACCTGTCCTGTTGGTGTGGCAACCCAAAATGCTGAATTAAGAAAGAGATTCCGGGGAAAGGCTGACTACCTGGTTACTTTTTTCCGCTTCCTGGCTGAGGAGGTCCGTGAACATCTCGCCGAAATGGGATTCAGATGCATGGACGATATCATCGGAAGAGCTGATTTACTTGAGAGAAATCCTGAAATTAATCACTGGAAGATCAGAAATCTGGATCTTAGCGGATTGCTTTCTCTACCTGATGAAGCAGGAATAAATGCTCTGCGGTGTGTTACCAGGCAGGACCACCAGATTGAGCATATACTTGATAAACAATTGATCAAGGAAGCAGAAGTAGCAATTTGCAACAAACAACCGGTGGAAATTCAAAAGACAATCCGGAACACAGACAGAACAACAGGTGCAATGCTTTCAGGTAAAATCGCTTCGTTATATGGTTCAGAAGGATTGCCTGAAGGTACTATCAAATGCAGGTTCCAGGGATCGGCAGGTCAGAGCTTTGGGGCTTTTCTATCACCAGGGATAGAGCTCTATCTCGAAGGAGATGCAAATGATTACCTGGGAAAAGGACTCTCAGGTGGCAGGATCATTGTTGTACCTCCTGCCGGCTCTACTTTTGAATCAGACAAAAATATTATTATAGGTAATACTGTTCTTTACGGAGCCACCAGAGGTGAAATTTACATATCAGGAATTGCAGGCGAGAGATTCGGAGTCCGTAACAGCGGGGCAGTTGCCGTTGTTGAAGGTACCGGAAACCATTGCTGTGAATATATGACGGGTGGACGTGTTGTCGTTCTTGGTTCAACAGGAAGTAACTTCTCCGCGGGAATGAGCGGAGGTATTGCATACGTATTTAACGAAAATAGTGATTTTGATTATTACTGTAACATGGGAATGGTAGAACTATCTCTTGCTGAAGATCACGGAGATATAATCGAACTTACTGACCTTATTACCAGGCATTACCAGTATACAGGCAGTAAAAAGGCAAAGATGATACTTGATGATACTGATAAATACTTACAGATGTTCATCAAAGTCACTCCATATGATTACAAGAAAGTTCTAGAAGAACAGAAACTTGAAGAATTAAGAAAGAAAATTGCTGACGTGGAGATCGATGTTGAAATAAGTGCAGGCTGAAAGAGCTTCACTTTTTTAAGAAGAATAATTAGTCATTATGGGTGATATAACCGGATTTTTAAAGATCAGACGAAAAGAAGCAGGTAACAGGCCTCTTCACGAAAGGATCTGCGATTACAGTGAAGTGGAGCAGATTCTGAACAGTGAGGACAGAATGCTCCAGGCATCAAGATGCATGGATTGCGGTGTTCCATTCTGTCATTGGGTTTGTCCGGTTGATAATCTGATTCCGGAATGGAATGATTTGCTTTACAAGGGTGACTGGAAAGGTGCCTTCAACAGATTAATTACAACAAACAATTTTCCTGAGTTCACAGGCCGGATATGTCCGGCTCCCTGTGAACATTCATGTGTTTTAAGCATTAATGATGAACCGGTTACTATCCGTGAAAATGAGGCTGCAATAGTTGAAAAAGCTTTCTCGGAAGGATATATTAAGCCTTTACATCCTTACATACGTACCGGCAAAAAAGTTGCAGTTGTCGGAAGCGGGCCTGCCGGACTGGCTGTATCAGATCAATTAAACAAGGCAGGACACCTGGTAACCCTTTTTGAAAAGGATGATAAGCCGGGAGGACTACTGAGGTATGGTATCCCTGATTTTAAACTCAGTAAGGTTACAATCGACAGACGTGTTGATTTTATGATTCAAGAGGGAGTAACGATCAGAACAGGAACCGATATCGGTAAAGATATTTCCGGGAAGGAGCTTCTTGACCAGTTTGATGCAATTTGTATTGCTATTGGAGCTATGAAGCCCCGTGATCTGTCTGTTACAGGAAGGGAGCTGAAAGGGATCTGCTTTGCAATGGATTATCTTATTAACCAGAACAGGATCAATGCAGGTGACCATTCCGCTGCAGAAAACCATATAAGTGCTGAAGGTAAAAAAGTACTTGTTATCGGAGGGGGCGATACAGGTTCTGACTGTGTCGGAACAGCGATCAGACAAAAAGCGGTAAGTGTTACACAAATTGAGGTCCTTCCTAAACCACCGCTGATCAGAACATCCAACAATCCCTGGCCTTATTACGCCAAAATTCTTAAAACCTCAACATCACATGAGGAGGGATGTGAGAGACTCTGGGGTCTTTCAACTGTTAAATTCATAGGATCAGATGATAATGTTTCAGGAGCAGAAGTTGAAGAGGTGGACTGGATTAATGCTGATGGCCGGGTAACCATGCAGCCTGTTCCGGGAACAAGAAGGATCATTAAAGCTGAACTTGTCCTTCTTGCCTTGGGATTTGTTCACCCCATACTTGAAGGGCTGCTTTCGGAACTCGACATTGAGCTCGACAACAGAAGTAACATAAAGACCGGTTTAAACCAGGCCACAAGCCGTCATAAAGTATTTGCAGCCGGCGATGCAGTCAACGGAGCCAGCCTGGTGGTCAATGCAATTGCATCCGGGCGTAATGCAGCAAAGGAGATCGACAGTTTCCTGAAGAACTCCACCAGGTAATCCGATGATTGTTACTAAAATAATAACTCTGTGGACCTCTGTGCCCCCTCTGTGGTTCTCTGTGTAATAAAAAAATTAAAAATAGATTTACACAGAGCTGCACTGAGAAGACACAGAGTTACACAAAGTTATATAATTATTATTCCTTATCTGCAGTAATTCTCAAACCTTTAACGGTATCAATTAAACGGATAAATTCCGCCCTGTATCCTTCTTCGTCATCTCCCCTTGCTGATTTAGCTAACCCGGAAGCACTTTCGAGTGTTGAATTACCTTTAAATTCCGAATCTCTCAGGATCATGCCGAACTCAGCAATAGCAGATGCAAACCTCAGGTTATCAGATGCATCTTCCATATCATTCACATAACCTTTTACAGTCTTTTCAAGTAACATACTTGTATGGCCGTCAGGCTTTTTATACCTGAGTTTGATTGTCAGATATTCACCTGAAAAATCATTTTCCTGTATAGTCTTTGATACCTGGTATTTCAGACGATCGACCGAAGGAACTCTTTCATCAGAACCGGCAGGTACCAGCTCATAAAGGGCTGTCACATTATGACCTGCTCCCATTTCACCTGCATCTTTCCTGTCGTCGTTGAAATCCTCATCATTCAGCAATCTGTTCTCATAACCGATAAGTCTGTAAGACTGTACTATGACCGGATTAAATTCTATCTGAAACTTTACGTCTTTAGCAATAGTGAAAAGTGTTCCACCGAATTCCCGGACAAGAACTTTTCTGGCTTCCTGCAGGTTATCAATATAAGAGTAGTTGCCATTTCCTTTATCGGCTATTATCTCCATCTTATCATCCTTTATATTCCCCATACCAAAACCCAGAACAGTGATAAATACACCTCGGTCACGGTTTTCTTCTACCAGCCGTTCCATACCTCCGTTACTTGATTCGCCAACATTGAAATCACCATCTGTTGCAAGGATTATCCTGTTATTACCACCTTTTATGAAATTCTTTGAAGCCTCAGAGTATGCTAATCTAAGACCTGCTCCTCCGGCTGTTGATCCGCCTGCTTCGAGACGGTCAATAGCTCTCATGATCTCCTCTTTCCTGTTACCTGTTGTTGATTCAAGGACTAAGCCTGCTGCGCCTGCATAGACCACAATTGCTACCTTGTCCTCCGGACGCAATTCGTTTACCAGCAATCCGAGTGCTGATTTCAGAAGTGGCAGCTTATTGGGAACATTCATCGAACCTGAAACATCAATAAGAAATACCAGGTTTGAAGGAGGGAGTGAAGATTTCTCAATACTCTTACCACGTAATCCGACATGAAGCAGTTGATGTTTGTTATTCCAGGGACAGGGAGCCAGTTCGGTATATACCGAAAACGGATGCTCTCCTTTTGGTTCAGGATAATCATACTTAAAGTAATTGATCATCTCCTCTATTCTCACGGCTTCAGCAGGAGGCAATTGCCCCATATTGATGAACCTGCGGATATTAGAGTATGATGCATTATCAACATCAATAGAAAAAGTCGATAAAGGATTGTTCCTCACATTCTTAAAACCGTTGTCATCTATTGCGGCATAGCCTTCAGTATTAAAATTAAAGTTGTAACGCCGAATATGCGGCCTCGGCCTGTATAACGCTTCAGAGGGAGAGGGAGCGCTTACTGCATACATTTTGGAAGACATATCCCTTTTATCAGCTCCATAACCAATCACGACAAGTTCCTGTAAAGACTGAATATCCTCTTTCATCCTTACATTTATAACGGTTCGTCCTTCAATTTTTTCCTGTATGGTCGTGAATCCGAGGAATGAGAAAACCAAAACCTTATCCTGTTGATCCACATTGATTCTGTAATAACCGTTCATGTCGGTTATAACTCCTTTTTTGGTTCCTTTTACCATTACACTTACACCTGCCAGAGGATTACCCTGACTATCTGTAACTGTACCGGTGATTGTTACTGATTCTGTGAAAGCAATCATTAGTGCCGCCAGAACCGATATGACTAAAATTGTTAAACTGTTTTTCATAACCTCAATTTTTGATTAAACATTTACTATAGGATGCAGTGATTCCATAAATTCCATAAAGAATCCCACACGATTTTTACTTATTTAATATTATCATCTAATTGAATTCATATAGTACACTGAGCGCCACAGAGAATTTACAGAGAGCTACAGAGCAAATCCTCAGTGAAGCTCTGTGCCTTCTCTGTGTATCTCTGTGGAATAAAATATTTTATACTTAACTTTATAGAGTTAACTTAACAACCAGATGAAGTTTAGAATTCCTGGGAACAAGCCAAACCGTAAGATTGATGAAGATCTGATTACTGAATTTATTTCCACGGGAGATCTGGAAGTTCTTGGTGAACTTTATTCAGGATATATGCACCTGGTTTACGGAGTTTGCCTTAAATATCTGAAAAACAGGGAAGACTCGATGGATGCTGTGATGCAGATATTTGAAAAGCTGATAATTGAAATACCAAAACATAACATAGAAAATTTCAGAGGCTGGTTACATGTCGTAACAAAAAACTATTGCCTTATGCACCTGAGATCAGAAAAATCGCAGAAAGAAAAAATAAAGGAATGGATAAATGACTCTGTTATTTTTATGGAAAACAGCATTGAAATGCATCCTTTAGATAAAGATGATACGGAAATGGACAAGGCTCTTGAAGATTGCATGAAAAGACTTAAAGATGAACAAAAAGCATGTATTCAACAATTCTATTTTGAGAACAGGTGTTACAATGAAATCGCAATCAATATGGGGCTTGATGTGAAAAAAGTGAAGAGTTATCTTCAGAACGGGAAAAGAAATCTGAAAATTTGTCTTGAAGAAAAAAATGTCGGGAAAAGATAAAAACAGGAAAAATGATCTCCCTGATTTTCTGAGATACAGAGAAAAACAGATGTCAGACAGGGAGAGAAATGCTTTTGAAAGGGAACTTCAGAAAGATCCTTTTGCTGAGGAAGCCGCAGAAGGTTATGAAGAAATAAAACCTTCAGAAGCAGAAAAAGATTTAAAAGCCCTCCGTAAAAATCTTAAATCGCGCATAAGCCGGAGACAAAGATTTATTTATTACCGTATAGCAGCTTCTATTGCAGTATTGATGATCATTTCTTCAATATTTATTGTTGTAGAAATAAAGAAGTCGCCAAACCAATTAAGCCAAGAAGTAATACAACCGTCTGTTATTGAAATTCCTGAGTCCAAACCAATCTCAGAACCTGTAGAAGTAATTCGGGAAACATCCCCCCCCACTCCACCTCACCCGGATGAAAGCAGGGTTGACCGGATAGAAGCACCTGTGGATAAAAGCGAGGACAGATCAGTTAAAGCACTGTCAGACAGAAGATTAAGGCCAGCAGGGATAAAAATCCCGGACTCAACCATAATACATCAAGCGAGAGATAGAAACCTGTATATTACTGAAGACCATATCGTTGAACCTGCAGTAATGCTTGCAAAGGGTGAGGTGCCGACAAAAGGTAAACTGACTGGTAGAGTACTCTCATCAGAGGATAATTTACCGGTTCCGAGTGCTAACATATTAATAAAAGGTACCAAAAAAGGTGTTATTACTGATGCAGAAGGCAGATTTTCCATAACAATACCGGATACAGGTCAACAGACTCTTATTGCCAATTTTATAGGAATGGAGTCCAAAGAGTTCGTGGCAAAAGCAGATACTGAAGTCCAGGTTAGTCTCGATCCTTCGGTTCTTTCACTTGATGAAGTGGTTGTGGTTGGTTATGGAGGCAGAAAAACAGCAGCAGATTCTGAGGATGAGCTTCCAGCCTTTACTCAGCCTCATCCTGTTAACGGGAAAGCAAGTTTCAACAGGTATATACAGGATAACATCAAGCGACCGGATACAACAACTGTCGGTCAAAGAGTAGTTGTTGTAGTCAATTTCCTTGTCCGAAGCAATGGTAAGATCGACAGCATTAAGATAGTCAGAAGTCCTTCGAAGAATTTTTCTGAAGAAGCAATCAGGTTAATAAAGAAGGGGCCGGCATGGAAGCCTGCAGAAGAGAATGGGATTAAAATTGATGAAGACGTTCGGGTCAGGATTGTTTTCAAGTGATGCCTCTTAAAACATCCAGTCTGCCAAAGATTACCCTGTATGCATCGGAAAGGATTGATAAATCAACTCCGCATACCGGGAATCTGCAGCCATCTTTAATTTCCTGTTCCAGGGCTTCCGGATTAATTCCAAAAATACCGTAAGGTAATCCTGCTGCTTTGCACTTGTTCTTTATATGATCTATCGCAGATCTGACATCCGGATGATTCACCTGACCTGTCAGACCCATACTTGCCGAGAGATCATAAGGACCAATAAAGATGGAGTCAATACCCTTTACCTTAAGAATAGAATCAATATTGCTGACTCCTGCGATATGTTCAATCTGAAGCATAATTTTTAGACTTTAATTCGCAGATTAACTCATCTTCCATTATCTTAGTAGCCTGGCGATAAGAAACATTTCACAGTGAAATTCAATAAACCCGGAAATTTGAAAAATCACTTAAGGTCATTCGCAGATAATAATCTCATGCTCAAAAAACTAATTAATCTCATTTTTTTAATTGCACCCTTATTCAACACTTCAATAATTTTTTGTCAGATTGTCGATTCAGTGTCATTCAGGCTCTTTTCAAGGTATAGTTACTATTCGTATGAAAAGAGTGCGGAAATGATACTTCACATTCCCCAAACCTTAGTCTGGTATAACCTGAAAGTCAGCCTTATGATTGAAAATGATACTGTTTATTCGTCTTCTTTCATGCCCGGGAAAAAGATCTCACGGTTACCATTTGATATGGGACTCTCTCCGGGAGAATATAAAGCAATAGCTGAGATAAGTGTCCCGGTAAGGAAGGTATCTTATATATCTTCTACAGAGCTGAAGGTACTACCCTATAAATCCAATGAGGTTAAGGCTGATAATCTCACAGGTGGACTCATAGTCAATAAAAGACAATTCGTCCCGTTCGGATTCTATTGCTATTCACCTGTTTCGCCGACTCTGCCGGAAGAAGAAGCCATAAAAGGTTTTAACATGATTTCTCCTTATCAGAAGATCCTGCCGGAGACTCTCAGGGAAAGAAAAGCATATATGGATCGTTGTGCGCGGCTGGGCATGAAAGTCCATTATAATCTTTTATCTGTTTCGGGAGGAGGTGGAGTAGGTTCAGACATCGAAGGACTTACTGGAGAGCAAAAAAGAGAAATGCTTATAAACGAGATCTATACATTCATGAACCACCCGGCATTACTGGCGTGGTATATCTCAGATGAACCCAATGGCCACAATATTGAGCCTGAGATTCTCGAAACCATCTATGAGACAGTTAAAGCTGTGGATCCATGGCATCCGGTATCAATTGTCTTCATGGTTCCCTTTCTTTCAGCCGTAAGATATTCCAACGCTCTCGATATTGTGATGGCTGATCCGTACCCTGTTCCCGATGCATCCATCTCCCAGGTGGGAATTGCTGCCCGACAGCTCAGAAACGAATTTAATGGCAAAAAGCCTGTCTGGATTGTCCCCCAGGCTTTTGGCGGAGGTGAATTGTGGAGCCGCGAACCAACAGTTCAGGAAATAAGATCAATGACCTACCAGGCAATCATAAATGGTGCCCGTGGCATACAGTACTTTGTAAGACAAGGACTTAACATATTCCCTAAATCAGTTGCCACCTGGAACGAATGCGGAAGGATGGCAATGGAAATAGCTGAGATCACTCCATGGCTGTTATCCGATGAAGTAACAGTGCCTGTTAGAGTATCTGCCGGCAGCATTCAGGTTGCATCGGCACTTCATGATGGACAGCTGCTGGTTATGGCTGTAAACAGGTCGAACACACCGCAGCAGGCCGAAATAACTATAGCAGGTGGTTACACAGGCAGAGCCAGAGTATTATTTGAAAACCGTACTGTATTTGTAAACACCGGTATAATATCCGATCCGCTTCCTGCTTATGGCTCGCAGGTATACCTCATCACTTTAAAACGAAGCCAGGAGTCTGTTAAACCTTATCCGGGGAATCTGGTTAAAGATCCGGGATTCGAAGATATCTCCAGTCCGGGAATTCCTGCATCATGTTATGCCTGGAACGGAGGCGACAGGGGAGCAACATACTTCCTTGATTCCCGCGAGCATTATGAGGGTAAACATTCACTGAGAATTGTCACACCTGAACAGAACAAAAGTATCAGGCTTCGTTTTTTCCCCATAAACATTATAAAAGGCAGAACCTACGTAATTTCGATCTATGCCATGGCTGATCCGGAACAACGTCCGGTATTAAAAATTAATGCGGTTGATTCGATAGAGTTACCTCCGCAATATTTCGAGATCTCATTGGGGGAGACAAGAAAAATCCGGTTCATCCCGGAAAATAAATGGAATCAATTTGTAACATCTGTGACAATTCCTTTTAATAAAGAACTCCCTTCCCGGATGAATGTGATTTTATCGATGCCGGGATCCGGAGTTGCGTGGTTCGATATGCTCCAGGTTTTTGAGGCGGTTGACCTGAAAAGAAGTGTTAATCCGGAATTGAGACCACCATGGGAGGTTTTATGGTAGATGTTTGGAGTGCCTCAACTACTTAGAGTTTGGGATCTTAGATTTGGGATTTGGGCTTGGGTGAAATTGGAATAATAAAGTCTTTGAGGTTAAATAAAAATTTAAGTTATGAATAAAGTCATCTTTTCACTATTTACTGTTTTAATTATAATTTTTTCTGGTTGTAACAAAATGAAAAAGAATATAAATTATAATATTAATGCTGAACCATTAAAGCAGAATGCTTATATCAGATTGCCTCTTGGTACTATCAAGCCTGAGGGGTGGCTTAAGGTGCAGCTTGAAGTCCAGGCTGAAGGCCTCACAGGCAACCTCGATGATTTCTGGCCTGACCTGGTTAACTCCTCATGGAGAGGAGGCACAGGCGAAGCATGGGAAAGAGGTCCATATTTTCTCGACGGACTTGTCCCCCTGGCCTATCTTCTTGATAATAAACTGTTAATTGATAAGGTTAATAACTGGATAGAACCGATTCTTGCAAGCAGCAACGATACAGGATGGTATGGTCCTGCAAAAAACAAAGACCGCTGGCCCCTGGCAGTAGCTAATAAAGTACTCATGCAATACTATGAAGCATCCGGGGATAACCGTGCTCTTAATGTATTAACAGAGTATTTCCGCTATCTCCATTCATCTCCTCCTGACTGGCCTGACAAAGACTGGCGTGGTGTGCGAGCAATGGAGAATGCAGTGACCGGATACTGGCTCTTCAGACAATTAAAAGAACCATGGATACTTGAAACTATCGAGTCAATTCAGAAAAACAGCTCAGACTGGACAACTTACTATGAGAATTTTCCATGGGATTCAGCAGCTTCGGCCGAGAAAAAAATACCTCTGAACTGGGGACCTGACGGATTAACTGCCCATGTGGTCAATAATGCCATGGCAATCAAGTACCCGGGTTTGTGGTATCAGCAATCAGGTGATGAAAGATATAAAAATGCTGTCTTCACGGGTATCAGCAAATATGATCTTAACCATGGCCAGGCAGGAGGCAGGTTCTCAGGTGATGAGCATCTTTCAGGCAAGAGTCCCGACAGAGGTACTGAGTTGTGTGCAGTAGTTGAATACATGTTCTCACTCCAAAACCTCTATGAGATATTTGGTGACAATACTCTTGCTGACAGACTTGAACTACTGACTTTTAATGCCTTACCTGGAACTATGACACCTGATATGTGGACACATCAGTACGACCAACAATCGAACCAGGTTTTGGTAACCGGTGATAAGAGAGAATGGAGCACTAACGGGAATTATTCGAACATATACGGCCTGATGCCCAACTTTGCATGCTGTCTTGCAAATATGCACCAGGGATGGCCCAAATTCACAGAGAGTCTCTGGATGGCAACAAACGATAATGGTTTGATTGCAGCGTCTTACAGCCCTTCAAGGGTAAAAGCGAAGGTAGGTAAAGGAACAGAAGTCACAATTTTTGAAGAGACAGATTATCCATTCAGAGGGAGTATAAAATTCAGGATCAGCACACCTGAACCAGTCAGATTCCCTCTTTACCTGAGAATCCCGGGCTGGGCTGATACAGTAAATGTATATTATAAAGATAAGACTATTAATAGCATTGCAGGATCAACCGTCAGGCTATCAGAAAGATGGAATAACGGTGACGAGGTCCTGATGGAGATGCCTATGGAAATAAGAACCGAGAAGCGATATAACAACTCGCTGGCTTTGCTGAGGGGTCCCCTCTACTTCTCTTTGAGAATAGAAAAGAAATATAAGAGTGTCAAAATCAACTATAATAACTTTGAATATAAGGGTAGTGTCGACTGGGAGATCTATCCGGAATCCCCCTGGAACTATGGTCTTATGGTTGATATACACAATCTTTCGAGAGGTGTTACATTAGTAGAGAACCCTATAGGCAAGTTTCCCTTTGCTGATAAGGGTGATATGATATGGTCAGAAGAAACAGGAACATATGTCCAATGGGACAATGATGCCCCGGTAGTGATTAAAACAAGGGGTATGATAATTCCATCATGGACAATGAGAAATAACTCAGCAGATATTCCTCCTGTAAGTCCTGTTAAACTGGAAGGTGATCCGGAGATTATTACCCTGGTTCCTTATGGAAGTGCAAGACTCAGGATAACTGAATTTCCGGTAATTGATCTGACATTGATGACGGATGTTTTAAGGCAGGGAAATTAATCCCCCATTCCCCCTTTGGGGGGATTTAGGAGGTGAAATTAAGGAGCCAGTTAATCTCTTTGCTGTCAAGTAATGATTTATCAATCAATGCCTTATCAATATAGCATAATGTTACAATATCAAATTTCAGGAACTGTCCAAATTCAGTCTCCTCATCTTCATAGCATATCATCAGATTCTCAGTTCTGATACCATATTCCCCTTCCCTGTATATTGCAGGTTCATTTGAAAAAAGCATTCCGGGCTCAATTATTGTATTGTTATCTGCTGATGCTGATGGACTTATATTATGTGGCCCTTCGTGAACATTAAGGTAAAAGCCCACACCATGTCCTGTACCATGACCATAATTAAGACCAAACTTTCATTAATCCTCTGATTTGAGTAAGTTTTTCTTTATAAGAGTTCATTTATATTCTATTTATTTAAAAATTATGTGACCATTGTTATTAATAATAGCTCCGCTTTTAGCTATAAAGCAAACTTAATGTTTCGTAAAGTGTTTCACTAGTTTATTCAAATTAATATATTGTAATGTATTAATTTAGAATATATTATAAAATTAATTGTAATATGCAGAACTGTAGTAAATTAATTATTATGTTTGTCATCGTAAAAATCAAAAAAATATTTGACTGATGTACAGAATTATTGAAAAGGAGGTATTTTCCGAGAGTGTTATAAAATTGGTAATTGAAGCTCCTGAAATATCCCGATCAAGAAAGCCCGGCCATTTTGTAATTTTAAGGATAGATGATAAAGGAGAACGAATTCCACTTACAATTGCAGGAGCTGATGAAAAAAAAGGTACTATAAATCTTATTATCCAACGAGTTGGAGTCACTTCCTGCAAATTAACTGATTTAAATGCCGGTGATTTTATTAAAGATGTTGCAGGGCCATTGGGTAAGGCTACTCACATTGAAAAAGCAGGTACAGTTTTATGCGCCGGAGGTGGTGTGGGTGTTGCTCCGCTGCTTCCAATTGTTGAAGGTTTTAAAAAAGCAGGGAACCGTATTGTAACAGTTATTGCTGCCCGCTCAAAAGAGCTTATCATACTGGAGGAACAAATGAGACAGAATTCAGATGATGTCATTATTATGACTGATGATGGATCATATGGGAATAAGGGACTTGTCACTCATGGAATGGAAGAAGTGATTAAAAGGGAGAAGGTTGACCTGTCAGTTGTTATTGGACCAGCTGTTATGATGAAATTTGCCACTTTATTAACAAAAAAATATAATATACCAACTGTAGCCAGTCTAAATACTATTATGGTTGATGGAACTGGCATGTGTGGTGCATGCAGGTGCACAGTAGCTGGAAAGACTCGTTTTGTTTGTGTTGACGGACCTGAATTTGATGGACATTTGGTTGATTTTGACGAAATGCTTCAACGTTTGGGTGCCTATAAAGAAAAAGAATTGGAAGCTTATCAGGAATATTTAAGAAACAGATCCTAAGATGAATGAAATAAAAGACTATCTTAAGGAAGAACGCAATCAGCCATGGAGAGTTGAATTGAGAAAATCAATAAAATCCAAAGATCGGATCGACAGACTGCGTGTACATATGCCGGAAGCTGATCCAACAATAAGAAATAAAAACTTTAATGAAGTAAATAAGGGTTTAGATCCCGAACAGGCAGTTTTTGAGGCTGGCAGGTGTCTCGATTGTGCTAATCCTACATGTATTGATGGTTGTCCTGTTGAGATCAATATTCCTAAATTTATAAAGCAAATTGAAGCCGGCGATTTTAACGGAGCTGCAGCAACACTTAAAGAAACCAATTCACTTCCGGCAGTTTGTGGCAGGGTTTGCCCTCAGGAGAAACAATGCGAAGCCACTTGCTTTTATTCAATTTCACTTAAAAAAGATCCTATAGCTATCGGACACCTTGAACGGTTTGCTGCAGATTATGAAAGAAACAGCGGAAATGTGTCTGTCCCAGTAGTGGACAAATCTAACAGAATAAAGATTGCAATAATCGGATCCGGGCCTGCCGGGCTTGCTTGTGCAGGCGATATGGCAAAATTAGGATACCATGTAACTGTTTTTGAAGCATTACATGAGCTGGGAGGTGTATTGAAATATGGGATTCCTGAATTTCGACTACCAAATAAAATTGTTGATTTGGAAATCGATATATTGAAAAAGATGGGTGTGAATTTTAGGAAGAATTTTATTATAGGGAAAACGCTCACATTTGATAATCTGAGAGAGCAGGGTTTTAAAGCATTTTTTGTTGGGAGTGGTGCAGGAAATCCAACATTTATGAATATTCCTGGAGAAAATTATAATAACATATTTTCATCTAACGAATATCTTACCAGGGTAAACCTGATGAATGCTGCAGACATAGAGTACGATACACCAGTTATAAGCGGGAAAAATGTTGCAGTGATTGGAGGAGGAAATACAGCTATGGATTCGGTAAGGACTGCAAAAAGGCTTGGAGCCGACAGAGCCATAATAATCTACAGAAGATCAATGGAAGAAATGCCTGCCAGAGTCGAAGAGGTAAAACATGCTCTTGAAGAAGAAATCGAATTCATGAATCTGCATAATCCGGTTGAATATTTTGCTGATGAAAAAGGCAGGGTAAACAAAATGAGGATACAGAAAATGAAATTGGGAGAGCCCGATTCTTCAGGTCGTCGCAGACCAATCCCAATAGAGAATTCGGAATTTAATATCGAAATTGACACTGTGATTCTGGGTGTCGGAGTATCTCCAAATCCACTTATTCCAGGTGTAATGCCCGATTTGAAAATCTCTAAATGGGGGACCATTGAAGTAAATCCCGAAACAATGCAATCCTCTGTTGAAGATATATTTGCCGGGGGTGATATCGTAAGAGGCGGGGCAACTGTTATACTTGCATTGGGCGATGGAAGACTGGCAGCCGCAGGTATGCATAAATATATTTCAGAGAAAGTTAAGGTAAATTAATTTATATCTATTAAAAAAATCTAAAACTATGGCGGATCTAACTACAAAATATATGGGCTTGACACTAAGAAATCCGTTAATAATAGCTAGTTCAGGTTTAACAGATTCGTTTGGTAAAATTGCTGAACTGGAAAGGAATGGTGCAGGAGCGGTTGTGCTGAAATCTCTTTTCGAAGAACAGATTATTCTTGAGGCTGAACATAATCTTAAGGAAGCCAGGGATAATAGACTAATATATGCCGAATATTCTGAAACACTCGATTATATTGATGTTCATGTTAGTGAAAAGGAACTTGGCAAGTATTTGGATATCATTAAACAAGTAAAAAAAGATCTTATGATACCCTTAATTGCCAGCGTAAACTGTATTTCAAATATCGGATGGACTGGATTTGCCAAACAAATAGAAAAAGCCGGAGCCGATGCTCTGGAGCTTAATATCTTTATTACGCCTTTCGGTTTCGATAATAATTGTGAAGAGACAGAAAAAAAATACTATAAGATATTGAGAAAGGTAAAACAGGAAATTAGTATTCCTGTAGCTGTAAAGATTAGTCCATTTTTTACTAATCTGGGAAAGGTGATAATGAATTTTGAAGCAGAAGGAGCAAATGGAGTTGTACTTTTTAATCGTTTCACAAACCCTGATATTGACATTGATAATATTAATGTTACTGTTGCTGAAGTATTTAGTAATCCAGCTGAAATGAATAATTCTTTGCGATGGATTGCTATCCTTGCCAATAGATTAAAAATCGACATTGCTGCTTCATCGGGAGTTCATGATGGGAAAGCTGTGATAAAGCAAATTCTTGCAGGTGCGAGAGTCGTACAGGTGGCTTCAACGTTATATAAAAACGGTGTCAGCTATATCATCGAAATGTTGAAATACATGGAAAGCTGGATGGATAAAAAGGGATTTAATTATATTGACCAGTTCAGAGGCAAGTTAAGCCAGGAAAAATACTCTCGGCCGGATATCTATGAAAGACTACAGTTCATGAAGTATTTTGGTGAAATAAAATAAAAACATAAATCCTGCCAGCCGCTCAACTATTACCTCAACACCTTGATTTTTCAATAGAGTAACTGCATCAGGAAGCATTGCTATCCTGTTCTCAGTACCGGATTCTTTCAGAATGCCAATAGTCATATGTTTAATGATTTATTAAAGAGTTTTATTAAAAGTCCTAATTACAGTAAACAAAAATTATAACAATATGTTAAGTGCTGATCACAAGAAATATTATTTTAAAAAGAATAGATATTGCCGTAGTCGACTATTTTATGTGTATCCTATTCTTTCCCAAAGAAATTGGCTAACCAGAAATTATTTGCTTCATTGCGCGAATGAATAGCCTTGGCTCCTCTCCAGCCATGGCGACCGTTCGGATAGAGCATAAACTGAAAAGTCTTTCCTTCGTCCTGCAACCTCGATATAAGGTAAATTGAGTTCTGCATATGCACATTATCATCCATATCGCCATGAGTCATATAGAGTTTCCCTTTATAATTCTTTACCCAGATAAGTGCTGAACCATCCTTATAACCCTCAGGATTATCCTGGGGAGTATCCATATATCTTTCAGTATAAATATTATCATACAGACGGTAATCGGTAACTGACGAGCCTGCAAAGCCATGTGTCCAGTAATCAGCACCTTTCGTAAGTGCCAGACAGGTCATATAACCCCCGTATGAGCTTCCTGTTATTCCTATTCTAGCCGGATCAACAAATGGCTTTTCAAGCAACCATTTAACTGCATCTATATAGTCGAGAATCTCCCACTTGCCGAGTGATCGATACATATAATCAAGACCTCTCTTCCCAAAATGACCAGATCCCCTGTGATCAACCGTAAATGTAATGATACCATTCTGAGCATCCCATGAAGGATTCTCACCCTGCCATCTATTGGATGAAATATTTTTGGAATCCGGCCCTCCGTATATCCTGAAGAGTACAGGATATTTCTTTTTGGGATCAAAATTTAAAGGATAGGTAATCATAGCCGGCATATCGAACAAACCATCTGAAGTTTTTATCCTCAGTAATTCTGCTTTTGCATGTTTTTCAGGATCATAAACCAGTTGTTCATACTTATGGATCTCTCTGATCATCTTACCTTTTCTATCATACGCAATGATGGAACCGGGTGTTGTAATGTTGTTCCAGGTATCGATAAAATAAGTCCCTTCAGGAGAAATACTTACATTATGGGTACCTGGCCCTTTAGTGATCTGGAGAAGGTTTCTACTATCAAGCCCTACTCTGAAGCAATGATTATCAGTCGATTCAGATCCCGTTCCGGTAAAATAGACCATTTTCTTATCTTCATCGATCCTGACTATATCATTTACTCTCCAGTCAAAATTTGTCAGCTGGGCTAAAAGTTGCCCTTCCCAGTTGTAGTAGTACAAATTCTCCCAATCGTTCCTGTAACTTCTCACAATAAAACCGGTGCCATTGTCCATTACATAGATATCTTCATAAAACTGAACCCAGGTTGTTCTTTTCTCGTTGTATATTTCATTAAAATCACCTGTTTCAGGATCAGCAAGTATGAACCTTATATCGTTCTGGTCGCGGTTAAGTACCTGAATTGCCATTTTCTTACTGTCAGGAGTCCAGAAGGGCCATGCAACGTACTGATCAATGCTGTAATCAGTCTTAACCCATGTTGTTTTACCAGAAGAAAGGTCTGCAATCCCCATTTTTACTTTCGGATTCGGATCACCAGCCTTAGGATATGGAACCTGTTCAAGCTTTCCATGAATACCGTCGGGTTCGTCAAGTCTGTTAAGGGTGAATATCGGAACATCACTCTCATCGGTTCTGAGATATGCAATTTTAGACCCATCCGGTGACCACCAGAATGCGGCATAACGGCTTGATCTTCCAAGTATCTCTTCCATATAAACCCATGAAGCGTAACCGTTATAAATTCTATCAGAAGCATCAAATGTAAGCCTTATCTCTCTGCCAGCTGCAAGGTCATAGACATAAAGATCCTTGTTCTTTGTATAGGCAATCTTAATACCATCCGGGGAAAAACGGGCGTTTACTTCCGGTATACTGTCGTTTGTCAGCCTCCTTAGTTTCTTATCCCCTTTAGTAAAAAAGAAAAGATCATTTTCTTTAACAAAGATCACACTTTTATAATCAGGACTAACAATATCATTTAATCCTATTGATATACTATCAGGCAGAGATTCATTCAGTAATTCCCTGTCCGTTTTCCTGGAGGGAATAACTACTCCCTTACCGGTTCTGATATTAACACTTTGAATGACAGGTCTTTTATCTGCATCATATGTCTGAAAAAGATAGTGGGTATCATCAGCCCATCCGATAATCCGGGGCAAGGTACGAGTCTGTTGAGGCCTCTGTGCCAGTAATAGATTGCCTGTCAGTAATATTAACAGGAAGAAACCTGTCAGCGTTCTAAGTAAGTGTGTTTGTTTCATGTTGATGGTATTAAGACCAAAAATCATTAATTGCTGTATGAAACAAAAATAATCAATTTAGTATACGATCCGAATTGATTCGTACAATTACAGATATTCATTTTTCCTGACTTCTAAAGGATTCAGTATTCAGAAAAAATACAATATGAGTATCGGGAATCATGAATAAAACAAGAATTACTTAATGGTTATTACCCCCTTCCCAACCTTCCCCCACGGGGGAAGGAGCACCAAGGAAAACTTTTCCCCCTTGGGGGAAACAGGAAAGGGGGTAATTTGGGAAAAATGTAAGTGCCTGGATATTAACATCATAAGAATATATTTATTTTATTTATACTGTTATATTATTGATTACCGATAGTCATAAAATACAATAAAAGAAAACCCGTCAGATATTACCGGGATATAAAAAAGTTATAT
>CAZQVL010000020.1:0-60623 GCA_964596715.1 uncultured Rikenellaceae bacterium
AGGTATTTTTAACATAATGTAGTGGTCTTTAAAATATCATTATTGCACAGACTGCCGTTATGTGCAATGCAATCGGAATATGTAATGCAAATGAAATAAAAAGGTACGGTCTATGAAAACTATAAAGATCAATGTCACTTATATTTTATCTTTAGTCATCATCTTTTTTCTGTCCTGCTCTGGCGACAAGAAAGTACCATTAGAACAAAAACTACAAAATGTACTTGACAATGGAATTGAAAAATATAATGTCGAAGGTGTTTCCGCTGCAATAATTTTTTCTGAGGACAAGAAATGGACAGTTACAAGTGGAATTTCGCATGATACTGTTATCATTAAACCGGATATGCTTTTTGCCATTGGAAGTATCACAAAAAATTTTGTAGCCACGCTTACGCTCAAACTGGTAGAAGAAGGCAAACTTTCACTTGATGATCCTTTATCAAAATGGCTGCCTGAATATCCTCATGTGAATAGTAAGATCACTATCCGACAACTACTAAATCATACCAGTGGAATTTATATGTTCTGGAGTAATCAAAAGATATGGGATGACCTGAAAAAAGACAGGACTAAAATATGGACGCCGGAAGAAGTCTTATCATATATTAAAGAGCCCTATTTTGAACCCGGAGAAGGCTACCGCTATTCCAATACAAACTATTTGCTCATGGCCATGATCATTGAAAAAGCAACCGGATCTAGTCTTTCTGCTGAATTTAAGGAACGTTTCTGGAAACCAATGCATATTAAAAATGCTTATCTTTCAATCGAAGAAGAAATACCTGATAATCAAGCGCATGTATATGGAGATAATTTCAATAATGATGGTTCTTATCAAGATGTAACATTCCTTCCGCGCGCATCCCATGAAAGTATAACTTATGGTTCTTCCGGTCTTTTCATGACTGCTGAGGATTTGGCTTTTTGGTGTCATTCTCTTTTGAAGGTAAAATCCTAAATCAGCAGTCGATGGATGAAATGTTGCAATTTGTCAGTTCCGGACTAAGCACTCATATGAATGATTATGGATTAGGAGTGGAGTTATTTAAGAGAAAGTATTCAAATGGGAAAAAGTCATACGGACACAGCGGTGCTAATATTGGAACTTCTAGTACCATGGTTTATCTGCCGAAACAACATTTGACTGTTGTAGTTATGATAAACAACATGAATCATCAATGCACCCAATATATCCTTAAGAACTTGACAAATGGTTCACTTAAGGAAATGAATGCCTATTCGATCATACCGCTATTCCCTTATGGTTTTGTCATAATTGCAGCCGCTACGTATTGGTTCGTATTTATTATAATTCGCGTAAGGCGTAAAAGGAAAAAAATAGATCAGGGAACGGTATAATGCAGGGATGATAAATACACACTCAATTATATAATTATGAAAATCAAATCCTACTTGTTTTACCGTCTAGGAATTGTATGCATAATGATATTCTTGACTTGTGTCAACTGTACTCGCAAGAATGAAACATCATTAGAACATGAAAGCTTAAATGTTCATGTCGATCCAACGATGGAACTGTTCTGTATTATCCATCGCCTGGCCGACACAGGCCACGATAATCCCAAAGAACTTCCAAAATACATTAACGATATTGAGAATTATTTTGGTCATTATCGAAATCACCGGGCTGTAATATTGGCAAAGAGGCTATGGGAAATTCATCGTATTAATGTAAGTGCCCTTTCAACACTGGCTGTCTACCTTGATGCCCCTCCGGACCTCACACCTCGAAATTTGCTTGATCCACTTCCTTCGGAGATAGACAATCGTTGGACTGTTGACCTTGTATCGGAATTTATTGACGCCTCGAGAGATTTTGCAAGAGATACAAAATTCATGGAGTTCTTTCATAGTCAGGAAGAACTCTACAGTCGGGCTACAATGAATCTTAAGCGATGCCTCGATGATGAGAACATGCTTGAGTGGTTCCGGGATTACTTTGGCTATTTGCCTAATAACTATACTATCATCATAGGTATGCAAACGGGCTGGGGTAATTATGGTGCAAGTATATCTGGTCAGGATAGCACAAGAGAATTCTATTCTATTGTTGGAGCACATGCTCCATTCTCCTGGAATGATGTCCCAAGATTTTCATCCAAAGACGTAACATGGATTGTCGTCCATGAATTCTGTCACCCATATATTAATCCGCTCGTAGAGAATCAAAGAGGACTTTTTAGAGAAGCTGGTGAGGTATTGTATCCATATCATAAAAGGGTTCTGTCAGAGACAGGAACACTTCGCTGGGATCATATGATGAATGAATACATTGTTCGTGCATGTGTTATTCGCTACTTCATTGCAAAAAAAGATATGAGATCTGTAAAACGCCAGATTAAGTATGATGAACAATATGGGTATATTGATATAAAAGCGCTATCTGAATTACTTGTAAGCAGCAACTTACAATGTACAGGAAATGGCAAATAAGGATGTACAGTTTTCAGCAATTAAGGATGTCTGTTTTCCCTGGTTAAACGTACAAAAAAATCAAAGAACGTCAGTTTATTTTTACTGATTTTGTTTTTCAAAGATGGTTTTCCGGTTTTCCAGTCGATAACTTTTTCCAGAAAGCCTGATTACTTCACAATGATATAGTATTCTGTCCAACAGGGCAGTGGCAATAACTTCATCATCCAGCAGGTTTACCCATTCTTCCGGGCTTTTATTAGTAGTTACAATGAAGGATGCTTTTTCGTGCAAGTGATTAATAAAATTGAACAATGCTACTGCCTGTTGCTTATCCAGTGCAAAGAGCATTATATCATCAATAACCAGCAGATGAGACTTTAAAAGTCGTTTATACTCAACTCCGGCACTTCTTGTAATATCTTTTAGTTTTAACATCTCCATAATCTGCTCCATGGTTCTGAAGTAGGCTTTATACCCTTTTTTCAAGGCATCACTGCATAAACCCGCAGCCATAAAAGTTTTTCCCACACCGGATGGTCCCATCAGCACCAGGTTGTAGTTTTGTTCCAGCCACATGCATTCTCTGAGCTGATTGATTTGCTGCCGGGATAACCCATTGGTAAAAGAGTGGTCATATCCTTCCAGATCATGGTTCAGCGGAAGCCATGCTGATTTCTGTCTGCGTTCAAGATCCCGGTTGCCGCGATGCTCTATTTCCAGTTTTAACAGGTTCAGGGCAAAATCAGCGTAACTGCTTTTCTGCTCATTGGCACCGGTGATGATTTCTTCCAGTCTGTCATGTATCCCACTTAATTTAAGCTGGGATGCATAATCCATGATGACTTGTGTTTTAGTTGTTGTTCTCATTTTCTAACTCATTAAGTTTTTATAAACTAATATGCTGCTTTTGTCCGGGGCAATCTTAAAAGCTGATTTGCTAAGGCTTTTCACCTGTATTGACGGGGGACGTTCTGGTGTTGGATTGTTGGTTTCTGCATGTATTTTCATTGCTACACTTTCCATATCGGTAGCCTTAAAAATCTTATTCTGTATACAAAAAATCAACGCCTGCTCCATTACCTCCATTCCATATGTTTGTTCTTGTCTTTTGATAAGCATCAACTGATCCCGGATATAGCGGGGATTATTCTTACGTATCTGATTTAGATATTCTCTGGACATGTCAGGATAATTAAAATCAGCAACTATCTGATCCATTAGTAAATCGATCTTCAGGCTATAGTCCCGATTGTAATTATTGTTACCTATCTGCTTCCCCTTCCCGGTGGCACACTTATGTCGGGCAATTTCATTCTGATTTGCATCTGATAAAATCAGGTAATCATCGATGATTCTTACTATCACCCTGGTCTGAGATCCGGTATAAGTCCCTTTTGGAAGACAATAAAAATTGCCTTTATAAGCGATGATATTATCCTTTCGGACACTGTACCACTGATGCCCCTGTTCAGCATGATAAGGTCCTCCTAATGGCTTTAAAAAGGCTCTTTCCTGTTCCCACTGCTCTTGCGGGATTTTCCTTGTTGCAGAATGCGTCTTTGCATTGGCTGTCCGGGAAAGCCATTGTCCGGATTGTTGATTTAATAAAGGGGTGTTGATGTATCTTCTTCCCCTGAGAAAGTTGTACTTTATATATCTGATCACATTTTCAATCTTACCCTTGCTCTGAGGATCTGCTTTACGACAAAAATGAAGACTAAAACCCCGATAGTTTACATAACTCCTGAACTCCTCGGTTAATAACAAGTCTCCATGGTTCTCACTAACCAACATAAGTTTATCCTGATCGTAAACCACTTGCTCTACAAACCCCATAAAGAAGATAAAACATTGTTCGTGCGCATCAATAACTGCCCAGGTAGTGAAAGGACTGTCACGATATACAACACATTTTTGCCGGGAGGCAGATAAAACCATGGCAAAAAAGTAAACTTTCTTTCGCGCACCTTCCTGGGTGGTCATATGATATTCCCCAAAATCAACCTGCGCCTGTTTCCCATAAGGAAGCTCTTCTACTTTCCCAAAATCCCTGTGATGAAACAGCTTTGGTATATCGTATTTACTTCGAACCGTCAATACAAAGTTGAATACAGTCTTTTCATTTACTCCTATAAGATCTTCAAAGTGCTCTTTTAGCCAATCATGCACCTGTGCCGCAGAGGCATCTGGACACTCTTCAAGTCTTACCCGAACATAGTCTTCGTAAGGGGCCAATCGCTTCTTGCGTGGCTGCCCGCTGTCTTTAAATGATAAATATTCTTCTTCGCTCATATTCAAATACTTTTTTACAGTTCTTCTGTCAAGCACCAGGTACCTGCCGATCCAGGCATCACTGAAGCCTTCTCTTTTAAATCGATGTATCTCATAAAACATGATTAATAAATCCATTAGTTTGCTCATAACGTTCCGGTTTACAGGTTACAAAACCTGTAATAACCGAAAAAATACCGTTTTAATAAGTCAAAAGCCGCGGCTTTTGACTTATTAAACTATCACATGTTTAATGGAAAAACAGAGAAAGGTTGTGGAAAGTGTACATGCTTAATTGCTAAAACCTATACATCACTAATTGCTAAAACCTGTGCATTCCTAATTGCGAAAAGTTGTACATTGTTATTTACCGTTTACATTACTTGAAGAATACGAAAATAATCGTGACAAATTTACTAATTTCAATTCATTTTTACCACGAATAGCAAACCATTTCAATCAGTTTGCTATGTCCTGTTCTGATAATAAAGGATTTCCAAAGATGATACCACGAATTGATTTATTCCCTTATGGTTATGTCATAATTGCAGCCGCAGCCTATTGGTTAGTATTTATTATAATTCGTATAATGCGAAAAAGGAAAAGAAAAATTAGATCAGGAAACAGTATGATACAGAGATGATAAATAATGCAAAGCACATAACAATGTATAAAAATAATAGCCTAAATAGTCGTAATTTAAAGGATTGTAGCCCGCTTCAACTTTCTTGTGTTTTGACAGAAAAGATGCACGCATTCGGCTACTATTCTTATACTAACCGTCAGACTGTGCAAAAACTCCTTGTTTTGTTGATAATCCATTGATCTGTTAATTTATCCTTACCAGTGTTTTAAGTACCTTGTATTCAACAAATACAGAATGCGATGCAACACAAACAGGGAGAAAACCGGGATCAGGTTTTTATGTTCAGTCTGGAGAGTACTATTCCCTCCGATGCATTTGTTCGTGTGGTTGATACCTTCGTTGAAGCAATCGATCTTAAGAGTTTTGGTTTTTCACACGTTGAATGCGAAGAACAAGGAAGACCACCTTATCACTCAGCCATCTTATTAAAGTTATATCGCTACGGCTACAGATATGGCATACGTACTACAAGAAAACGTGAGAGAGAGGCTGGTTAATCAGATATATTGACAACGGTCAGGTTGAGATAGATAATAACCTGATAGAGAACAGTATAAGAGTAGTGGCTCTTGGACGGAAAAACTACTTGTTTGCCGGATCTCATGAAGCGGCACAGCAGGCAGCAATGATCTACTCATTCCTAGGAACCTGCAAGATCAATAACATCGAACCATATACCTGGTTAAAAGAGACCCTCACCCACATCCCTGATCAGTCAATCCAGAAATTCAACGTACTGGTACTCTTTTAACAGGTTTTATAAAAATCATTTCCAGAGAAACAAGAGGCATCACACCGAAGGCTTACATAACAAAAAAACCCTTTAGTACTGTTTGAAACGATTTTTTGTATCTTTATCAAAACTTTAGTGCTATATCAAAACTTTTTGCTGTGGAAAGAAAATGTCTCGATTGCGGCGATACCATACATGGTCGTATCGATAAGAAATTCTGCTCTGACCAGTGCAGAAATAATTACAACAACAGGCTTAACCGCGACTCAAACAATTATATAAGGAATGTTCACGGTTTATTAAGAAAGAACAGGAGAATACTTTCCGATCTTTACAACGACGGAAAAGTAAGAGTCCATAAAGATGCACTCTTTGCCCTGGGTTATAACTTCAGTTTTTTTACGCATATCATCGAATCATCAAACGGACATAAGTTCCATTATTGTTTCGAATATGGTTACAGGGACACAGAAGATGACTTTCTTGAATTAAGGCAGAACAGTCAATATTTGGATTATCAATAATATAATAAACGTTTCTATTTACTCTTCAGGAAAGGGAAATAGTAGTACATGTTTTGTTTTGTAAGACGGGTACCATATCCTGAGTCCTGAAATGCTTCACAATATTGAATTTGAGAACCTCTCTCTTCCCCGTATAATTCGATCAGTTTATCCCTGTAAGGTTCGGCATTTGATCCGCTTTTCCTGGTTTTCCCAAGCCATTCTCTTCTTTCCGAATCGGATTGAGGCACCTGATCAAGATTTCCCCTGTTGAATGGCAGCCATTCATACATTTGCGATTTATGCTGATGATACATATCGATTTTTTTCTCGATAACATCATCTATGTCGATACAGACATCCGCCTTAAAAGGCTCGGGATGAATGAAACGATCGCTCATGAACAGGAACATCGGATTCTTCTCAAGATGAGGTACTTTTGGAAGGATTGACGGGACAGTCACCATATAGGCGGCATCAAGCACAAGAACCCCTGTATATCTGTGATCGGGATGATAATCGTAGGGACGATGAAAAATAACGACATCTGCCTTATGCTCACGGATAACTTTAATAACTTCCAGCCTGTTCTCGTAGGTTGGCATAAGCTGACCGTCGTGATTATCAAGAGTTATGTAGCGCACTCCGATTACCTCACCTGCTTTTCTGGCTTCTTCACGCCGTATTTTTGCAAGTTCCTTCGCTTTTATTGACTGATGGCCGGCATCACCGTTAGTTAGTGAAACCATCAGTACGTCATGGCCCAGCTGTGCCCATTTATAAGCTGTCCCTCCGGTTTTTTCCGGATCATCGGGATGTGCGCCGATAATAACTATATGAAGCTTGTGATCCTGATCATTCTGAGCATTTACCGGAGATGTAAAAAGCATCAGAATAAAAACCTGAATTAACGAAATAATTGTTTTCATTTCAGAGATGTTTTTTATGGTTTCAATTTAATAAAATAATTTCAGATACTGATAATGACAGGATTAAATAAAGTTTACCACTCACTGTTAGCAAGTTCCCATATATTGAGAAAACTTAACCTCACAATTTTTTCCATAATATCCCATTCTACGGTGTTTGTTTCATCGCCGGGAGTATGATATTCCTCGCGATGTCCTGGTTTAAACCTCATGACAGGTACACCGGCAGCCACAAATGAACGGTGATCACTTCCTCCGGGAGGATTGTCTGAGGGTTGATACTCGATTATCAGGTCAATTCCATATTTTTTTAGATTGTTTTCTGTAAGATCCTTGAAATGAGGATGAGAACTTGTGTAAGTCATAATTACCTTTTTCTGATCATCGTCTGAGATGTACCTTGAGATCATATCAAAGTTCAGGTTCATCCTGAGGTTCTGCAGGGGATAGGTGAGGTTCTGAACATAATATCTCGATCCCAGAAGTCCCTCCTCCTCAGCAGTCCATAAAGCTACTATAATGGTTTTCTCAGGTTTGACCCCGGTTTCCATGAGAGCTTTTGCCAGAGTCAGAATACCAACTGTTCCTGATGCATTATCATCGGCACCATTCCAGATAAATCCATTATGAATGCCCAGGTGATCATAATGAGCACCAAGAACAATAACCTGCTCAGGATCATGCCCTTCTATGATTCCAATAACATTTCGTACAGCAATCTGGGATGTTTTTATTTCTGATTTATAAAACATAGTCTTCCCTTTAATTGCCGGTATGTTAAAGGATTGATTGGAATCAGCCTTCTTCTGGTAATCTTCCCATGAAATTCCTGTCCCCTTAAGAATTTCATTTGCAGCTTTAACAGAGACAATTATTCTTGGCAGATTGTCTGGATATTTTTCACCGGGAATGGAGAATGTTGTGTATGCTATGCCTGATCTTGGGTTGCCTTCAGCAGGGGATAAGTTGAGAAAACCGGGTCTTGCAGGACTACCGACTACTTTCATGGCAGGATTAAATTCAATTATGCCGGCAGCTCCGGCCTCTCTTAACATAGCCTCTGTTTCCCGCATAGATACAATTATTTCTGATGCTGAAAGAGATTCTGTAACAAATCTCGGATTACCTGAAATTCTCAAAATGAATTTGCCTTTTACATCTACTTTGCTGAAGTCGTTATGTTTAATTTTATCATTCTTAAATCCATATCCTGCAAAAATTACCGGAGCCTCAACCTCTGTAATAGAACCTGTAGATCTTGTTATAAAATCAACATTATAATCAAAGTTTTTAGTCTTATTGGTCATACCTTCGGTTGATGTGACTCTCAGGATCTGTTCCTCACCCGGTACTGTCTTAAGTAAAATAAAATTCTGAAAATAACTTCTCTCTATTACTTTCCGGAAAGACGAGGATAACCTTGCCTGAGGATAATCCCCGCCGGGTTTCACTCCATATAATTGCAGCATGCTTGCAATGTAATCGGATGCCAGATATTCACCTTTCTCTCCTGTATCTCTGCCTTCCATCCAGTCAGATGCCAGGAATCCAAGCTGTGCCTTAAGCACACCCTCGTTTATTGCTTTGAGGCCTCTGCCTGCGGGATCCTCCTGTCCGTTAACAATTAAAAGACTTACAATAAAAAAGGGGATTTGCAACAATAATTTTTTCATTTTTCAGCAGTCTTTCATTAATTCTGTTTCAACTCAACTAAGGTATAAATTTATCTGTTCCCAGCATAAAAACCGATTAATTATGATTATTATTTGATAGTCAGACACAACTTTTAAGAAGGGTAATTGTTTTATTTATCTTTCTTACCCGGCTTTTCGACAGGAATGAATTTGATGAGATGAAAAAAATAATCTTTGCCGGCTTAGCTGCAAAGTAATCCTTATTTGGACACCTGCAACGGATGCCGCAGGGAAATTAATTGGCTGCAAATGTAACTTTTTAACCACTATAACCGTTATATATGAGATATTTTACCATTTTATTATGGCGACTTATTAGTTTATTAAACTTAAAACTTAAAATGATGAAGAAATTATTGGCAATTATTTTAGTGGCATTTATAACGATACCTGTCTTTTCCCAGATAAATTTTGGCATAAAGGCAGGAGCAAGAACAACAACTGTTCCAACCTATGATCTTACAGATGGAAGTAACAACATTGAAGCTTTCAAAGACGCAGCTTATGGCTTTCATGCCGGCGCTTTTCTTCGTGTGACTCTTTTCGGTATTTATATTATGCCGGAAGTAGTCTTTGCTTCAACTACTTATGAATATGACGTATCTGTAGGATCAAATCCGGCAGAAGCCCTGAAACAGAAATTTAATAAATTAGAGGTTCCAGTTCTTGTTGGTTTTAACCTTGGTCCCATACGTTTAAATGCTGGTCCGGCTGCTGCTGTATTGATCAATTCACCTAAAGCCCTGATTGATGATCCGTCTTTTACCGATCTGTATAGGAATGCAACATTTGGTTATGAAGCAGGCGTGGGCTTTGATCTCTTCAAAAAGCTTACTTTTGATTTACGATATGGCGGGAGCCTTAGTAAGAAATTTGGTGATTCGGTAACAATAGGTTCGCAAACATTTAACCTGGATGACCGGGAACCATCCTTCATGGTCAGCGTTGGGCTTATGTTTTAAAAAAATAAATGCTAAGATAAAAGAGGCCTTTTCAGAACGAAGACGGCCTCTTTTATTATTTTGTAAGAAACATTTTAACAGCTACAGCCAGGAGAAGAACAGCAAAGATCTTCCTTAAAACTGCCTGTGGAAGATTCAGGGCGATTTTCGAACCAAAATAAGCACCGAGCATGAAAGCAAAAGCAAGGATTAACGCAAAATAGAGGTTTACATGTCCGGCTTTGTAATAATTATAGGCAGCAAGAAGCCCGATCGGCGGAAGCATCATGGCCACACTTGTACCCTGAGCATCATATTGGCTGAATCCAAGGATAAATACAAGCGCCGGAATAAGTATGACTGCTCCGCCTATACCAAGCATCCCTGCAACTGCACCTGTGATTATTCCTATAGCTATAAGAATTAAGATCATTGATATCGACATTTTCATTGGAAGTTAATTTATAATTGAATAATTTCTACGGGCAAAAGTATGAATTAATAAAATATAAAATCCAATAACGATCAGTAACTTTAACGTATAACGATTTGGTACTTCACAACAGCATCTGTAAATTTGCAAATCGGTTGAAAGTTATGAACAGAAACAGGATTAAAGTACTGCTATCGATCCTTGCAGTTGCCGGATTAGCTTCTGCTTTGCTGATATACCTTTTATTATTTGGAATAAATGTCAGCATAGAGGGGAAATATGCTATTATATATATACCGGAAGGCTCAACATACTTCCAGGCAATGGATTCAATAGAATCAAATCTGGAAATCAGAAATAATCGGATATTTGAATGGGTCGCCCGAAAGAAAAATTATCCATCCCTGGTCAAACCCGGCCGCTATATGATTGATAAAGACATTAGTTATACAGGCTTGATAAACCTGTTACGTTCGGGCCGTCAGACAGCCGTAAGGATTACTTACAATAATATCAGGACTCTGAATGATCTTGCAGGAAAGATTGGAGGACAAATTGAGGCAGACTCCTCGCAGATAATAACATTTTTATGCGATCCTGAGAATTATAAAGATGATGGATTTACGAGGGAGAATGTAATATCTGTGTTTATACCAGATACATATGAGTTTTTCTGGAACACAGGTGCAGGCGATCTTTATGAAAGGATGCTTGGGGAGTACAGGAAATTCTGGAATAAAGAACGACTCGCAAAAGCAGAGGAAAAAGGTGTTACACCAGTGGAAGTATCGATACTGGCTTCAATAATCGATGATGAGGTGGCCAAACAGGATGAGAAACCTCGCATCGCCGGTGTATATTTTAACAGGCTCAAAAGAGGTATCCCCTTGCAGGCATGTCCCACTATCAAGTTTGCACTGAATGATTTTTCAATAACACGGATCCTGACAAAACACCTCCAGGTTGATTCTCCGTATAACACGTACAGGCATAAAGGTTTTCCACCCGGACCTATCGGCTGTCCTACCATTGAAGGTATTGATGCTGTTTTGAACGCTGAAGAGCACGATTATCTCTATTTTGCTGCAAGAGCTGATTTCTCGGGATATCACAATTTTTCCAGAACACTTGCGGAGCATAACAGGTATGCAGCAATTTATCAGAGGGAGCTTAATAAAAGAAGAATATTCAAGTGATTCCTATCACTTCTACTTCGCGTTCAAGGGTGATTCCGAATTTTTTAAAGACTGAGCTTTTAATTTGTTCAGATAAATTAAATAATTCCTTGCCGGTTGCATTCCCGTAGTTTACCAGAACAAGGGCCTGTTTATTGTGAACACCTGCATCACCTGTTCTTTTGCCTTTCCAGCCACATTGTTCGATCAGCCAGCCTGCCGCCAGTTTCATTCCGCCTGATTGATCGGGATATGCATGTAATGAGGGATATTTTTCTCTAAGGGCATTAGCAGCAGAAATACTTGCTACTGGATTTTTAAAAAAACTTCCTGCATTACCTAAAATTTCAGGGTCAGGCAATTTTCTTTTGCGGATATTAATAACTGCCTGTCTTACATTTTTAAGGGTTTCTCCCCTCAGCTTTTCAACCTCTTCTTTTAATAAGTTGTAGCTGGTATTCAGAACTGGATTTGTACTTAGTTTAAAATAGATCCTTATTATCAGATATTTACCTTTATATTCCCGCTTAAAAATGCTGTCTCTGTATTTAAATCTGCATTGTTCATTTGTGAACTTCGTCAGTGATCCATCCTCCAGCTTAACAGCAATAACTCTTTCTATTGTGTCCTTTACCTCAACACCATATGCTCCTATGTTTTGTATAGGAGCAGCTCCTGTCAAACCAGGAATAAGCGAAAGATTCTCAACTCCTCCGAGATCATTATTTACACACCACTCAACAAAATTATCCCATTTTACACCGGCACCAACCGAGACTAAAACATTGGAGTCATCATGTTTTTCATGTTTAATTTCCTCTATCCTGGGGTACAACACCGTCCCTTTGAAATCAGACGTAAATAAAATATTACTCCCTTCTCCAAGAATAAGCAGCGGTTCAGCATATGACCCCCTTTCCCTGAAAAAAGCAATTGCTTCTTCTTCAGTTTCTAATATAACAAGACAATCAGTCTTATAGTCAAGTCCGAAAGTATTGTATGGTTTCAGGGAAATATTTCTGAAGATCATCCCGCAATTCTATTTACCTCAAAAGTATAAAATCCGGGGTATTAACTGTTGTTTGGTGATTTTTTAGCGAATAGATGGTATTGCTTCGTCCTTCCAATCCGCATCGTAACTCATCTTGAAGCCACAAAAACAGGAGAGGAGTTCCGAAATATCCTGAATTGGTCAATAATTAATATTCAATTTTCTTAATATTTTATGTAGTTTTCTCAGATGTGTTTCAAATAATAAGCTAAAGAAATCTGAATGGTAAGAAAAGATCTTGAACAGGAGTTTTTGGATCACATCACAAACAATGAGGATATGGTACACAAAATATGCAATATTTATGCTACCTCTTATGAGGAGAGACAGGATTTGAAGCAGGAGATCATCTATCAGCTCTGACGTTCTTTTCCTTCATTCAGGGGCAAATCAAAATTTCAGACATGGATGTACAGGGTAGCTCTCAACACGGCTATAGGTCCAATCCTGTCATGCTTGCAGTTGAATCCGGATTACTTGGGCTTTCCCTGCTTTTTCTCGGGTACGGATTTTTTATTTTCATGAGGATCCGTGAAATAAATAATTTCAGCAAAGATCTCCGGGAATTGCTCCAGAGCAAAATAAAATTCCTGAGATTCCATTACGAGATATGGCTGATAATAACAGCCATTGTTGTCTGGATGCTCTCTTTCGCGTTAAACACTCTTGTGGATAACCAGGATGGATTTTACCGGATTAACAGAGCTGGCTTCTTTGTGGTCGTTTCCCTGGTCATGCTGGTATTTATGTATGGAGTGCAGAAGTTATCAGCTGAAATTTCAATGCGGACTCTCAAAGAATACCTGGCCGATCTTGAAGATAGTTATCTGGGCCGTACTGAAAAAGTAGAGATGAGAAGGAGAAAAATGAAATTGGTATACCTTGTTTTAGGGATCATTTTAACACTTACATGTATCCTCGGTATCCTGAAATTCATGGGTATAATCTAATTCCTGATGCAGTTTCTGTTCTTATCCTGCTTCCCCATAATAAAATTTTTTGAATTTTTTTCAGGAAATACTTGACTTGTATTATTCAAAGTTATATATTTGTAAAGTTTAAAATTAATGAAGTATATAAAATATTGTAAATCATGAGTTATAATTCGAAAATAAAAATGTCAATAGGGTGGATCTACCCCATAGGTATCCTCATATCATATATACTTTTGTTCTCGGAAATTGAGATAAGAAGATATCTTAAAATTGCAGGCGAGGTAATAGTAAAATTTCCTTTTATTACCGTATTCCTTGTCTCGTTATTTTTTATAGTCCTTGGAATAATTCAATGGTTCCGGTATAAAAACTGGATTTATCCGGTCCTTGGTATACTTATTGGCATTACCACGGCCCAGATCTCGTTTATTTATTCAGGTTTTGGCGACATATTCAAATTTACCTATTTCTCAAGCTTCATTATTTTAATATTGTTTATTGTAATAAACTGGAAGTCAATCTACAGCCACGAGAGGTTCGAGATTAACTCACGCAGGTTATTCAGGCTGGCGTCAGAAAGAATTTATGAGGTTTCGGATGGTTTTACCGAACGTCCCTTTGTCGCAGGGCAGTTTGAGTGCAGTAAAGATGAGTTGCTTGGTTTTATCAGGTTCCTGCATGGCAGTTATGTGGCAAAACCTTTTTATCTCGAAAGCTCAGTCACTATTGCATTTTCCATGAATAAAAGCCTGATGGTCATTACTGAACCGTCAGAGGTCAGCAATGTTATTTTCGGTTATGACGGGAGTATAAGAGTGGTTATCTCCGAAAAAGATTACAAGGACTATAAAGAAAGGTTAAGCTTCGACCAGCTCTGTTCCTCAATGGCAAACGTGTTCGTCAGATTTCTCGATTATTATAAGAAAGGCCTTGAGTCAAGAATAATAACTGAATTAAAATCAGCTAAATAATCAATAATTTAATTTTGAATGTTATGAAAAGAAAAAGAACTTTTTATCAGATTATCCTGATTATTTATATATTCCTTTCGACAGGATATGCAAATGCCCAGGATTCAAATCCCTGTAAAACAGGAGGACAGACCTGTTATTTCGGGATTGAGATTAACGGTATCCTATGCGGATATTCCGTGGAGACTTTCTGCGATGGCATGCTCGACGGCAGAAGTGTGCGATATGAAAACTCCGATATAACCCTGAAGATGTCACTGCTTGAAACGGGGGTTGATATGGAGATTAAGTCTCTTTACACCTTAGATAAAGCATCAGATCGGGCGTTGATGATTGATCTTTCGTATATAACCGGCGAGTCTGCAATTACTTCGAAAACGAGCATCAGAAATGATACAGCTTATCACAGGAATGTATCTACAGGAGCAACAAAAGTTACACCGCTGAATAATGATGTTATCATCACGTCGCAGACAACATATCCACATTTGTTCAGAGATTTTATAAAGAAAGGCCTGTCTGAAAAGAAATACCTGGTCTATGAGCCTTTGAGAGGTGATCTTGTCGAGAAAGGTTATACCAGGAAAACCGAAGAAGATATAACGATTAACGATAGTATTATACATGCACTGGTACTTGAAGAAACAGATTATTCATCAGGGATAAAAACGGTTTTGTGGCTGGATAAAAAAGATGGATTTAATATAAAAGCTGAGTTAGCGGGAAGAAGTATCTACCTGGCTGATAAATCAGTAATGGGAAGGATCAGGATAGTGGATATGAATGATGTTATGTTTGCAAAAGTCAATAAAATTATTCCAGATTTTATGGATATGACGTGGCTTAAGGTAAGGGCAGAGATAAATTCATACGGAGAAAACCTGACACCTGAAAAATTGAATTTCCCTGGCCAGAAGTTTACCGGCACAATAACAAGGAATCTTATTGACGGAGTATTTGAGCTTGAACCAGTTAAGTATGATGGGAAAAATGCTCCCGGATTTCCTGCCGACTTTTCCAAATCACCGGAACTGAAAAAATACCTCGAAACGGAAATGATGATAGAGTCAGATGATCCTCTTATCATCTCCGAAGCCGGAAAAATTACTTCCGGTTCGAAAGACTCATGGGAAGCTGCTGTCAGGCTCAGCAAATGGGTAGCTGAAAATATTGCCGGCGCCTTGCCTGGAGGTCAGACAGCAATAAACACCCTCAGGATGCGTGAAGCTGAGTGCGGTGGTCACTCGAGGCTGCTGGCAGCATTCTGCCGAGCTGTGGGGATACCTGCCAGATTATCAGTTGGTTGCATGTATTCAACAAATTATAAAGGCAGTTTCGGACAGCATGCCTGGACCGAGGTTTATATGGGCGATGCAGGCTGGATTCCGGTTGATGCCACCATATATGAGACTGATTACATTGATGCAGGTCATATTCGTCTGGGAGAAAAAGCTAACTTCCAGCCGGTAGCCATGGAGATCATTGATTACAGGTCAGATTTAAAAAATGAAGATGCCATCATTCCTGATACCTTCAGACCTATAATAGGTAGCTATATGAATATTGAACAGCACAGGATGTTTAAAATTATTTATAAGGATGGTGGTCTTGCTATTGATATTCCCGGTCAGATAATTCTGGCTTTAAATCCACCTGATGAACAGGGAAAATGGTACCCCAAACTGACACGGGAATTGAGTTTGACGGTGGGGAAGAATGTGGAAGGTAAGATTGACAAAATGATTATGCATCAGTATGCTCGGTTAAGAAAAATGTCAGCCCCCGACACAGGTTTGAATGAAATACCTGAAGAATTGAGAAAATTTACTGGTAATTATCAGTTTGCCCCTGCAAAGCTGTCTCTTGATGTAATGTTTCACGATGGTGTACTTACTACACAGGAACCACTCGGAAGATCAAAAGATAGAATAAGCTATTCAAAAGCGGATGATAAATGGATTGATAATACAGGTAATTATGAGATCAGATTTACAACGGGTAGCGAAAATGAAATTACCGGCATGATCCTCGCAGTAAAAACTGAATTCCTGAGAGGTGAGCCTGTAACAAATGCCATTGAACCAGTTGTAAATGATTCCGGGGTCGATGCCGGACTGAAAAGATATGATCAAATAAAAAATTCCGGTAAAAGTGAATACCTCTTTTCGGAGAAAATGTTGCATAATCTGGGACACAACCTGTTAAATAAAAACAGGATTGATGATGCAATAAAAATATTCCTGAAAAACGTACAGGAATATCCCGGATCATTTCTGGCTAACGATGCTCTTGCAGAAGCATATCTGAAGAAGGGGGAGAACAGGCTGGCTATTAAATACTTCAAAATAGCCGTAAAGCTGAATCCGGATTACGAATATGGCAGAAAAATGATCGATGAATTAAGAAACAAATGATTTTATTTCGTATGACCAGAACATGGGTTGCATTCGACTTTCAGGGAGCTGACAGGATTGTTTATAAGCTGGATGAACCTGGATTAGGCTTATCATCATAAATAAGAAATGGCAATGGATTTTAAACAGGCGGCTATACTGGGTTCCTGCATCTCCAAAGATTATGCTGAAGATCTCTTCCGGCTGCTGGCGACCTATAAAAGCATTTCTGCCTCCGAAGCTGCCTCACGGCTTGATCTTCATGTAAAGACTGTTCAGGATTATCTTGAAGATATGTATGATCTTCAAATACTTGATAAAGAAGAAGTCTATGAAGGGAAAAGGCCATATTTCAGATACTCCCTGAAAGTAAAAAAAATATGTATGGAGATCGATCTGAGTCATATCTTAAGGGAAGAAACAGTTACCGATTTACGCCTTAATGTGCGAATCAGGGAGAAAAAAAATGCCGCGGTAAGGTTTACAACGTCAAGAAGTAATGATTACATAAGCAATATCGTAATCTGGACAGGGGAGGGGCGTGACCGGACTGAAAGAAAGCTGAACCTCTCTATTCCCCAGGGCAAATTCTTATTTCATCTCCCTTTCCCGAGTGCTGATCATTTAAGTTTACAGGAAATAATGAAGAAAGCAGGTATTGATTTAGTAAATATTCCTGAAATTGTTGATATTGTTGATGTTTTAATTGAATTCGGAGTTATTGAAAGTATTTAAATATATTTCAATGTTTTGCCGGGGGTCTATTGAAATACCCGTTTTGTTTTCCTACCCCTAAATCCCCCAAGGGGGACTTATTGAATTACAGTCACTTTAAAAGCCCCCCTTGGGGGGATGGGGGGTTAAATGTGACTTTTTAGACAACCCCTCAGGGGGATGAGTTAAGGAAACAGAAGAAGATAAGTTTATTATAGAAAGAAAATGAAATAAATTAAAAAATGAATGAGTGTAATAGAGCTTGACCATATTACCAAAAGTTACGGTAATCATATCGCAGTTGACGATCTCTCACTGCAGGTTCCTAAAGGCAGTATTTATGGCTTCATCGGACCAAACGGATCGGGAAAGACAACTACAATAAGGATGATAATGAATATTCTGTATCCCGATAATGGATTGATACGTATCTTTGGCAGAGAGCATATTGGAAGCCATCTCGACAGTATAGGCTATCTTCCTGAGGAAAGAGGTCTCTACAGGAAAATGAAAGTGAAAGAGCTTGTAAGCTTCTATGGCGAGTTAAAAAATGTGCCAAAACCAGCCAGAGAGGCTGATTTCTGGCTTGAAAAGTTTGATCTGACAAAGTGGGCCGGTAAGAAAGCTGAAACCCTCAGTAAGGGAATGAGTCAGAAGCTGCAGTTTATTATTGCCATAATTAACAGGCCTGATATTATCATTCTCGATGAGCCGTTCAGTGGTCTTGATCCTGTCAATGCCGAAATAATCAAAGAAGTAATATTGGATCTGAGGCAACAGGGTGCTACTGTTCTTTTCAGTACCCATGATATGGCAGTGGCTGAAAAAATGTGTGATTTCATATTTATGATCTACAAGGGGAGAAAAATCCTCGATGGAACACTGGAATCTATTCAGAAAAAATATGGTCAGGATACAATACTCATTCATTCAGAGGGTGGAGTATCTGTTCTGGATGGCATACCAGGTATTGAGAAGATCAATGATTTTGGATTAATGCAGGAAATACGGATGAACAATAAAGCTGATAACCAGCAAATTCTGGCAGCCATTATGGCCAGAACCAGGGTTATGAAATTTGAAATTGCTTCTCCTTCACTTAATGATATTTTTATCCGGATTGCCAGACCTGAAAAAACTGAAAACAATGAACAAAGCTCTTATAATAGCCAAACGTGAGTACCGTGCTGCTGTCAGAACCAAGGGATTCATTCTTGCACTAATATTGCTTCCGCTGTTCATGGGTGGCGGGCTCCTGGTGTTTACCCTGTTTAAAGATAAAGTGGACCTTGATGATAAACGGATTGCTGTCATCGATCATTCCGGTCTTTTCGAAGATTACCTTGCAAGTGCGGTGGAAAACAGGAATAGAAATGAAATCTTTAATGAGAAGGGTGAACAAATTGCACCTGCAATTTTTTTTGAGTTCATAAGGCCTGACAGTTCTGAAATGAACCAGCAGAAACTTGACCTCAGCGACAGGGTGAGAAAGAAGGAATTACATGCGTTTATCCAGATAGGATCAGATATTATCCATCCGCAGCCGGGAGGGGCACAGTCAGGGATCTTTTATTTTGCTGAAAATGCAGCTCTGGATAACAACAGAAGCTGGTTTAGTAATATCATTAACAATAGAATAAGGGAAATAAGAATACTTGAACTTGGAGTTGACCAGGATAAAGTGACGGATCTGTTCTACTGGATTAATGTTGAAGGACTGGGATTACTTAATATTGATACCAAGACCGGGGCGATAATTGATGCCCGCAAGAGCAGCGAGTTACAAACAATCCTCGTACCCTATGTACTCCTTCTTCTGATGTTTATGATGCTGATGATGTCAGCAATTCCTCTCCTTACAGCGGTTATGGAGGAGAAGACTGAAAGAATTGCAGAAGTGCTTCTGGGCTCAGTTACACCGGAACAGTTTATGATAGGTAAAATCATTGGGAGCCTGGGTGTTTCACTCACTACGTCAGCAATCTACGTGGCAGGGGCAGTGTTTACTCTGAGCCGGATGAATTTGAACGAATTAATACCATATCATGTGATCCACTGGTTTTTTATATATATGGTACTGAATATCATTATGATAGGATCAATAATGGCTGCTCTCGGAGCAACCTGTAACGATTCAAAGGATGCACAGGCAATGCAGTTTCCTGCTATGTTACCTATAATTATACCGTTGTTTTTAATGATGCCTGTAATATTGAATCCTCTGGGAAAGATGGCAACGGGATGCTCCTTATTTCCCCTTTGGACACCAATGCTGATGCTCCTGAGGCAATCAACGTCAGTTACAATTCCTTTATGGCAACCGATAGTTGGTCTTATCGGAGTAATATTATTCACGGTCTTTTGTGTCTGGGCAGGAGCCCGCATTTTCCGTTCCACGATAATTCTTCAGGGGAAAAGACCAAAATTCGGTACACTGATCAGGTATATTGCAAAAGGGTGAAAGGGATATAATGTGATCTTATGGTTGTATAACAGGTATAGTGGCAGATGAAATAAAAAAAATAAGCGGGTGCGGGGATTTAATTGAAGTAGATATAAATCCATCTGCTCACAACAAATTTTTATCTTTTCTTGACCCCGGAGTGACATTCAACATGACTATATCTGCAAACAGGTTGTCTATTAGTATTAATGATCCCATACCGGCACTTGAAAGTATACTGGGAGTTGTAAGGGAACATAATATTAAGGTAGACAATATACGGCTGAGAAAAAGCAGTCTGGAGGATATCTTTATCAGTCTCACAGGGAGGAGCTTAAGGGAATGAAAGTATTATCCTGCTTCATAAAAACATTTAAGGAAAACCTCCGGGATTGGAAAATACTGATCCTGGCTATTATATTCGCTCCCTTCTTTGTTTACCTGATGTATATGTACATGGGGAATCCCAAAATATCATTTTACAGTGTGGTGGTAATGAATAATGATCCTGGGATATTTTCAAAAGAACTTATCGGAGAATGGGGTAAAATGAAAACGGATGAAGGTCAGCCTTTTTTGAAAATCCAATTGGTTTATGACACTTCAACCGCAAAGAAGATGATTAAGAACAGGGATGCGGATCTGTTTGTAACAATTCCCGATGATTTCTCCGAATCGTTCAGGACTTTTTTAGTAGCAGAAACCGGATTTATTTCTCCTCTGACAAGTTTTGGCGATCAGGCTAATGTTAAATATATGACTGCAGCTTCATTTATTGATTATCTGACATATAGCTACCTGGGTACTAAGACGGGAATCGAGCTGCCGATGAATATGAATTATGAGTTCGCAGGCAGGGGAAAGATGCTGGATGAGTTTGATTTATATGTTCCGGCAATGCTGGTTCTGTCAATTATAATGATGCTTTTTACTGCCGGAGCCTCAATTGTAAGAGAAGTCGAAAAGGATACCATTACCAGACTTACTCTGTCGAAACTTACATCAGCAGAATTCATGACTGCCCTGACTATGAATCAGATTATTATTGGATTGATCTGTCTTCTTTTAACGCTTTTTTCAGCCTTTTCAGCAGGATATGAAACATCCGGTTCGATACCTCTGCTTTTCATTGTTGGTGCAGTGACCTGTTTCTCAGTGATAAGTATAAGCATTATAACCGCATGTTTTATCAGAACAATGTTTGGATTGCTTACACTAGGGTGTTTCCCGTTCTTCATCCTGGTGTTCTTTTCCGATTGTTTTATGCCTTTACCAAAAATAAATCTTTTTAATCTGGCAGGGAATCAGCTTTATCTGAATGATATTCTTCCAACGGCAACTGCCACAACAGCAATTAATAAAATACTGAACTACAACTCCACCTTTTCTGATATTTCATTCGAACTTATATGGATATTTGCGATGGCATCTGTTTATTTCTTTATAGGTATATGGCTTTTCAAAAGGAAGTACAAGTATTGAATGAAGAAAAACAAGTGTACAACTGTGAATTTATTATTGTAGAGAGATCCATAGAAGAGTTACAGAGCTTAACAGAGTTTTTTGTTTTGGCATAAGTGAGTACATAATTTCAAATAAAGTATTATTTTGCAATGAATTTTGAACAAATAGAAATTAATCTGAATATTTTTTTATTATGAAAAGCAACCGTCGTGATTTCTTAAAAACAGCAACAATAGCAGGAGCAGGTGCCTTTACCGGAGGATTTATCTCCGGTTGTAAACCCAGACAACCTGAATCAAACCTGGCCATGATCCTGGAATCAGTAAAAAGAACACATACTCAGACGTTTAATATGTCGGGCTATTCAGCTCCGGCTCTTCCTCTTGTCCGTGTTGGTTTTGTTGGACTTGGTAACAGGGGAAGCGGAGCAGTACAACGTCTATCATATATTGAAGGAGTTGATATCAGAGCGTTGGGTGACCTCAGGCAGGTAGCTGTGGAAGGGTCGCAGCGATATCTCGAAAGAATAGGCAGGCCAGATGCTCAGGAATTTTATGGTGATGAAAATGCATGGAAAAACCTGGTTGAAATGCCCGACCTTGATCTGATTTATATCTGCACTCCATGGGTGTGGCATACAACAATGGCAGTTCATGCTATGGAAAATGGGAAGCATGTTGTATCTGAAGTACCTATAGCCCGTACTATCGATGAAGCATGGCAACTTGTTGAAACCTCTGAAAAGACAAAGAAGCATTGTATGATGCTTGAAAACTGTTGCTACGATTTTTTTGAGCTTCTCACACTCAATATGGCCCGGAATGGACTGTTTGGCGATATTGTTCATGGTGAGGGTGCATATATTCATAACCTTTTGAATATGAATTTCGCCAAGCCAGACGACTCACGACAGAGTGATGGCGGATATACCGATATGTGGCGCCTACGTGAAAACGCCTCCAGGAATGGGAATCTATATCCAACACATGGTCTTGGTCCAATATGCCAGACAATGAAAATAAACAGGGGGGATAAGCTGGAATATCTAACCTCAATGTCTTCAAATGATTTTACTATGGGACTAAAAGAGAAGGAAATGGTTACGCAGGATTCATTCTTTGGACAATGGAAAGATGCCAGTTTCAGGGGTAATATAAACACAACAATTGTTAAAACAGCTTTGGGAAGAACTATAATGATTCAGCATGATGTATCCTCCACTCAGCCCTATTCAAGAATTCACCTCGTAAAGGGTACAGATGGTATGGCGCGGAAATATCCGAACCAGCTTATTGCATTGGGAGAGAGATGGGTGAGAGGTGAAGAAATGAAGGAAATAACCGACACATACACTCCTGAAATTGTGAAAAGAGTAGGTGAAATGGCCAGGAGAGTTGGCGGACACGGAGGTATGGACTTCATTATGGACTGGAGAATGATTGATTGTCTCAGGAATGGATTACCTCTCGATCAGGATGTTTATGATGGTGCACTCTGGAGTTCAATTGCTCCTCTGAGCGAATGGTCTGTTGCAAACAGATCACAATCAATTGATGTACCTGATTTTACAGGAGGATCCTGGCAGACAAATATACCTCATGGAATAAATCTGGAGACCGGAGGCACAACTAAGGTTATTGAAGTTACAGAAGTTGAGGAAGAAATGCTGCTGAATGTGGGGTAGGGATTGTTGCTTGTTGTAGGTAAATAGACCCAGCACCCAACACCCAGCACCCGGTACCCAGTACCCAGCACCCAGCACCTCTATTTCTTCCTGTACGATAAAACCTGCCAGAAGACAATTCCAAGAATTACGGGGATCCCGATTGCCAGTGCATGCTGAATAAGCGACATTGATGTAGCTCCAATAACTGAATAGGTTATCTCGGTCAAGCCAAAGACTGAAAGAACAAACAGTATAACATTGAGTTTCTTGTCATACTGTTTTTCAATCTCCTCATACCTTTCCACCTCATCTTCATGGAACTGACGCTGCAGGTTATTCAATTCATGTAATTCTTCTTTCAGCTCTGTCTGTAACTCTACTATCTGAAGGTTATGAGTTATCAGATCATAATAATCATTGTGCTGGTGATATACTGATACTTTGGAAAAGATCGCTTTTAATGATAAATTGGTATATCTCTTTAGATACTCTTTCACTTTTTGCTGATCATCCGGATCAATATCAGATACTTCTTTCATAAGCTGGAGGAATATTGACCGCTGTAAGAAACCAAGAATTGTAAGCCATAAGCTCTTCTGGAATGAAGTAAAGAAAAATGTTCTGATGAATTCAGGATCTGACGGATTGCAGTTATTAAGCACTACAGCGCCCTCAAGACTCGATGAATAATAAATCTGTTTGTAAGGGTGAAAAAGCTCTGCTTCACGTTGCAGGATAGTTGTGGCCGGAGTATAATCAAAATCATACACCTTTCTCAAAAAAAACAATGTACGATGAACCAGCTCTTCATCTGTTATCTCTTCTGCAGGTTGTACATAGCAGACAGGAGAAAAGTGGTAATGATCGAAGAATTCAACCTTGTAAGCATTGTTCAGGTCAAATAGAAGATAGTTTATTAAATGCCTGGGTCTCCAGCCCCTTTGTTCCATATTATCCGGTTCATCTTTTCTGAACATATCGGAGCTTTTACCTTCTGTCAGTTGGATAGCCTTGCTTCGTTCTTCAATTCTTTCATTCTGTGATATTAAATATGCTTCATCATGCCTGTTGAACAAACGGATAAGGTAATTCATCTGAATGAAATCACCCAGATTGGGTAGTTCGTTATTTTTACCCGATTTTACTAACTCTATACTGTAAAGTAAAATAGCAACACTGGTAAAGGGGTGTATTATCAGTCTGAAAGATCCGGGATCGATATAAACAGGAAATTTAAGCAGGTTTTTTGCATTCTGATGGCTATCGAAAGATTTGTTGCTCAGCCAGAAAACCTTATTATTAAACATTTTTACCGGGAGGGCCCGGATATTCAATTTCATGATAATGCAGGCTGCTTCATCTTCCAGTTCAGTCCTGGAGTTCCTGGTAAAAAAATCTTTTACATGCTCAAGCAGAAAATCAAGTCTTGGAATATCTTCATCGGTTTTTGTCCACAAATCATTTTCTGAACTGTTTTTTTCAGGAGCCCATTTCGAGCATAGACGGAAAGGGAGTAAAAGATGGATAATTCCTTTTTCTAGTTTGATAGTATTCATCAGAATATTTTGATATAATCAAAACTAAAATATAGTACAAAGATGCAATTAAAATACAATATTGTACGATTGTTTCATGAATTCAGCAATGCAGTATCCGGAATGGGACATTGTTTAATGATAGATGTTAAACCTCTGGAATGCTTTAACCACGGATTACACGCAGTTAATAAATCTTTATTTAATTTTTTAACTATTTCTACTAAACAGTGTCTGGATTGAGAATATATTTATTTTATCTGCCCCTTTATCATTGTAAATGAATGAGCCGGGAAGGAATAGGTTATTTTGTTTCCTCTTGGCTTAATATCAGCCTTTGCAATCGTTTTCACATTTTCCTTATCAAAATTATTTATCGCTTTCACATCCGGACCATTGACCTCGAATACACTGAAAGGTCCTGTAAATTCACCTGTCTGGCACAGGATATCGGTAGTGATAGCTTTCTCTTTGTTCCTGTTCACAACACATATAACAACTTCACCGTTGCTATATGTTGCTGATATATCGAGGTAGGGAACATTGGTCTGTTTCGTTTGGCTCTCACCGAGCCCGATATAGAATTCATCAGTATCGTAGGTATCACAATCGACAAAAACATCCAGCGAAGTCCCTTTTACATTATTGGCAAACAGGGCAAGAGGGTAATAAATAGTCTGTTTGAATATGCCGTTCTTTTCAGCCCAGATGGGTGCGATCACATTCACAAGTTGTGCCATGTTAGCCATTTTTACAATGTCGGCATTGCGAACAAATACGTTGAGAAATCCGGCTATAACGAGTGCATCCTCAAGGTTGTATGGTTCCTCAAGTGCCCTGGTCCCTTTCATGGATTCATCTGTACGTGCACGATACCATACATTGTACTCATCCCAGGCAATATAGACAGGATCACGTCCGCCACGATCGGCTTTCGACATCTCCTCACAGATCATTCCTTTTACCAGCTTTGTCCGCTGTTCACATACCAGAGGAGTAGAAAGAAAGTTATAATAGTTATCATCAGGATTTCCTACATATATGTGGAGTGCAATATAATCTGTCACATCGCGTAATTCACGTAAAATAGTACTGTTCCATTCATCAGGATCGGCATTGGGTCGGTAGTTAGATGAACCGGCAGCAATCAGCTTTATATCAGGTGATGTAAGTCTCATCAGCTTGGCAGCCTCACGTGCTTTTTTACAGTAATCCTCTGCACTAAGGTGACCCATCTGCCAGAAACCGTCCATCTCATTGCCAAGGCTCCAGTATTTTATATTGTATGGTTCCTGGAATCCGTGCTTTTTACGAAGCTCAGCATAATATGGCCCTCCCTTTACATTACAGTATTCAACCCAGCGCTGTGCCTCTTCTATGGTCCCTGTGCCCATATTTACTGAAAAATAAGGTTCAGTGCCCACTTTTCTGCAGAACTGAATGAACTCATTGGTTCCGAAAGTATTGGGTTCAAGTCTTGCCCATGCCAGCTCCATCCTCGGTACTCTGGCCTCTTTCGGACCTACGCCATCTATCCAGTGGTAATTTGATACAAAGTTGCCTCCCGGATACCTTACAAGTGCGACATTAAGTCCTTTAACTGCTTCGAGCACATCTTTACGAAAACCCTGTTCATCTGATAAGGTTGAGCTCGGCTCATAGATACCACCATAAACGCACCTGCCAAGATGTTCCACAAAATTGCCAAACAGGTTTTTATCAACCTGCCCTATGGTTCGATCAATATCGATCTTTATCCTGGCATTCTGTGATAATAAGGTAGTTGAGAAACAAGCTGTTATAAGAATAAATAGCATCCGGAGTTTAATAAATTTGGAGTTCATATTAATATTTTTTAGTTATCGATTGTTCTGTCTTATTTATTATATCTTTTATTAAAGATTACCAAATCCTGTTACTTTCGAACCAGTGGCCATCCATCGCCATCCCAGGTCAGCTTTTCTATCAGTAGCTTTAATTTACCCTGGTCTTTAGCATCATAGCCGTGATAGATGATATAATCCTCTCCATCGAATGAACAAACAGCATTGTGCCCGACACCAGGCCATTCTTTATTTCCCGTAAGAATCGGCGTTCCTCCGCCAAAGATCATTTTAACACCATTTTTATCGACATAGGGACCTGTAATATTTTCTGATCTGCCAACCATCACCTTATAGTTGCTTTCAATCCCCCTGCAACAGAAATCAAATGAAACGAAAAGGTAATAGGAATCTGCCTGTTTGATCATAACAGGATCGTGCGCCTGGATCTTTTCCGTCTGTGAGAAGATGGAGAGAGGCAGGCTCGTCAGGATAAAACTTCTGATTATGTTTGTCATAAACAGACACTTGTGATATCTGTTAACTATCATTTCGAGATTTTTAAGTTATTTGCTCAACTCTTCAAGCCCTGCTTTGCTAGTCATCTTCATCCGATAAATCGGGACTTCGATGACGGAAGGCAGAAGCGTTAACGTAGGCTGGAGCCCTCAGCCCTCAGCCCTCAGCCCTGTGCCTTTAATACCCCGCTGCCTGACCATCTTTTCTTGATTCCGACGCACCATACCACACCTTGTTCTTATCATCCCACATAATAGCCTGGTAACCTCCATAACCACCAAGGTTCCACTGGATCCTGTGACCCATGGATAAGAGCTTCTGTATAACTTCCCATCGGAATCCGCTCTCAAGATGCAGTGTTCCGCCATTTGTCATCTGTTCACCTGTTGGCTCTGAGGATCCGGTGTGATAGATCCTTGGAGCATCACCTGCTTCCTGGAGGTTCATGCCAAAATCTATAAGATTGACTACTATCTGAGCATGGCCCTGTGGCTGCATATCACCTCCCATGACACCAAAGCTGATCCATGGTTTGCCGTTTTTTGTAATGAAGCCCGGTATTATTGTGTGAAATGGTCTTTTGCCGGGTGCATAAACATTTGCATGTCCTTCAGCCAGACTGAACAGTTCGCCTCTGTCCTGAAGTATGAAGCCCAGACCAGTGGGGCACATTCCTGAACCCAGGCCCCTGTAGTTGCTCTGAATAAGCGATACCATATTACCGAATCTGTCAGCAACTGTAAGGTAAATTGTATTTCCTGCTTCAATTTTGCCGGCGTTATATATTCTTGCAGCTCTTTCATGATTAATAAGCTTACGGCGTTCCACAGCATATTTTTTTGAAATAAGTTGATTTACTGGTACTTCACTAAATCTTGGATCTGCATAATATTTTGCACGATCTTCAAAAGCAAGCTTTTTGGCTTCAGTAAAAAGATGAATATATTCGGCTGAATAAAGGCCCATGGAAGCGATATCATAACCTTCAAGGATATTAAGGATCTGAAGAGCAGCAATACCCTGACCGTTCGGGGGCAGTTCCCAGACATCATATTCCCGGTAGCTGGTGCTGACCGGTTCAACCCATTCTGAATGGTGACGTGCCATATCATCATATGTCAGGAAACCTCCCTGTGATTTCATGAAAGCAGCAATAGTTTTTGCAATACTCCCCCTGTAGAATTCATTCCTGCCACCTTTTACAATTTTTTCGAGGGTATTTGCAAGATCGGGATTTCGGAAAATTTCTCCTTTTGCAGGAGCCTTACCTCCGGGCATATAGGTCTCTTTTACATTTGGATAATTTTTCAGAACCTGAGTCCCCTGATTAAGAGAGTAGGCAATGACTTCACTAACGGGAAATCCATTTTGGGCATAGTTAATTGCCGGCTGAAGAACATCTTTCATTGGAAGACGTCCGAACAATTCATGCATCTCGTACCATCCGTCAACACATCCGGGCACAGATACAGGAAGTGGCCCGCGCGAAGGAATGAATTCGTATCCGTTAGTCTTAAAATATTCAAGCCGTAATGAACGCGGTGAACTTCCACTGGCATTCAAACCATACAGTTTTTCTTTGTCAGCACTCCATATTAATGCAAAAAGATCCCCTCCAATACCACATCCTGTTGGCTCAACCAGACCAAGTACTGCATTTGCAGCTATGGCAGCATCAATGGCATTGCCTCCTTTTTTCAGAATATCAATCGCTACCTGCGTCGCCAGAGGCTGACTGGTTGCCGCCATACCATCACGTGCAATCACCTCCGACCTGGTAGCAAAATCCCTCCCTGTGATCCTGTCCTGGGGAAAAGATAAGACAGGGAGACAGAAGATAAGTATTACAGAAAATAGTCCTTTCATTATTTTTATCATTTAGATTACAAAGTTAATAAAGTGAAAATTCTATTTTGCCATTGCCAGGGATTTTAATTTTTCTGGCAAGTACTATAAGTGAAACAGCAGCAGCCCGCCTCATCCAGCGGTTGGGAGATTTTGTCCATTCCATCAGACCTGAAAGACAAACCGGAAACATCTCAATTAGAGTGCCAACAGAATGGTTGCAAAGCGTGTCGCATGTGGCCCGTTGCCCGTTACTGAAAAATCATAAAAAACAATTTACATTAATTTCATAAAAACACCGTAGAAATTCTACTTTAGATTAACTTAGTAACAGCAAAACGATAAACTTCAATCAAATGAAAATTGCATCTATAAGAAGGAATATCTTCTCTGCCTTGTTACAATTTTCCATAGTTATTACTCTTTCGGCTCAGGGATCTGATGCAATGAAATGGCAAAAACTGCCGGCCCGTCCATTAATTAACCTTGAACCTAACTACGAAGAGATACGAACAACAATAACAGATAAGGATATTCGCAACGCTTGCTACTGGAGTCTTTTTGCAACACCAATAGCCGGGATAACTTATGGGGCAAACGGTATTTGGCCATGGTTGCGACCGGGAGAAAAGATCCTGAATCATTCAGATGCACCATGGACTTCTCCATGGGATGTAAGTATTAATCTGCCCGGTTCGATTCAGATGGGCTATATGGCAGGATTTATTAGGAGATTTGAGTGGTGGAATCTGTACCCGGCACAGGAATTACTTGTTGAACAGCTTGGAAATGAAACCTATAACAAATTTGTTTCTGTAGTGAAATCCTTGGACAATAACACCATCCTTTTATATCTGCCTGTAAAATTACAGGTAAAGATCAGAAAGCCTCAGGATGCAACTTACAATGTACGTTGGTTCGACCCCGTAAGAAATGAATATTCAAACGGTAAAGCTATCGACGACGGAACAATTATTACAGTTACTTCTCCCTATGAAAGTGATCTGCTTCTGATATTAGAGAAAAAATAGTGTTCCCCACAACATGCAACTTGCAACCTTTTTCCTGCCGCCTTTCGCCTGAAGCCTGAAGCCCGTCGCCCTTACTTTATATTCTTCCAGAACTTCTCCTCTGATTTACGGAGTTCAAATTGCTTTTTCCTGTCAAGAAAATAAAAAAAGATAATTACCAGTGTTCCGGTAATCAGCAACCCGAGAAGCAGATATTTAATGATATCAGACATATCCGATGCTGCCCCTGTAGCAATAATGTTATTAAGATCATCTGGTGCACGTGTATCAGTTTTATAGCCTACATTCAAACTGAAAATATTTTTCATAAAAAATAAAGAGAAGAATGTTAGCAATCCTGACAAGACAGGTGTTGCAAGCCATCCGCCAGCAATCTCACCCAGTATTTTGAAATTGATATTTCTTGCTCCCTTGTACAATCCTATACCGATCACACAGCCGATAATAACCTGTGAACTGGAAATAGGAACCATGGGGATTGGCGGCAGTCCGATGGAGGTTAATATTGAAGAGAGGCCTGATGAAGAAAAAATGAACAGAACAAGTGCCTGAGCCAGAACAACTACCAGTGCAGCTTCGGATGAGAGTTCAATAATGCTGCTCCCTACGGTTTCCATTACTCTCTTCGAGTAAGTTATTATACCGAAGGCAATTGCCAGTCCTCCAAGAAGGAACAACTGCTGACTGGATGAAAGGGAAAACAATCCAATATCTATTTCCTGCAGGTTGAATGCAGGCACAAAAACACCCATAACATTGGCAATATTATTGGCACCAAGACTGTAAGCACCAAAAGCACCAACTACAATAAGTCCGTTTCTGATATACGATTCAAATCTGATAAGATGGATCTGAGCTGATCTTTTAAATCGCCTTAGAACCATAAATAAAAGAATGGCAAAAGCTGCACCAATAACTGGTCCTGAGATCCATGTTAAGACAATCTGTGTAAGGGTTTTACCATCGGTTTGATTGCCTGTGAAAAAATTCCATCCGATGATAGCTCCTACAATAGCCTGTGTAGTAGATACAGGGAGGGCAAACTTGGTCATTATATATACAGTAACGGCTGAAACAAGTGCCAAGGTGAATGATCCCCCAAGGGCATTAACAGATCCCAGTTTCCCCAGTGTTTGTGAAGTACCTCCTCCCTGAATGACAGCACCAAGAATCACAAAAACCGATGCAATGACTGCCGCCTTTCTGAAGGTCACTATACGTGAACAGACAGCAGACCCAAAAATATTTGAAGCATCGTTCGCCCCGAGGGACCAGCCGAGAAAGAGGCCACTTGTCAGGAAGAAAAGAATCATAGCACCCAATTCACATTACTATTTTTATCGCCATTGCCGAAAGAAGATCCGCAGCCTCCTGTGCAAGATCAGATATTCTTTCGATATGATGGATAATGTACCTCAGATGAGCTTTATGAGCCAGATCAAGCTCTTTCATGTCCTGAAATATTATTTTTCTGGTACTTCTGGAAAACGTATCTGTCTCACTTTCATAATAATAGACCTTAAGTAGTTTTTCCCTGACGGTATGAGGGGATTTAAAATATGCCCTTGCTGCAGGAATCAATTCCTCAGCAGCAGAAACGGAAAATTCAGTTATATTAATGAGGTTATTATTCAATGACGACGGGATATCCGGCATTTCAATGTTAAATTCATTCAATGAACCTTTCATGGAATCAATAATTTCATCAAGCTCTTCGATAAGCGAACTTACTTCAGCTCTGTGCTGAGGTAATATAGAATGAGTAATCATTTCATTTTCAATGGATCGCTGTAGTCTATCCGCATTGCTTTCCAGTGATTCGATCTTCTGAATATGGATTGCAAATGCCTCCATATCATTCAGTAGATACGATTTTATTCCTTCTTTGAAGACCAGCAGACCAAGTTCAATATTATCAAAGAATTCATCAATTTTTAATATCAGGTTTTTTGTTGTTCGCGTGAAAACAGTCATATTTTTGATTATTAAGTTCTTCTGCAAAAATAGATTATTTCAGAATTCTACTATCTTTTCTACTTTATACCTTTTCATGTACTGTTTAAGGATAATATGTACATCACGGTTTTCATCTGCGGATCTAATGCAATCGTGGATTGCAGTAAGTCCAAATCCCATTTCATTAATGTTGAAATACCCGTAACCGGCATATCTGCCGTTGATGATCTTTACAGCACTTCTTTCTTCTTCGCATCTTCCTTTGTCGATAATAAAGAAGTTACGACGGGTAAATATGAATTCTTCAGACGCTTTTTTTGCACGTTCATTATATTCATCGGGTGGTTCAGTTCCGCAGCATGCACCCCTGCATATGCCTACATTGTACTGGAAACATGCGCCATCTGTATCGTACAGGCCGGCAAGTTTCTGACAAAGACAAAATTGTTCGACCAGTGAGGCAAGTTTAGATTTTGCACTCTCTTTTGAAGTAAAAACAGATAGCGGGGATTTGTCTTTGTTGATCTGACCGTACCGGAAGTTGATATACCCGTGAGGATCTGTGAAACAAAAAATACCCCACCGGAAACTGGTTCTTCGCTGCAAACGGTTATAAACCGGTTTGTTTGTTTTAATCTCGACTGACTCCTTTAGAAACGCAATAAGTTCACTACCTGTTACTTCCCAGTCAACATCTGCAATCATATCACGCATTTCCATCGTACGATTTGAAGAATTATTCGAAAGATGAGTACATACTCTTTGGTGGAGATTTCTGCTCTTACCTATGTAGATAAGGTCTCCCTCTTCGTTGTAGAAATAATAAATACCAGGTTCTTCAGGTATTTCATTAATCTTTGCAGGGTCAAGTTTAGGATTGAGCTTAGAAATCTTTGTGTTAATAAGAAGACTCGATTTTTTTCCACTAATCTCGAAATCTTTTGCAATCAGCATTTTAAATAAACTTGCTGTAGCTAGAGCATCGCCTGATGCCCTGTGTCTTCCGTTTATGGGGATGCAGAGATCTCTGCAGATGTTCCCGAGGCTGTACGACCGGTGACCCGGGAAAAATTTCCTGCACAGTGTTACTGTATCAATAACACTTCTTCTGAAATTGAAACCAAGCGATTTAAACTCCTGTCTGATAAATGAATAATCGAACTTGGCATTATGGGCTACAAATATTCTTTCTTCTGTGAGTTCAATGATGTTCCTGGCTATTTCATAAAACTTCGGAGCATTCTCTACCATCTCGTTAGTTATTCCTGTAAGGTTTGTGATGAAATACGGAATATTTCTTTCAGGATTAACAAGTGAAACAAACTCCCCGGTTATCTTTTCTCCGTCATGCTGGTAAATGGCAATTTCAGTTATCTTTTCCAGTCGTGTTCTCCCACCGGTAGTCTCAATATCGACAATGGCATACATGAACTTAGAAATTCAGTACAATCATGAGTACGAATATAATCAGAATTACTGGCAGAGTCTCTTATTGTTTGTAATTTTGTTTTATAAAAGAAATTATTATGAATGAATGTTACGGAAGAAAATTTGTCCTGAACGGGGAATTATATCCTGCAGAACATTTTGATAATTCACTTATTTATGATGGTGATTCTGTTTATGAGGTCATTCGAATGGTGAAAGGTAATCCGGTTTTTTTTCATGATCATATGGAACGCCTCGAAAGTAGTGCCAGGCATCAACGAAAAGAGATGCTGGCAGATAACAGGACTCTCCGGCAAGATATAATTAAGCTTACAAAAGCTGAAAAAAGAAAGGAAACAAACCTGAAAATAGTGTTTAATTACAATAATGAAACCTGCAATTACCTGGTGTATTTTATTGAACCAATTTATCCTTCTGAGGAGCAATATAAGAAAGGTGTTAAGGGCATCCTTTATTATGCTGAACGGAAAGATCCTGAATCAAAGGTGATTAATCATAAACTGAGGTCATCAATATATCACAAACTTATTTTGGAAGGAGGTTACGAGGCTCTTCTGGTTAATGAACATAACTGTATTACAGAAGGAAGCCGTTCAAATATTTTTTTTGTTAGGGGAGAAACTCTTGTTACATCACCGGATAATAAAATTCTTAATGGGATTACTCGTAAACATATTCTTGAAATTTGCGGAGAAAACAGTATAAAGGTTGATTTTGAAAGTGTTCATGTTGATGATATTGCTTCGTATGATGCCGTTTTTATGACAGGTACATCGCCTATGGTACTGCAGTTTTATTGCATCGATAATATTTATTTCAATGTGAGGCTTCCACTCATTGAGCGATTAAGACAACTTTACATGGTTAAATCAGAGGAGAGCATCCGTCGGTTTCTTTCAGATAATGATGCTGATTAATATGGAGATAACACATTTTACTATCTTTGTATATTTACCATTTATTTTCAATATATGGCAAGTGTTAGAGAACTTAAGAAAGATGTTGATAATCTGATATTTGAATTAATATCGGACTGTTTTGTTTATGGTGGTGTTCACTTTGATGACAATGCGGATGAAGTATCAGAAATAATATCAGATGCAGTAAGTTTACGAAACGATCTTATCACCAGGATAAATCATCCTTTAAAGAATGATGATCACAAGGCAGTTAAATCGCATTATCGACTTGTTAAAAGAGATCTTTACATAGGAGTTGACAAACTATTCGAAAGACTTAGTGCTCTGTCGAAGCAGAAAAAGTAAAATATTCATAAATCAACGTTTTACAGACTTTACATCTTCCTTCGCTGTCCAGGTTCATGGTCCTTGTATTATATCCCGATCTTGTTGTAACAATTGTTCCGCACTTACTGCATTTTGTATTCTGTCCTTTCTCAGAAACAGTGTTTCCTATATAAACATAATCAAGATATTTTGAAGCAGTCTCTGAAAGTCTTTCAAGTGTTTCCCTTGGAGTTGCAGGATCATTTCTTTTATACATGGGGAAATATCTGCTCAGATGAAAAGGTGTAGCTTTTCCCAGTTCATCAGCAATCCATTCTGACTCACGTGCCATCTCATTTTCGTCATCATTGCGCCCTGGTATGATAAGGGTGGTAATCTCGAGATGTCGTCCCGATTTTGCTATCTGTTTAAGTGTGTTCTTTACCGGCTCCAGATCAGCTCCTGTAAGTCTTTTATAGAAATCGTTATTAAATGCTTTAAGATCAATGTTAAAAGCATCGATGAACTGTATCAGCTCATTGAGAGGTTCTTTATTAATGTAACCGTTACTGACCATAGCGGTGCATAAGCCTGCTTGCCTGATCAGAAGTGCTGTATCTTTGATAAATTCAAACCAGATCAAAGGTTCGTTGTATGTAAAAGCTAATCCGATATTTTTGTAGGCATGTATTGCCTCTTTCAGAAGCTGATCCGGCTTTATTTCGGCTCTGAAACTTTCCATTTTCTTTTGTGAAATATGCCAGTTCTGGCAGAAATCGCATCTCATGTTGCAACCATATGAGCCAATTGACAGGATATTATTTCCGGGAAAGAAGTGGTAAAGAGGTTTCTTTTCTATAGGGTCAAGGGCATATCCCGATATTACTCCATAAGTAAGCAATTCAATTTTTTCACCTGTGTTTTTTCTAACACCACAGATTCCTGTCTTCCCTTTAGTCAGCTTGCAATAATGCGGGCATAAAAGACATTCAAGCCTGTCATCGATTTTTCTGAAAAGAGAGTCCATTGTTATGATTTCCTGAAAATATATTATTTGAATGCAAAAGTACATTATTAATACTTAATGCTATTTATAGATTGCAGGTTGCAGCTTGTATGATATTAAAACCAAAGAGAGTCATCATTGTTTTTTTATGTAAGTTTGATAAAAATTATTTGGTCATGAAACAATTTTACTATTCTCTGAGGATCTTCAAATCAGGCAGCTGTCTGATTTCCATTCTTTTGCTTATTGCAAGTGCTGAAGCAGGTGCCCAGATAAAAGAACGAAATATACTTGCTGCCGAAGCTAACAATATCAATCTGCCGAACACGCTCATAACTGATGACTCGTGGAACAGACTGCCTGATTACAGTAACCGGTCTTTCTGGGAGAGTGTTCCATCTAATCTTCGGAATGAGTATATCAAACGTGCAGAAGGTTATCTTGACTATAACTGGCCTGTGGTAAAGGCCACCGATTATCTTGAGTTCATAAGGTCAGGTGATCGCAGACAGAGTGCCTATTCTGCCCCCAGCAGGGCACTTAATTCACTCGTTATGGGTGAACTTATTGAAGGCAAAGGCAGGTTTATTGATCAGATTATAAATGCAGTATGGTATTATAGTGAACAGACATGGTGGGGATGGTCAGCACATCTCTATTTCCAGAAAGCACAAGGCGGTTTGCCTGATATAAACGAACCAACAGTCGATCTGGGTGTTGGTGAAATAGCCAGCGACCTTTCATGGACTTTGTATCTGTTTAAAGATGAATTTGATAAAGTCCATCCCCTTATTTCCGGCAGATTAAAACAGGAAATAACCAATAAAGCTTTGAACCCCTATTTTAAAAGAACCGATTTTGGATATATGGGTTTCAGGGGAGGACGCCCAAATAACTGGAATCCGTGGGTTAACTATAATATGCTTAATGTTTTTCTTCTAACTGAAGATGATCCGGGGCGAAAGGTGGCACAGGTACAAAAAATAATTAATTCTCTGGATAAATTTCTTAACGGTTATTATGATGACGGCGGATGTGATGAGGGACCTTCATATTGGGGAGCCGCAGGTGCTTTGTTATATCAGAGTCTTGCAATACTGAAAGATGTTACCGGCGGCAAGTTTGATGTATACGATAACCAGCTTGTTCAGAATATTGGAAAGTACTTTTACAAAGTCAATATTCATGCTCCTTACTTTATTAATTTTGCTGATGCCGATGCCACCACAGGAGGAAATCCGGCATCAGTTTATCTTTATGGGAAAGCAATTGAGGACCCTGTGATGCAACATTTTGGCGCTTATCTTGCACAACTTAACAAATGGGGACAGCATAGTTTTTCAGGCAAAATATGTGATCAGATCAAAAATCTTGTTCTTTTACCTGAAATCACCTCAGCGGAAGCCAATGAAGCCCTGGTCGCTGATTTCTGGTTTCCTGAGACTGAGATTGCCGGTGCCCGTGATAAAGAAGGCAGTTTTATGGGTTTCTTCTTTGCAGCTAAAGGCGGGTTTAACGCAGAAAGCCATAACCACAATGATGCAGGCACCTGTGTTATGTATTACGACGGGAAACCATGTATGATTGACCTCGGACGTGAAACATATACTGCCAAAACATTCAGTTCCAACCGCTATGAGATATGGACTATGCAGTCGCAATATCATAATCTTCCGCTGATCAACGGAACAGGGCAGATGCAGGGTGGTGAGTATAAGGCTCGGAATTCAGTATTTACTGCTAACGAAAGGAAAGCTGTTTTCTCGACTGATATTTCAGGGGCTTACCCCGAAGAAGCCCAGGTAAAAAACTGGATCCGTACTTATAGACTAAACCGGGGTAAGAGCTTTGTAATTACCGATAAGTTTGAGTTAACCACCATTACCAATAAACCCACCAGCTCTTACCTGATGACTTACTGTAAGGTAATTGAGGTAAAACCCGGTTTGCTGAGGTTTGACGGTAACGGATTCAGCCTGAATATGAGTTATGATCCTAAGATAGTAAAACCTGAAATTGAATTCATAGAGGTCACGGACAACTCATTAAAACGATACTGGCCTGATGGCGTTACAAGGATAATGCTTAAGTTTATTAATCCGAAACTTAAGAGCAGTCAGTCAGTGACTTTTACGAAAGCATGAGATACGTAATCCGCACGCCGCTGTCGCGGATTTACCTTCAGTGAGCTCTTCCGCTCCGCGGAATCGGTTAGCGAAGCGTAATCCGTGACCTGATATTATGAAAGTTTATGATTTTATATAATACATATTTCTATGAAAAGGTTTAATTCATTAATTGTATCAGTAATTCTTATTTCGCTGCTTATGCCAGTAGAAAATTTCGCCCAGACTGAAGAAGGATGGCAGGCATCAAAAGAGACTGTTGAGAGACTATCAAAAAATCAACCACAGTTTAATTACTACGAAGAGAAGGTTCCGGACTATATTCTACCTGATCCTCTTATAACAAACAATGGCAAAAAAGTAACATCTCCCCGGCTCTGGAGAAAGGTACGTCGTCAGGAAATCCTTGAACTCTTCAGGGAGTATGTTTACGGCAGAGTGCCTTCAACACCGTATGAAAAATCCTTTACAATTGTAAATGAAGACAGAAATGCAATGGATGGTGCAGCAGCTCTTAAACAAGTCGATATTACAATCGCTGCTGATAATAAATCGCTTGTTATTCATCTTACTCTTTTTGTACCAAATAATGCACAGAAACCTGTACCTCTTTATCTCCTGATAAATAACCGTGATCCTGCTAACACTGATCCGACACGTAAGGAAAAGAGTGAGTTCTGGCCTGCAGAAGAGGTTATTACAAGAGGCTATGGGATAGCGGTTTTTAGTAATGCTGATGTTGATCCCGATAACTTCGATGATTTCAGGAATGGGATTCATGGTGTTCTTGACAGAGGTGAACGTAAGGGGGATGCATGGGGAACCATTGCTGCGTGGGCATGGGGAGCAAGCCGTTGTATGGATTATTTTGAGATCGATAAAGATATAAATCACAAAAAGATTGCTGTGTTAGGCCACTCCCGTGGAGGTAAAACTGCATTATGGGCAGGTGCGGAAGATGAGAGATTCGCACTGGTAATCAGCAACGAATCGGGTTGCGGAGGGGCTGCACTGGCCCGACGACGGTTTGGCGAAACCGTTGCCAGGATAAACTCGTCTTTTCCGCACTGGTTCTGTTCGAATTATAAAAAGTACGGGAATAATGAAGATGCCCTCCCGGTTGATATGCATATGCTTATGACTCTTATAGCTCCACGGGCTGTATATGTTACTTCAGCCAGTGAGGATCTGTGGGCTGATCCACGTGGTTCATATCTGTCACTTTATCATTCAGTTCCGGTATTCCGGCTTTTAAAAACAGGTACCGTTCTCTCAGAAGCAATGCCGCCACTGGATAAACAGATAATAAGCGGCAAAGTGGCCTATCATGTCAGAGAAGGCACTCATAATTTGCTTTTGAAAGACTGGAACTGGTTAATGGATTTTGGTGATATAGTCTTGAAATAGAGTCTCTACAGTTCTTCGCTTTTAATTTCTGTATTGATGTTATGAGCATCCGCAAAGTTTGCGAGCTCATTTTTGATTGGTTCAATCTTGTCTGCCAGGGAAGTTCCAAACCTGAGATAGATCCTCCTGCCTTCCCGGATGAAGAAAACAAGGTTAAGAGGAAACATTTCTATCTTTTCAATTTCGGAAGCTGTGATTTCTTTGACAGGTAGAAGTGAATTTCTCTTCATTCTTATTTTATCCTTATTAATTTCAATAAACCGTGTTGCCTTTCCAAGCCCGGCATTTATCTGGTATAAACTGAAGCCAACAAGGAAAATAATTGTGATCCATAGAGTTGTGTCTGATTTGAGGGATTTGATATTATAAATAAGCCAGAAGATAGCGACTACAATGCATACGATGCCGAATATCAGCTGGAATATTCTTGTCAGTCTGTTACTTTCAACAGGTTCAAGAGAAAAATACTGTTTTTCCATTAAAATACATTTCAGGCAATTTATCAATTTTCAACCAAATTCATATATATAAACTGAAGGTAAAATCATTTAATATTTTTTATAATCTGGAGTTTTAAATTCATTTGGCTGTAAACAAATTATTCATACTTTTATCAATTAATCATTAAAAAATAAATATATATGAAACGCTTATTGATTACTAGTCTTTTGCTGGGCACATTTGCCATTTGTATTGCGCAGCAACAGGAGAGAGCTACACAGCAGAGGCAAAGAACTGAGGACCCAAACAGGATGACACCTGCAATGACTGAGATATGGGAACCCGAAGTTAGAATCATACAGCCAGGTGCTCAGCCGGGCATGCCTCCGTCTGATGCCATAATTCTTTTTGATGGAACTGATGTCAATAAGGAGTGGGTAGACAGCAGAGGAAATCCTACCAAATGGATTGTAAAGGATGGTGAACTGATCTGTGTCAAAGGATCAGGTATTATTAAGACAAAACGACAATTCAATGATTTTCAGTTGCATATAGAGTGGAAGGCTCCTTCCGAAGTCATTGGAGAAGGCCAGGGACGGGGAAACAGTGGTGTATATCTGCAGGAGCTTTATGAGGTGCAGGTTCTTGACAGTTACAACAACAAAACTTATCCTCAAGGGCAGGCCGGCAGTCTATACAAACAGTATGCTCCACTTGTTAATGCATGCAGAAAACCCGGGGAATGGCAAACTTATGACATTATTTACACTGCGCCACGTTTTGCATCCGACAGTACTGTTTATTTCACTCCGCCACGAGTAACCGTACTTCACAACGGTGTATTAATACAGAATAATGTAAGTCTTAGAGGACCAACACTCTATATCGGTATTCCAGAATATTCCGTAAAAAACCATGGACCTCAGTCACTTGTTCTTCAGGATCATGGGAACCCCGTAGCCTACAGAAACATATGGATCAGGGAACTATAGAAACTGGCAACGTATCATCTGTATGATTAATTATTTAGGAATTTCATTTGGAAATTATTATTTTTATAAATCAATTAAATTGTAAATTTTAAAATAACTGACAATGAAAGAGAATTCTAAGAACATTACACGCCGGTCATTTATAGGCAGAACCGGTGCTGTTGCCGCAGGTTTGACTATTCTTCCAAGCTCAGTGATCAGCGGACTTGGTCACAGAGCCCCCAATGACAAACTTAATATAGCTGTTGTCGGAATAGGGGGGATGGGCAATTCAAACCTTAGAGCTGTTGCTCCCACGGAGAATATAGTTGCACTTTGTGACGTTGACTGGGCCTATTCAAAAAAGATCTTCGAAGCATATCCCAATGCAAAACACTACTGGGATTGGCGGAAGATGTATGATGAAATGGGTAAATCGATCGATGCTGTTATTGTTGCCACAGCCGATCATACACACTGTATCATTGCAGCAACTGCCATGACAATGGGTAAGCATGTCTATGTTCAGAAGCCGCTTACTCATTCGGTTTACGAATCAAGGTTGCTAACAAAGCTTGCTGTCAAACACAAAGTTGCAACACAAATGGGCAATCAGGGATCTTCAGGTGAAGGTGTTAATCTGACTGTGGAATGGATACAGAATGGAGAGATTGGTGATATAAGTAAAGTTGAAGCATTTACTGACCGCCCGATATGGCCTCAGGGGTTGAACCGTCCTGCTAAAGGCGAATGGGTGCCTGAGACATTGAACTGGGATCTCTTTATTGGTCCGGCACAGATGCGACCCTATAACAGTATTTACCATCCGTGGAACTGGAGAGGATGGTGGGATTTTGGTACCGGTGCACTTGGTGATATGGCCTGCCATATTCTGCATCCGGTATTCAAAGGTCTTAAACTCCAGTATCCTGTCAAAGCACAGGGAAGCTCAACACTGCTTCTGACCGACTGTGCTCCAAATGCCCAGATGGTTTCAATGATCTTCCCCGAAAGGCCTGTTCCAAGACGTTCTAAAGTTAATTTTCCTGAAGTTGAGGTCACCTGGTATGATGGCGGACTACAGCCTCCCAAACCGGAAGGATGGCCGGCAGGAAAAGATATGAACAACGGCGGAGGAGGTGTGATTTTCCATGGAACAAAAGATAAACTGATATGTGGATGCTATGGCCGTGATCCATGGTTACTTTCAGGCAGGGTTCCCACTGTACCGCAAACAGAACGGAGATTGCCTCCGGAAAAAAGTCATGAAATGGACTGGGTACGCGCATGTAAAGAGAGCCCGGAAAGCAGAGTTATGCCAAAATCAGACTTCTCAGAAGCCGGACCATTCAACGAAATGGTTGTTATGGGAGTACTTGCTGTCAGACTTCAGGGCCTTAATAAAGTGCTCGAGTGGGATGGAGAGAAGATGGAGTTTACTAATATCGGCAATGATGACACAATTAGAATATGCATTGAAGATGCATTCACAATTGAAGACGGGCATCCGACCTTCAATAAGAAGTGGACTGACCGGATGAAAGCAAAAGAATTTGCTGCCGAGATGGTTAAACATACTTATCGCCAGGGCTGGTCATTACCTGACATGCCTGCATAATAAATTAAATTTAAATTAATAAAGTAGTGACGGAACGCATTCCGTCACTACTTTAAACATTAAAATATATTGCTATGAAGCTATTTAACATTCTATTATCATGTATTCTTATTATGGGACTTGTAACATCATGCCGCTCAAAAGGAAAAAAAGCTGAAGCAGAACCAGCTGTCACGGAAGAGGCTGATGGATGGACTGTTCTTTTTGACGGAACCTCAACTGCCGGATGGCGTGGCTACAATCAAACTACTTTTCCCACTGAAGGCTGGGAAGTAGTTGATGGAACACTACATTGTATCGGCACAGGACTCGGTGAAGCCAGTGGTCGTGATATCATTTATGATAAGAAGTTTTCAAATTTCGAACTTTCTCTTGAGTGGAAAATTTCTGAGGGAGGAAACAGCGGAATATTCATTCTTGCACAGGAGATTCCCGATGAACCTATTTACAAATCATCTCCTGAAATGCAGATACTTGATAACGAAAGACACCCTGACGCCCAGCTTGGTGTTGATGGTAACCGGAAGGCCGGTTCACTTTACGACCTCATTCCTGCAGTGCCTCAGAATACTAAACCAGCTGGTGAATGGAATCAGGCTGGTATTCTGTGCTATCAGGGAACGGTGGTTTTCAAATCCAACGGAGTAAACGTTCTTGAATTTCATCTATGGACCGACGACTGGAATAAGATGGTTGAGAATTCAAAATTCAAAGACTGGGAATGGTTTGTTAATCCTGATAGAGAAGGTTATATAGGAATTCAGGACCATGGGAATGATGTGTGGTTCAGGAACATAATGATCAAGGAGATGTAATAATATTCTGATTTAATTTTTTTAGGAGAGCCATGTTGGGTAGAGACAGGTCTGAGACCTGTCTCTACCCAACATGGCTCTACCTATTATTTTTTATGCGTAATTGATTACATGTTTCCTTTTAATCCGATCTCCTCTGCTACCTCCCTCATTCCCATAATACAATCAGTAATAAGATCGTCGAGACTTACACCAAGCATGGCTGCGCCTTTCTCTATCACAGACCTGTCAACTCCAGCGGCAAACCTTTTATCATTCCATTTTTTCTTTACCGACTTTGCTTCCATGTCAAGAACACTTCTTGAAGGCCTTACAAGTGCACTTGTGGCTACTAGCCCGGTAAGTTCATCAACAGCAAAAATAGTCTTTTCAAGAAGAGAGACCGGCTCAACATCAGATGCTAATCCCCAGCCATGACTCAATACTGCCCTTATATATTCTTCAGGCCAACTGTTCTCCCTAAGTATCTTTTCTGTCATCTTACAATGCTGATCAGGGTACATCTCCCAGTCAAGATCGTGTATTAAACCGATAATTCCCCATTTCTCTTCATCCTCGCCGGCTTTCCTGGCCATATACCTCATTACTCCTTCAACTGCCAGAGCATGTTTAAGCAGACTCTCTGACTGGTTGTATTGTCTGAATAGTGTCAGGGCTCGCTCACGTGTTGGACGCTTAGTATCCATAATAAATATTATTAAAGATGTGCCGTAATTTAATAACAGTTAAACCAAAAACTGTTACTGTTTAATCTTTACAAGCGGTATAACCTTTCTGATATATGCTCCACTGATTTTAAGATAGTAAATTCCCTGACTGAGGTGATGGCTATTGATACTTATAGTGTTTTCTCCAGCAATTAATTCTCTTTCATTATCATACAGACATTGACCAGATGTATTTGTGAGGGTTATTCGTACCAGTCCGTTGTAACGTGTGTTAATTACTAATTTAATCTCATCGTTGAAAGGATTCGGAAAGACTTTTGAAAACTCATTAATTGTGGTGTTTTCAATCCTTATAAATGCTGAATCATTAGATACATAATCATCATTGTTTCCATATCCATATACGGAAATATCATATGTACCATAAAGAGAAAGATCAGCTTCTGAGTTAAATGTTACTATAGCAGAATCATTGAAAGGAGTCAATGTATTAGTAAAATATTGTACTTCAGGAGGGTAGCTATTATTAATGGTATATGCAAGAAAAAAACCGTTAATCGTGTCCTTCCCGACATTAAGCACTTTTACCGAAACAGGTTCATAATCGTATTGATCCTTATTTTCCGGGGAAACGATTCTGGCCACCTCAAGATCCTTCTGAATATACCTCACAGAACCGGAGGTGGAAAAGTCAATAAGATCTATCCATGCACCATCTGCTCCCTGCGAAACTGAATTATCCTTCTGATAAGTCCACTCGAGAACATTCAGCCCTGCAGAGACCTCTACTTCCTTCTTCTCCCAGGATATGTCTCCTGACTTTTTTATGATCTCAATACCATTGAGCTTAAACGTGAGATAATCATAATTCAGTTCTGAAGAAACCCTGTAAAAGAATTTCAGTGTATCATCTTCTGAATAAACAGTTCTTATTATTAGTGAAGATTTTGAACTATGAGAAATAGCACCCGAACGAGCTGACTCGATGCCATCAACTGAATTAGTGGCAGTAATGGTCCACGGTACCGGAGAGATATTTATCCATGGGAATATGTTAAAAGAAGATGATTCAAAACTTTCCCTGATCCTGCCAACCCTGAAAGAGAAGTTTTTGTTTACAATATAGGGAGTGCAGTCAAGCACTGATAATACAGAAACAAAATCCCCTGAGATTACGGATTCAGATAATTTCACTGATACAGGTATGCTGGTGACTTCACCAAACTGAAGCACTCCTGACTTGACACTGGGTTCCAGGATCGTCAGGTTTTCATTAGTGCTGGATATATTGATCTGCCCTGTGGTATTACTACTTCCAAAATTTCTTACCTGAAAAATAAGATCGAATGTTTCTCCCGGATCTGCTATACAGTTATTGTTTCCTGTTACAGAATCATCAATAATGCAGGTAATCAGTTCGAGATTGGGTGCATGCAACGGGATATCAATCTTATAGTGTTTTTCTGTTTCATTATCCTTCAGGATCAGATCAATTGTTATTATTCCCATATCAGGCACATCTTCGGCGATTGTCATTCCAAAAACATATGAGAGAAAAATTTCTGAGAGTGCTGGGAGGGTTCCTATCCATAAAACGCTGTTATTAATGGTCACCCATTCTGAATCTGACGAGAGTATAGCATATAAGTTTACAGCATCTGTCATCCCGAGATTATCGATGGTTAAATCTAAATAGAAAGTCTCGCCAAAATCTGCAATTCCGTTGTTATTCCCTGGACTATCGTTAATATCTGAAGATGAAAGATTTATGTACTCCCCACCAATATCAGAAAAGTATATAGTTTTGATAATTGGTACTTTGTTCTGACCTGTAACCACAATCAGGCATGAATCATTTGATAATCCTGGCATTTTAAGTTCCACTGATCCGGACGGACTGACAAATGAGGCATCCCATAATGTATCAAAATGTGAAACAGCAATATATGCAAATGGTTCAAGAGTGAGGGAGAAGGATGTAATACCATTGGGAAGGGTATCAGGCAAAGCAATATTGAATGAATCAGGTCGTCCGATAATTGGAATAATACTTGGATCTCCGAGCAAGGTATAAGTTTCCCAGTAATACTTTTTCCTCGGACTTAAGCTGGAACTTACGGAAAGATTTCCTGCATAATTCACCTGTCCCATCGATACGTACCAGTCTGAAGGCAATTCACCATGCGTATGGAATAATCTGTCATATATTCCAAAACCGGTTTCTGAATACTCCGGAGTGGATGAAGGAACTCCGGTCCCTATAGCCCAGTAAAAATCTTCATCCCAGTATGAGTCGTTTGAACAGCCGATGAAACCTATTGCACCTTTATCAGGCGATACTACCATCTTATTCCCAAATGAACTGGTGTCATTAAACTGGGCAGTGCGACATGCATTGCTTATCACAAAAGGATACATGTTTTGGTTCCCGAAATTGATAATATCAGGGACTTTAATGTCGAGATGTAACCACCCGGCGGCTTCGCCATGTCCGGAATAATTCAGGAATGAGAGGCCGTTCTTTATCAATTTCATTACTGAATCCTTTTTTGTGTATGATTCAGGATAGAAAAAATGGAAATTATCTATTTTATTTTCTGTTGTCAGGTAGTTAGTAATTGCATAATTTACATGTCCGTTCATATAATCAGCATAGTTTGCGTCTTTGCCAGCAGTTATAAGAGCTCTGGAATAGAAACTGTTGGTATCGGCAAACTCAAACTTTTCATACTGAATAATTTTCTGAATCACCGATTTTAATTGTGTTGTGTCAGTAACGGGCAATCTTCCAATGTACATATCCGGAATATAATCTCCAAGACCGTCAAATTCTCCATAATACATGTCAGTAATATTTCCTGTTCCGTAATATGGTACTTTACTTACATCACCTATTATCAATAGATATTCCGGAGCCGGTTCTGTTCCTGCATATGAATTGTATATTTTGTTAAGAGAATCTTTTAATTCAGTGCAGGTACTGCCGGCCAGATCCTCACCTTTAAATAACAGATTAATCCTGTAACCTTTCTGTGTTTTCCATCTGATTAAAGGATCAAGGTGTTTCCTGAAAATAGTATCTGTTAGTATTATCATCTTAACCGGCTGGTCTGAATATCCAGTTATCACATCATCCGGATTATAGTTTAATATTCCTTTGGTGAGTGATTCACTAAACAGTGCGGATTCAGGCCAGGCTGATTTTGTATCAAAATCCGGAGTATGTGAAAATATAATCTCGACTTTCATTGAGGTAATTATTTCGAGGTTATTTAAACGCGGATTGTACCGGACAGGTGATATTACCAGGTTGGCGATCTGTTTGTTTCTGATTTTACCCAGAAGCTCAACCTTTACTGTATCAGAATTTATTGTACTTCTGTTAGCATAGATACCTCTGTCAATTACAAATTCAGGTCTCTGCTTCTGGACCTGCTTAGTTTCCCCTTCCTGTGCCGGAAACAGTAATCCTTTCATTTTCTTACCTGAAGGTGTGATTTTTGATGCTTGTATCTCGGATATTTTTGTACTGAATGTACACCCTTCCGGTATTGAAATAAGCCGGCTGAAAACAGGAAGTTCGGGTTTTCCGGCACTTGTAGTCTGAGAATGGCCGGGGATTGAAACGCGATACCATTGGCCATGATCATTAATGATACTTTCAATGGTAAGTTCAGATATTGAATAGTCGATGACCAGATATTGACCTGCGGTAGTAATATTACTCTTCTGCAAATCACCCTCAAAATGGTATTTATAACTTATCGGTATCTGCCCGCCGGCTGATACTTTAACAAGCAGAAAGACTAATAATATATTAGCTTGTTTATTTTTCCCTAAACGTATCAATGTTAATAAATTAACATCATGACCCAAATTCTGCAGGCAAGTTATTTAAAAAATTTCGATTTATAGAGTCGGGGATATATTAAATTTGACTAACATAACTGGATCGATACTTATAGTTCGGATTTTGTTACATGAATATCCGAATAACAATGTGAATATATTAAAAGATATTATGAAAAGGTCAGTCTCCTTCCTTATTACGATCTTTGTTATGAACACTCTTTTTATGACTTTAAGATGCCAGTTGGCATTTTCCTGAAAATGAAGGAAAAGTTTCTATTACACGAATGGGCTCTTGAAAAGGGATTTAGTTAAATTTGCAATATAATATGATATTTAGCATATTTTAGGATTTATTAACATTCAGCTTTGTTACTGATTTATAAAATGAAACAAATATTTGTATATTGTCACACTCAAAATTTTAAAAAAATGACCGGTTTTCGTTTACCTGGAATAAGAAATCTATTTATCACTTTAATTATTACTGCAATGACTTCAGCGGTTTATTCGCAGGATTTACCAGCAGTTGACAATATCAACACATCTACAGGTATAGTGGAGATGCATTTTATCGGACATGGTTCACTCATGTTTAAGGTGAACAATTACGTTATTCATATCGATCCGGTAAGGAGTATGGGAAATTACGAAAATCTTCCGAAGGCTGATTTGATTCTTGTCACTCATGAGCATGGTGATCATCTTGACGCAGAGCTGATTGCTGATTTGAGAAAGCAATCTACAGTCTTACTTTCTAATCAGAATTCTGCTGCCAGGGTAGAATGGGCACAGGCTGTTAAAACGGGAGACAGGAAAGTTGTAAATGACATTACGGTTGAAGTAGTCCCGGCCTACAATATTGTACATGAACGGGCTAAAGGACAACCGTTTCATCCTAAAGGAGTAGGGAACGGTTATGTGCTCTCAATCGGAGATAAAAGATTTTATATTGCCGGTGATACTGAGAATACACCTGAAATGAAAGCCTTGAAGAACATTGATATCGCTTTTCTGCCGATGAACGTGCCATACACAATGACTCCTGAAATGGTAGCTGACGCAGCAAAAGCTTTTAAACCGCGAATATTATACCCATATCATTACGGCGATACAGATACAAAGAGAATTATTGATCTGCTTAAAGATACAGATATTGAGGTAAGGATAAGAAAGTTAAACTAAACCAATTATTTATGAAAAGTCTAAACAGAAGAGGATTTATTAAGACAGGTATTTCTGGAGCTGCGGGAATGGCTTTTACACCTGCCATTGTATCAGCTGCCCCATCAAACCAGGAAAGAAATATTATTTACAGGACTCTGGGAAAAACAGGGCTTAAAGTGCCAGTTATCGGCTTTGGTGTCATGAGGGCCGACAATGCAAGCCTTTGTAAGGCAGCTTACGAAAACGGAATAAAGCTGTTTGATACAGCTAACGGATACCAGAATGGAAATAATGAAACAATGCTCGGGAATCTCTTTAAAAATTACCCCAGAAATTCATTCTTTCTTGCCACAAAAGTTAAACCTGCCGGAGTTGACAGGGAAGGTAAACCATCATCACAGACCACTGCTGAAGATTTTCTTTCAAAATTTAATACCAGCCTCTCCAGACTTCAAATGGATTATGTCGATATTCTCTATATTCATGATATCAGTAATCCCGAATTGTTTGAATACAAGCCTATTATCAATACCGTAAACAAGCTTAAGAAGGATGGTAAAGCAAGATTTATCGGATTCTCAACTCATAGAAATGAACCTCTGGTTATTGATGCAGCTGCTTCAATAAATACATTTGATGTAATACTAACATCATACAACTTCAGACAAGCTTATATTACGGAAATGAATAATGCAATTAAGAAAGCAACCACAGCAGGAATAGGTATTGTTACTATGAAACCAATGGCAGGAGGAAAATCAACAAATGCATCAGCAGCGTTGAAATGGGCTTTAGCCAATACTGATGTTACTACTGCAATACCAGGTATGACAGCTTTCGATCATCTTGATGTTAATCTGAAAGTGCTGAGTGATCTTAATATGACTGAAGAGGAAAAGAATGATATTATGATTGCCAGTGCTGATCCCGGACTCTATTGCGTCGGTTGCAACCAGTGCACAGCCGTGTGCAGGAAGAATCTGCCGGTACCCGATCTGATGAGAGCGTATATGTATGCCTATGGTTATTCAAATTATGCAATGGCCCGTGAACTGCTTGCTGAACTTGGTATAAACAACAACCCGTGTAAAGACTGCAGTACATGCTCTGTTGAATGCTCACGGAATTTTAAGGTCAGAGAAAAGATTACTGATATTTCCAGGCTTGTTAATGTCCCTGAAGAGTTTCTGGCATAAGAATAATCTACTAATCTGTTAAAGTTGAAATGAAAATAAAAATTCTTTTTTTTCTTATACTTACTTTATTGTCTTTCTCTTCCTATTCACAGGATGTAATTCTCCCTGATCTTTCGGGTTATAAGAAAGTAACTGATTACCCTGTATATGTTCCGGAAAACCTGTGGGATTTTATCGATGGAGCAGCAGATAACTATCTTGCCTATGGATTCGTTGATTTACATGTCGCCGAGTATAAAAGAGGTAAAAATGTGATCAAACTCGAAATTTACAGGCACAGCGATAACACCGTGACATTCGGCATTTATTCATCGGAACGCTCACCTACGTTCAAATTTATGGACCTTGGTGCTCAGGGATACAATGTTGATGGCGCAATAAATTTTTTCAAGGGTAATTACTATGTGAAGATCAGGACATATTCAAAAAAACCTAAAACACTTCAGGCTGCAGAAACGTTAGCGTACAAGGTAACCGGCTTGCTTGAAGGCAGCACTCAAATGCCTGCTATACTAATACAGTTTCCTCCGGAAGGTAAAAAGTCAAATGGAGAGACTTTTATTAACGAGAGTGTGCTCGGCCATAACTTTCTCAATAAAGCTTTTAAAGCAGTTTATGAGGTTGGTCCGGATAATTTTTCAATTTTTATTATGCAGGGCAGCTCTCCGGCCGAAAGCCGTAAAACTGTTGAAACTTATCTGGCAACCGCAGGCATTGATCTTATTGATCAGGGAAACGGGAAATATGTTTTTGCAGATGGATATAACGGAACAATATTCCTTGCATGGAAAGATGAAAAGATCGTCTTAATATCAGGACTCGCAAAGGACCAGACTGCGATTGCAGATCAATATATGTCTGGTATTCTCAGGTAAATATTTTCAATGATTGATGCCGGCTCTTTTGCCCGGATGTGAAGTTACCATCACACTCTTTCAGATTGATATCTGATGTGTATGAACATTACAGGTCTATTAACTCAGACACAATATGTTTCAACTGATTATAAGAAGTTACAACCTTCAGGTCGGGATTATCATCAATAACGTTCTGGGGAGGCTTATATAACATTCCGGTTTCTGCTTTTCGCAGCATTGTTATGTCATTGTAAGAATCACCAATGGCAATAACCTGATAATTAAGACTCTGAAATGCCTCAACAACTTTCATCTTGGCTTCTGATTGCCTGAGATGAAAATCTATTATGTTGCCATCTTTGTCGATTGAGAGATGGTGACAGAACAGGAATGGCCATCCCATCTTTTCGAGCAAGGGATCTGCAAATTCCCTGAAAGTGTCTGAGACAACAATCAACTGAACCCGTTTATGAAGCCAGTTTATGAAATCCATTGCACCCGGCATTAGTTCAAGCAGAGAGATTACCTTTTGAATATCATTAATTGTAATTCCATGCTGATGAAGAATCTCCAGTCTCCGTTTCATTAATGCATTGTAATCATTAATGTCCCGGGTCGTAAGTTTCAACTCATCAATCCCTGTCCATCTTGCTACATTGATCCAGACTTCCGGTACCAGTACTCCTTCAAGGTCACAACATACTATATACATACATCAAATTTATTGTTTATAATACCTTAGGATAAAACTTTTAAATATATCATAATTATTGTCCATCGGCAGGAAATTTTCAGTTTTGTTTTCAATTTCACTTAACGATGGCGGAAAATGTGGTTTAAAATTCAGGAGCCGCTCTATCTCATTCTGAAATTTTGCAGGATGGGCTGTTTCAAGCGATATACAAAGCATATTCTCTCCAACTTTAGCTCTGTCGTGTTTCAGATATGTTTGTAATCCTTTCCATGCCACTGCTCCGTGAGGTTCCAGCAGCAATCCGTAATGTTTGTAACAATCCCTGATTGTTTCCATGGTTTCATTATCCGAAACTCTCACAGCAAAAAGGTCTTCACGCATTTTTTCAAGGTCGGGGGCTTTAATAATCACCCCTTTCTCGTCCATTATTCCTCCGTATAGTGCTACTATTCTGGCCATATTACCGGGATGTCCGACATTCATTGCACTTGATATACAGTTTATTGAGGGGATGATTGTCACATAATTTCCTGTCTTAAGATAAACGGGAACCTCATCATTTTCGTTGGTTGAAACTATGAATTTCTTAACAGGCAGACTCATCTCCCTGGCAATAATACCTCCCATAAGGTTTCCAAAGTTGCCTGAGGGGACACTGAAGATAACAGTATCGTCTGTTTTTCCTGAAAGTCTGGACCAGGCATAGAAATAATACACAGTTTGAGGAAGAAGCCTGCCAATGTTGATCGAATTTGCAGATGAAAGAGGTATATGCGAAAGTGAAGGATCAACAAAAGCGCTTTTGACAAGCTTCTGACAATCATCAAACTTGCCGTTGATAGCAATAATCAGGACATTATCATTAAGAGTTGTCATCTGTTTCCGTTGCAGGACAGTGATTTCATTTGCGGGGAACAGGATAATTACCCTGATATTCTTAAGCCCGTAAAAAGCATTCGCAACAGCACTGCCGGTATCACCTGATGTTGCTGTCAGGATTGTAAGATAACGCTCTTCAAGTGATAAGAAATGCTGCATCAGTCTTCCCATCATACGGGCAGCAAAATCTTTGAACGAGGCCGTAGGCCCCTGATCCAGTCGCATAACATATATGCGATCATAAACATTTTCGAGAGGAATATCAAAATTATAAGCATTGCGGCAGAGTGATAAAAGACTATCATCCTCTATATCATTCCCGGTAAACCTGCGTAAAATCCTAAATGCAATTTCATAGTAATCCAGCGCCGGGTACGTTTCAATCTCCTCCTCTGAGATTACAGGAATTGAAAGAGGCATATAGAGACCGCCATCCGTAGCCAGTCCTTGAAGGAGAGCTTCCCTGAAGGTCACTTCAGGCGCCTTTAGGTTTGTAGAATAGTATAAGTTTTTACTGTACAATGTATCGACTGGTTTATACATTTACCACTCTCATTAAATCCGCGAATACACCCGCAGCTGTTACATCAGCACCAGCTCCATAACCCTTGATCACCATCGGTAATTCCCGGTAACGTTCAGTTGTAAGCATAATAATGTTATTACTTCCTTCGAGGTCAAATGCAGGATGACTTGAATCAACTGTGATTAGCTCAACTTTTGCTTTATCCTCTTCCATAGTGGCAAAAAATCTCCATTTCCTGTTCTGTGATATAAGTTTCCTTCGTCGTAGTTCAAATTCTTCATCAAGTTCTTTGACTTTTGCAAAAAAATTATCGATATCTCCTTCAAAACAATCATCCGGAATAAACCTGTGCACGTGGATATCTTCTTTCTCAATCGAATATCCGGCTTCGCGGGATAGAATAAGCATCTTTCTGACTACATCTGTCCCATTGAGATCAATGCGTGGATCAGGTTCCGAATAGCCTTGTTCCCTGGCAATCCTGATTGCCTCACTCAGAGGTAATTCAGGACTGATATTATTAAAAATAAAATTTAAAGTTCCTGAAAGAACAGCTTCAATTTTTATTACTTTATCACCACTCAGGATAAGGTCGCTGATAGTTTTTATTATAGGCAATCCGGCACCCACTGTAGTCTCATACATGAAATGTACGCCTTTATCGTTTGCAATAGATTTAAGTTTCTGATAATAATTATATTCAGAGGAGCATGCGATTTTATTTGCGCTCACTACCGAAGCGTAATGAGTCAGAATCTCTTCATACGAAGATGCCACCTGCGTATTTGCAGTACAATCGATAAAGACGGAATTCCTGAGGTTGAGTTTTATCATCTGACGGATAAATGCGGAAATATCAGCTCTTATTCCATTAGACTCCAGTTTGTCATAATAATTATCTGGAGTTAACACATTTTCACCCACAAACATTTTCCTTGAATTAGTAATACCAACAAGATTTATTTTAAGACTATGCTCCGACATAAGAAGCTCCTGTTGTTTCTGAAGTTGTGTCATGAGGCTTTTTCCTACAAATCCGGTGCCTGCAATAAAAAGATTCATCTCTTTGATCCGTGACAGGAAAAATCCATCATGGATAACATTAAGTGCCTTTTTGAGGTACTCATTCCTGATAACTACGGAAATATTTAATTCTGAAGAACCCTGGGCTGTAGCTATCACATTTATCCCGTTCCTCCCCAGTGATCTGAAAAGTGTTGCTGAAATACCGGGTGTATTCCTCATCTTTTCTCCAACTATGGCTATTATTGAGAGATCTTTTTCAATAAGGACCTTAAGTTCATTATTGAACCTGATTTCCCGTTCAAATTCCTGGTTGATAGCTTCTGATGCCGCATGAGTATCAGGGGGATTTATGGCAAATGTTATTGAATATTCAGAAGAAGCCTGTGTAATCAGTATTATATTTACATTCCTCCTGGCCAGCGCTCCAAACAACCGCATCGATGTCCCTGTTACTCCCACCATAGCAGTGCCCTGTAAAGTAATCAGATCGATATTATCGATTGACGAAATACCTTTGATGGGACTCTGACTGCTGTCAGATGTTTTGCTACTTATAATAGTCCCTTTTAAATCAGGATTAAGTGAATTAAGAACCAGGATTGGGACCTGTTTCTTATATACCGGCCTGAGTGTAGGAGTATATATCACTTTTGCCCCGAAATGTGAGAGTTCAATAGCTTCCGAATATGTAAGACTTTCTATGGCATATGCTTTCTCAACTTTTTTTGGATCAGCAGTCATAAAGCCATCTACATCGGTCCATATCTCAAGTAATTCAGCATTGATGGCTGCTGCAATTATTGCAGCTGTGTAGTCAGAACCTCCTCTTCCTAACGTTGTGGTCTCATTATTTACAGTACTTGCAATAAAACCAGGTACAATAACAAGCCTTTCCTCGCCGGTGATGAACTCCCTTATTGTAACATTTGACTGGTCGAAATTGACATTTGCATTACCGAAGTTATCATCAGTTTTGATGAAACTGCGTGAATCGATATATAAGCTTTCGTCAAATAAATTACTGATAATACTTGATGAAAGTATCTCTCCATAGCTTAAAACCTGATCAAGTGCGCGTCTGCTCAATTCTCGAAGCAGATAAATACCGTTAAGGGTCTCAGCGAGCTCGTTGAAAAGGATGTCAATTCCTGAAAAGACAAATTCCTTTTTTTCATTTTCAATTATATCTCCGGCGATTTCTTTGTGTTGTGAAATGAGGTCATTCAAAAGGAATTTATAACTGTTATTTCGTTGTGCAGCTAACTGACTTATTTGTTTAAGCTGATCGGTGACCCCGAAAAAGGCAGAAATAACCACAACGCACGGTACAGTCTGTGATTCAATTATTTTTCTGATACCTCTTATACGTTCGGGCGTTCCTACTGATGAGCCACCAAATTTCAGGACCTTCATCGACCATAAAAATTAATGATGCATATTGTATCCCAATATTGTGAATTATGGAAATGTAAAAATAGCAGAAAACAGGTTATTAGCTAATATATTTCGATCTTATTGCTGATCTTATAGTTTCATCCCCGGGACACCTTGTCGAGTCGTTTTATTATCGAGAAGATGAATGCGGCAGATGCAAGGCAGCAAACGATAAATATCAGCCAGAGTTGCCACAAGTCTATCTTACCCCAGAAAGTACTTCCCACAAACAGGAGTTTGTTACCAACAGCAGTAGCAAGGAGCCATCCTCCCTGCATAAGACCCTGGAAGCGTTTAGGGGCAACCCTGGATACAAAAGAGAGTCCCATCGGACTTAAGAACAATTCAGCAACAGTAAGTATGAGGTATGACGACATGAGCCAGTATGGCACAACCCGGGATGAGTCAGGTACGGGATTAAACTTAACTACTCCTGCTTCATCAATGACCCTTAGTTCATGTGGAGAAATGAGATTTACTGAAGCTATTAGAATTACCAGAAAGCCAAGTGATGCAATAACCATACCCATACCTATCTTTCTTGGGGTTGTTGGTTCTTTGCCTCTCTTATTCAGCCATGAGAAGAATCCCATAACAAGGAAGGTAAGCACAACTATATATAGTGGATTAAATGACTGGAAAATCTCTGGAGCTATCGGATTTTCACTGGTAGCTCTGTTATAGAAAATATAACTTGCCAGTCCGCCTACCACCAGGAGTACTGCTCCGATGAGTCTGGTCCTGAGAGTCTTGTTTTTTCCCAGGACGATAAATATACCTGATATGAATGCGATAACTGAGAGTATATTTTCAAGAGTGAAGAACATATAGGTAAATGGTGCTACTGTTTTTACTGTGTAGTCACGCGCAAAGAAGGTGAGGGTCAGACCATTCTGGTGGAACGACATCCAGAAAAACACTACCACGAAAAAAACAAGTACAAGCGCCGAAGTACGCGGTTTTTCATCCTTAGTTGAAATTATTATTATCCATGTTACAAATGCTGCGAATACTCCGAATGCTGCTCCTGTGGCAAAATCTCTTAGCAGTCCGATAAGAAATGCCACAACAACTCCGGCAACTAATGCTATAGGAATTGCCCAGGGTTTTTCAACTACTGAGATGGTCTTTTCAGTTGTCACTTTTTCTTTACTAGGCAAGTGCTTTATGAATAATATGTACACAAGAAACGACAAAATCATGGCACCGGCCGCGATTCCAAAGGCATAATTGTATCCTTTGGAAAATACATCGAGATATGTCTGGGCAAAAGCAGGCAGGTCCGTTACACTGCCATCAATGGTTACCTGGTTAGCAAGTGTCTGTAGCTGACCCGGATCAAGAAGTGTTCCATCAAGATACTGGTGACATATTGCCGGCAGGCTTCCATCATGCAGAAATCCGTTTGTTTTGAGCCACCAGTTCCTGATTCCTGTTGCAGCAAAGGGTGCGAAAAATGCACCCACATTAATACCCATATAAAATAGCATGTATGCTGAATCCCTGAATTTGGAGTACTTTTCATTATCGTACATCTGTCCGACAACAGCCTGGAGATTCCCCTTAAACAGCCCGTTACCGAAAGCTATAACAAAAAGACCAATTATTGTATATGTTAACTCCAGTTTTGGAACCGCCATAATAACATAACCTGCAAACATAATGATCTGGCCGAATACTATTACGGTCTTGTATTTCCTTGTAGCATCAGCGATTATGCCGCCAACAAGGGCAAGAGCGTAAATAAAAAAATAGAACCAGCTGTAGATACCTCCGGCAGTATCTTCTGAAAGTCCATACCTTGCCTGGAGAAATAATGCCAGGATCGCCATCATAGTATAGAATCCGAACCTTTCACCCATGTTAGTAAAAAAGGCAACAAGCAGTCCCTTAGGATGATTCTTAAGCATGACCTGTTGTTTTATAGTTAATAATTATTTTGAGCATCAGGTTTACAGTAAATATGGTCTGGTTGTCTGTGGTAACCTGTATTAATAATCAGCTATTTAAAACGGAACAAATATATTAATCTTTTTGATAGTAAAAATTGATTTCAGTGTCTTTGCCCATAATTAAATTTAACCACAACAGTGAAATCTCTATCTCAATTTTACGATATGACCGCTGATTATTATTACCTATTTTGTAATTTTATTGAGTCTTAAAATCACCGATAATACAAATAACCAATAACGAATAACTAATAACAAACACCCAAAATGAAAATATTCCGGTCCGAACAGATAAGAGAAATAGATACATTTACTATTAAGAATGAACCCGTTGCTTCTGTCGACTTGATGGAAAGAGCTGCGGCTCAGCTGTTTAAGTGGTATATTAAAAAAAATGACAGATCAAAACGTGTTATGATCTTTGCCGGTCCCGGAAATAACGGTGGGGATGGACTTGCCTTAGCAAGAATGTTATCTGCAAACAGGTATGAAACTGAAGTTTACTATGTTTATTTCACCGATAAAACAACAGCCGACTGGCAGGTTAACCGCTCCAGGCTGGAAAAAGAGACAAATGTCAGGTTTAACGTTCTTGACAGTATTGATAAATTTCCGCTGGTTTGTACGGATGATATCGTTATCGATGCAATCTTGGGATCCGGTCTTACCCGTCCGGCTGAGTATTTAGCTGAGGAAGTGATAAAAAATATTAACATGATGGATACGACAGTTATATCTATAGACGTACCTTCAGGTCTGTTCGGAGAGGATAACAGTACAAACATCCGCGAAAACATAATAATGGCCGATTATACGCTTAGCTTTCAGTTTCCAAAGCTTTCTTTTATGTTTCCTGAAAATGAACGCTATACCGGTATATGGGAGGTTCTGCCAATAGGACTTAGCCTACAGGCGATTCAAAATATTCATTCTCCGTTTTTATTTATGGAAAACGAGGATGTTTTACCTCTGTTGAAAAATAGAAACCGGTTTGATCATAAAGGAAATTTCGGGCATGGGCTTCTTGTGGCCGGATCTTTCGGGAAAATAGGAGCAGCCATTCTGGGAGCCAGAGCTGCTCTGAAAACAGGACTGGGACTGATTACATGTCACATCCCTTCCTGTGGTAATACGATTATCCAGACTGCAATCCCCGAAGCAATGCTGAATACAGATATTTCTGAGAAATATATATCGGATATTCCTGATGTTGAGATATATGATGCAATTGGTCTTGGTCCCGGTATCGGAATTGAGGGCATTACACAGAAGGCGGTCTACAATCTTATCTGCAAATACAGGAAGCCCATGGTAATCGATGCTGATGGACTGAATATTCTCGGGTTAAACAAAGCGTGGCTTAAAATACTTAACGATAATGTCATTCTTACACCCCATCCGAAAGAATTCGAAAGAATTGCTGGCAAGACCGACAACGGGTATGCCCGACTTAGAAGACAAATTGAATTTTCAGAAAAATATAAATGTGTTGTTGTCCTTAAAGGAGCCAATACGGCAGTTTCAACACCTGATGGAAAAGTCTTTTTTAACAGCACGGGAAATCCCGGGATGGCTACAGCGGGAAGCGGAGATGTGCTGACCGGAATAATATTGTCTTTGCTTGCACAGGGTTATACACCTGAAAATGCTGCTATGACAGGAGTATTCCTTCATGGACTTGCGGGTGATATTGCCGCACAAAATACAGGTTTAGAATCAGTTATTGCCACAGAGATTATAAATAATATAGGTAATGCTTTCCTTAATATAAGAGCCTTTGAAAAAAACGTTACCAACCAGGTTTAGGAGGCGGAAAATAAAATGCATGTAAACAGAGTTGTTATAATAACCAAATAAAAGTGACAGATCATGAAATCTCTCATCAGAATTTTCCTGTTTTTAACGCTGATTCAATTATCATTTTCATGTGTTCCAAAAAAGAATCTTACTGAACCAAAAACTGTTATCATGCCCCTGTCGGAGAAGACAAGCCTCAGAGAGGGCAGTCTTGTTTATGGTCTGCCACTGACAGTTGTTGATGTTTTTGTTGAGGTGGAAAGGATTATTGAGAGGCCCGGCCCGTATGCCCGCTTTGCCGGTGAAATGCTCGGACTTACTGATGTGATAACACAAGAGGGAGAGTACTGGTCAATCCTGGGAATTACTTTAAGGACACATGAAGAGCTTGATCCTTCTGAATTTTATGTTATTGAAACCAATACTCTGTTCGAAACAAATACACTTTCACTCAAAAAGGCCGGATTGATACTTGACCTGAATCCACAGTTATTTAATATATGCAGTATTCAGGAAGGTATGATTAAAGGGAAGGAAGCTGATCTGGAATCATTGAGGATTTCAGACCTTGGTGCTGATGAATACTATCTATCTGAAAGCGATACTGCTTACAAGCTTGTTACTTATGATACTGAATTCGTAAGGATACCATATCTTATTGAGAAGAAACAGATGCTCTCAATGGATCAGCTTGCTGAAAGAGCAGCAATAAGACTTATGGAGATGAGGGACGGGAAGCACCTGATTCTTACAGGTGAGGCTAATGTTTTTCCTCAAAGCGAGGCTTCAATTAAAGAAATGAACCGTCTTGAAACTGAATACACAGAGCTGTTTACAGGAAAAATATGGAAGGAAACAAAAACATTTACATATCAGTTAATTCCCCGCAGTGAAATGATCGGTACGCAGGTTACTCTTTTTAAGTTTTCCGAAATGACAGGTCCGGAATCAGCTGCTGAAAAAACAGAAACACCGGTAATAATTGAATTTGTGCCGGAATTAAAGACAAAAGACCTTGCGTTAATTAAAAGAGAACCATCAGATCCGGCGGCTCCAGAATATGATAAGCTTTTTTACCGGGTACCAGATGTTGTTAACATGAAAATATCGTACGGGGATGAGATCCTAAACAGTTCCAGAAGAATGATTTACCAGTTTGGTGAAGTGGTACAGCTACCAGCGAATTATATTATCGGTAAGTAGAATTGCTAATTAGAGCTACTTTTTTATATGTTTAGTCACATATGTTGGGTACTGGGTGCTGGGTGCTGGGTACTGGGTGCTGGGACTTTAAAAAACTTTGCATCCAGCAACCAGCACCAAAAACTACTGTATTTTTCCCTTAAAGCTCTTCTGATAATCCTCCCACTTCTGAGTCTCATAGGCCTTGTCGGCAAAAAAACTAAGCA
>CAZQVL010000021.1:0-6181 GCA_964596715.1 uncultured Rikenellaceae bacterium
TGCCTGTAAGATGTCCAAGTCCTCCGCCATTGGTACCTATCCATACGGTTTCATCAGGTGCAATTGCAATGTCCAATATTGGAAAATCAAGACTATAGTTTTTATGATCATTGTTGTTTGTACTTGTATAATAGAGTTCCTTGTCAGAAGCTATGTAGATGTTCCCTTTTATGTCAATATCGATACAATCTATATGTTTCCCTTCAAGAAGCCGGCCTGTGATATCAAAAGATACTCTGGAAGGAAAATCATCCTTCTCACAGGAAAAGAAAATGAGAGAAAAGGTAAGTAACAATGCTGTCTTTCTCATTATATTAAGCTGTCAGGATTATATTCTGTACAACAAAAATCAAGCCAATCAGAGCATAAAATATTTCTATTGTAAGCTTTTCTCTGACTTCCTATATGTGATTTTATTTAAGTTGAAAATTAATGGGTACAATGAACCAGACAGGTACTGGTTTTCCACCCTGCCTGCCTGGTTTGAATGTAGGAAGGGTTGAAACAACTCTCATGGCTTCTTCATCAAGTTCAGGATCAACACCCTTGAATATTGATATCTGATTTACACTTCCGGTTGAAGTCACACAGAATCTGACTATGACTCTACCCTGGATATTGTTTTCCTTTGCTACTTCTGGGTATTGAGTATTGTCAGCGATATATTGTTGTAAAGCCTCATTGCCACCAGGGAACATAGGCATCTCTTCAACAACAACAAATGGTTCAGGTTCTGGTTCTTCCTCCTGGATTTCCTCTTTGACTTCTTCCTGAACAACAAACACCTCATCAACTGCGTGATCAACCACCTCGATTTGCGCTTCGTCAACAGTCATGAGTTGTATCATATCCTCTGGTTTAACTGTATCGACGACCACAGGAGGAACATATCTTGTCTGCTGGACTATATCCGAAGGCGGAGGAGGTGGTGGAAGGGGAGGAGCAACCGTTTCAGTCGGCTGATCCAGATTTTCCATCTTGATCTCTACCTGTACTTCTTCACGTGTCTGACGCTGGCCTTCCAGAGCTTTTGCGTTCAGATAAGGGGTAATAACAGCAGTAACAACAATAACTATCCCTATAATCATAGAAATAAGCAACGTTCGTGAGTATTTCCTGCGCAGTTTGTAAGCTCCGTATTCCTTATTCCTGATCTCGAATACGATATCATCGAAACCAGGAATTCTCTTCAAGTCTTCTTCCATAGCATTTTCCTTTAAATGATTATTTGAATAATATTACTATTTGTTATTGTAAACAAAATATTCATAATCACCTTAAATTCAATACATATATATGCATGTGAAATCATTGATAATAATTTTTTTTAAACTGAATTCGATAGCTTAAATGTTCTTCTTTCATTTGTTCATATTAATTCATACCAAATATACAACGAAGTTTTTAGTTTTGCAACTAAAAACTTAATTTATTTAAAAAATATATTTCTGCCTTATTTAATTGAATAGAAATAAAAATACCCTGGTCTCAAAGTCCCAGCATACAGAGTTGCATAATTAATCTAAGTTGCAGGTTACCAGTTGTTGAGTTCCGTATAGTGGAACGAAATCCCGGGAGCTTGACGACCGGAGGGAGGAAATCCCTCAAACCGCACATCCCTTACCGGTTCATTTGGCAAACTGAAGCTCTGTAAGGGTTTTGTAAATGCCATTATCATTTGAAAGCAATTCATTATGGGTTCCCTGTTCAACAATGGTACCTTCATTAAGGACTATTATCTTATCCGCTTTGCGGACAGTAGCAAGCCTGTGGGCAATCACAACAGATGTGCGGTCCTGCATCAGCTTTTCAAGAGCGTCCTGGACAAACCGTTCAGATTCTGAATCGAGCGAAGAGGTGGCTTCGTCGAGAATCAGAATTTTGGGATTTTTCAGAACAGCCCGGGCAATTGCAATACGCTGGCGTTGACCGCCTGAAAGCTGAACACCACGTTCACCCACAACAGTATCAAGTTTATCGGGAAATGATTGTATAAAGTTCCATGCATTTGCCTTAACGGCAGCATCAATTATTTCCTGTTCTCCTGCATCAGTTTTGCCGTAGGCAATGTTTTCGCGGATAGTGCCTCCGAATAAGAATACATCCTGCATTACGATAGCCATCTGCTTCCGTATTGAAGTGATAGGATAACTCTGGCTGTCACGGCCGTCAAAAAAGATCGTTCCGTTTGTGGGCGAATAAAATCGAAGCAGAAGGGACACAAGAGTTGATTTCCCTGCTCCGCTCGGACCGACCAGAGCAACCTCCTGTCCGGGTTCAATGCTGAAACTTACATCTTTTAATACTGTAATTTCCTCCCGTGAAGGATACCTGAAATCAACATGGTTAAAGGTAATTCGCCCGCTCAGAATGTCTGCAGGATCAGGTATATACACCTCATCTATATCTTCAGCAGGTTCATCAAGAAGCAGCAATAACTTTTCTACTGCGCCAATAGTTCTTTGCAAACGGGTGTAGACACCGGCCATACCCGCGATATTTCCTGCAATGAAACCTGAATAAATAACGAAAGAGAAAAGTTGTCCTGCCTCCATTTCTCCCTTTGCAATAAGTAGAGCACCACGCCATATCACCAGACCCATAGCTATGAAAAATCCAAGGATAATGAAAGAAACTGCTGCCTGGTATTTCCCTCCTTTTATTCCGACACTGGCTACTTCATCAGTTTTTTCGCGATACCTGTTGATCTCAAAAAACTCATTTGTAAAGGCTTTAACATTTTGTATCCCCTGCAGTGTTTCTTCAACAACAGTATTTGATTCAGCTATATGTGACTGGGCTTTTTTAGAATATCTGCGTATAGCCCTTCCGAAAAAGAATGCAAACAGCGCCGTAGCAGGTAATACTGCAAGCATGAACATGGTTAGTTTGAAGGAGGTTACCATCATCAGTGTTATTCCTCCGGTAATTATCAGAAGCTGGGAGAGAAGATCAGCCAGGGTTTCCGTTATGGAGTGCTGCAAGATGGAAATATCTGAAGAGATCCGGCTGTTCAGTTCCCCAACCCTTCGTTCAGAGAAAAAGGACATTGGCAGTTTGATCAGATGATTGTAAACATGCTGTCGGATTGAAGCAAGTGTTTTCTCGGTCACAAACACAAATATCCTTGTACGGAGATAGGAAAATATTGCCTGTACAACCACTATGGCAAGTAATATCAATCCTATGCGGCTGATCTCGCTGAGGATCCTTCCTTTATTCGCAACATCTACCATGTTCCCAAGATATTTCGGGAACAAAAGGCTTGCCCCGCTGGATATCAACAGGAAAAACATTCCCAGTGCAAATGTCCATCGATACGGCTTAAGAAACCGGTATAATTTAAACAGTTCTTTTAAACCGCTGGTGACTTTTTTCTTTTCCTCCTCCGGCATAAAAACTCAGATTTATCTAAAACATGCAAATATCCTGATATTGATGACAGGTTGTTCTACTTTATCGGGAATTTTTAATAACAATTCATTTGAATAGTTGTAAATATTATCTGATTACCTGACCAACATTTCAAATTAATCGGCTCTTAAACTGCAAAAGAGAGCAATCCGAACACTGTGGGTCGAGTGTTGGACCCGGGTGAATAAGGTGAGCAATCTTGAAAGTGGGAAGTGCGCCTGCCTGTGCGTAGCGAACAGTCGCTCAGGAATCACAATCTTCTGAAAGGAACAAACCGTACAAAAGTCAAACGGCTCTCTTTGATCTTTCCGTTCTTTTTTTCCAGCAGAATAAGTTCCTGGATTGCTGAGGGAGCACCGACAGGAATGACCAGCCTTCCGTTATCAGCAAGCTGATCTATAAGGGGTTGTGGTATTTCCTCTGCTGCTGCAGTAACAACAATTATATCAAAGGGAGCATATTCAGGCCATCCCTTGTAACCATCCCCGAATTTAGAGACAATATTCTTGTAACCAAGTTCTTTAAACCGTTCGGCAGATTCACTGGCCAGTTCCGGAACAATTTCTATTGTAAATACTTTATCGACAATCTCGGCAAGAACTGCTGCCTGATAACCCGAGCCGGTTCCAATCTCAAGTGCTTTTTTCTTTGCAGTCGGCCTGACTACCTCTGTCATATAGGCCACAATATAGGGCTGGGAAATTGTTTGCCCGTAACCAATGGGAAGTGGATTGTCATCGTACGCTTCCCTTTCATATGCCTTTGGAACGAACAAATGACGTGGCACTTTGCTCATTGACTTCAGTGTAGCAGCATCTGTTATTCCCCTGTTCATGATCTGAACTGCAACCATTCTCTCCCTGGCCGCTTCATACCTGTCAGCCTGGGGATAAACGCAACTTCCCATGGTAATTAATAGTATGATAACAGTTAATTTCATTAAAGGTACATTTCCTACAAGATACTAAATTTTTCCCTTAATACAAAGAAAAAACAGTTAATTAACTGTATCCTACAAGCGAAAGAAATCCTTCCCCCAGAAACTGAATTACTGGCCATATGGGCAACAAGTTGATCTCAGTGAAAACCGTTACGATTATGAGACCAAAAAAGATCCACGAACCATATTTATAGAATCCTTCATAGAGAAGTGGGAATCGTTTAAACTGATGCAACAGGAGATGTGATCCATCGAGAGGGGGAAGTGGAATAAGATTGAAAATAAACAATCCCCAGTTTATATAAATCGCATAGATGAATACTTCGTTTATTATTTGCATCCCGCTGCCATAATATCCTTTGAAAAAATGGCTGTACAACGAAAACAATACAGAGAGAACCATCGCGATAATTGCATTTGAAAAAGGGCCGGCAACAGCTATTTTCATTACATCAGTCCTGGGATTCCTCAGATTCTTTTCATTAAACTGCACAGGTTTGGCCCAGCCGAATCCTGCAATAAGCAGCATTGCAAAGCCCATCAGATCAATATGTTTAAAAGGATTTAAAGTTACCCGTCCCTGATCCCTCGATGTTGAATCCCCGCATTTGTGAGCAACCAGTGCGTGACTGAACTCATGAACAGTCAATCCAAGAATAATTCCCGGAAGGAACTTCAATACTCTGGCCAATGCTAGATGCTCCATAAATTCAGAAAATATTGGTTTTATGAGACGGAGAATAAACCTGAATCCTGCTTACAGATCTAAATCTTTTTTTTCCGGTAGATAGAAATCACCCTCTTCAAGCTTGCATTCCCTTATCATTTCAATTGCATAATCAGCACCGGAGAAATTACTATTGGCATTGTTAGTCCCGACAGTGAATTTAACACCTGCTTTCTTGGCCCGCTTAATGAACTCAGCTGAAGGTATTTTATACCTGTTATTAATCTCAATTGCAATATCATTATCCTTTGCTGCCTTAATAACCCTGTCCATCCTCTCTTCCGTCCAGAAATGGTCATATCTGTCGGCCATCTGTTCTGGAAGGAATGTTGAATTTACATAAATATCGATAGGTTCTGTATTTAAAATAGTAACCAGTGTTTCAACCAGATAGTCCATGAATTCTTCTTCATCATCAATAAATGTCTCCTCAGGGATCCATATACGGTTTCTTCTTCCTTTTTCATCAGTAAAGGTCATGGCGTCTGTAAAAACATAATCAAATTTGTCAATTGATTCCTTCGAAAACAGGTCAACCCATTCCCTGCCTTCCGCCTGCATTGCCTTATAGAACTGGGGGTAATCTTTCAGAGTCAGGAGAAAGGAATCTATCTGGGAATCATTATGTACAGGAAATCCCAGTCCACAGTTAACAGCGATGCCATATTGGATGTTCTCAGCTTCAGATTTCCTCACTGCATCCTCAATTGTGAAATCGCCTTTCAAATGTATGTGCAGGTCGGTTATAGGAAAATCTACCTTCTTCTGACAGTTCATTGTAATGACAGAAACTGTCATTGAAATCAGCAATAATCTGGTTTTCATGTTATTTAATGTTAGGTTAATAAACGAATAATCTGAACAAATGCCGACCGGACAATTGTCCGGCGACACAAAACTATCAAAAAATGATAAAAACAGCTAAAACCCTGTTTTTTATTATTGTTCTCCTCTTGTAATTTCTTCCAGAAGATTAAAGAATTGCCCTGTAACCTGTAGCCTGTTGCCCGTAGCCCATAACTAAATGTACCCAGTATTACCAGCCGAAGCTTTCTTCGACCTCCGAAGAGAAGCAAAGGAGGTAGCGAAGGCTGGCACCA
>CAZQVL010000021.1:6281-18179 GCA_964596715.1 uncultured Rikenellaceae bacterium
GAAGCTTTCTTCGACCTCCGAAGAGAAGCAAAGGAGGTAGCGAAGGCTGGCACCAGGCACCAGGCACCAAGCACCCAGCACCAAGCACCCGGCACCAAGCAACAGCCTTTTCATTTTCCTCTTTTTTTTCTCTGAAAAAACTCTTAGGTTTACATCCACTCTTTTACTTATGACAAAGTTTATCTGTTACCTTTTATTATTTCTTATTTCAGGACTGACTGTACTCAAATCACAGGAAGAGCCGGAAGCTGAAGTTTACCTGATAACATGCGGACCGGGTACTGAAACATATTCAATATATGGTCATAGTGCCCTCAGGATCATAATACCCGGTAATAACAGCGACATAGTATATAACTGGGGTGTATTTGATTTCAGCACTCCCAACTTCGCCTGGAAGTTTGCAAAGGGCAGGCTCATGTATATGCTGGTTGCATATCCTTTCAGCAGTTTCCTGGAGGAATACTTCTTAGAAGAGAGATGGGTTGAAGCACAAAAACTTAACCTTGAACCTGACGAAATCGAACGGTTGTTTTTACTTATAACCGAAAATCTAAAACCAGAAAACGTAAAATACCGGTACGATTTTTTCTATGATAATTGTTCGACCAGAATCAGGGATATCATTGAGAAATCAGTGGGAAACAAGCTCCTGTATCCGCCACAGGAAACAGGCAAACTCCCGTCATTCAGTGACAAGATCGGGGAATACCAGAAACCGTATCCGTGGCTGGAGTTGGGCATAGATCTGCTGATGGGATCACCGGGTAATAAGAAAGCATCTTTCAGAGACCGTATGTTCCTCCCTCTCGAATTGCAGAAAGGCCTGTCGGAAGCAGTTATTAACAGAAACGGAAAAAGGGTGCCGTTGCTTCAGAATTCAATTACAATTCTTGATTTTGATCCGCTTGTGATAAAACATAATTTTCTTTTATCTCCTTTCTTTATTTTTTCCATTCTGCTGATAATCATTATAATACTGACAGCTTTGCTGAGAGGAAAAACTGCAAATATCATTATGGATTTGATAATCTTCACTGTTTTCTCAGTGCTTGCCTTATTAATGATCTTCTTCAACTTCTTCACAGATCATCAGCAGTTGAGGTGGAATCTCAATATTATCTGGCTTAGTCCGTTTATTTTGTTTTGTTTCGTTGCTCTTTTTCTGAAATCTGATACTACCATGTGGTTCAGGTTAACATTCTTTCTGGCTGCCGGCTTTCTTGCCTTTCATCTTATTATCTTTCCACAGAGGGTAAACGAAGCCTTTATTCCTTTGATGTTAATTCTGGTATTAAGAAGTTCAGTCAGGGCAAATTTTAAATGGAATCCTCTGACCCTGCATCATTTAACATAATTTTAACACTTCTTAACTCGGTTTTTGAAAATTACAGGCTTTTTTTGCAGTTGGATTTCCGGAATATTTACATATGATTCGGATCATACTCCTTTTATTATATTTGCATCTTAAATTTTTTAACTATGGAGCAAACAGCTGATATAAAAATTCTTAATGAAAAGATCGAAAAAGAGAGTGCATTTGTCGATGTTATAAGGATGGAAATGGGTAAAGTGATTGTCGGACAAAAACACCTCATAGATTCGTTAATGATAGGATTACTTGCTAACGGACACATTCTTCTTGAGGGAGTTCCAGGGCTTGCTAAAACGCTTGCAATAAAATCACTGGCAGCGATAATTGACGCAAAGTTCAACAGGATACAGTTTACACCCGATCTGCTGCCGGCCGACCTGATAGGAACCATGATCTACAGTCAGAAGAAGGAAGAATTCATTGTAAAAAAAGGACCTGTTTTTGCCAACTTCATTCTTGCCGATGAGATCAACCGTTCCCCTGCTAAGGTTCAGAGTGCACTGCTCGAAGCTATGCAGGAAAGACAGATTACGATTGGTGAATCAACTTATCTTCTTGGCGAACCTTTCCTTGTTCTTGCCACGCAGAATCCTATTGAACTGGAAGGAACTTACCCTCTTCCTGAAGCACAAGTCGACAGATTCATGCTGAAAGTACTGATTGACTATCCCTTGATCGATGAAGAAAAATTAATAATCCGGGAGAATCTTGCCAGGGAATTCCCGAGAACAAATTCAGTCATGAAAACCAGTGATATAATAAGGGCGCGTGATATTGTAAGGGAAGTCTACATGGATGAAAAGATTGAGAATTATATTCTTAATATTGTTTTCGCCAGCCGTAATCCTGCAAAATTTGGTCTTCCTGCATTTGAAAATATGATCTCCTATGGTGCTTCCCCAAGAGCATCAATTTACCTCTCTCTTGCCGCTAAAGCTTATGCTTTCATCAGAAGAAGAGGATATGTAATTCCTGAGGATGTACGGACTATCTGTGCAGATGTGATGCGGCACAGAATAGGCCTGACTTATGAAGCTGAAGCCGAAAATATTAATCAGGACAAAATCATTTCAGAGATTCTTAATGTTGTAGAAGTACCGTAATATTAAACTAATGAGAAGTATCGCTTTTCTTATTATACTGTTTCTGACACTCAATTGTTTATCCGGCCAGAACCTGGTGGATTACAAAGCAAGGGATATAATTAAATATATGAACGAGAATCACAAAGAGATGCAAAATATTAATGTCTCGAATAAAATGTATAAGTATCTGAAATACTCTGATAATTATAATACTCAGACATTACTGTTCTTTTTAACTCCTGATTCGGTTTGCAATCATATCAGGATAATATGTGATCCGATGATTAAAAAAGATAAGGTGGGAGAGTTCAATTCATTATATAAAAGAATTGACGATTTAAAATGGATAGATAAACGTAAAGATAAGGAATACCTGATTGAAATGACAGATGAACAGTGGTCATTTGTTGTTTCAATCGGTCTCAATGGTTAGGTGTTATCAGATGGAATCAACTGAGTTACTCAAAAAAGTCAGAAGAATTGAGATCAAGACCCGTGGATTGACACGGCATATATTTGCAGGTGAATACCACAGTGCTTTCAAGGGCCGCGGTATTGCATTCAGTGAGGTAAGGGAATATCAGTACGGGGATGACATAAGAAGCATTGACTGGAATGTAACAGCCCGGTTCAATCACCCCTATGTCAAGGTTTTTGAAGAAGAAAGGGAACTTACAGTGGTGCTGCTTATTGATGTAAGCGGATCAGGAAACTTCGGGACTACTGTCAGCTATAAGAAAGATATTATGACAGAAGTAGCGGCAGTCCTTTCATTTTCTGCGATATCCAATAATGATAAAATTGGTGTGATATTCTTCTCCGACAGGGTCGAGAAGTTTATTCCTCCCCAGAAAGGTAGAAAACATATACTGAGAATCATCCGGGAACTTCTCGATTTTAAGGCACAAAGCCTTAAAAGTAATCTGGATGAGCCTCTCAGGTTTCTTACCAATGCCATCAAGAAAAGATGTACTGCCTTCATTATTTCCGACTTCATGGTTCCCGACTTTGAAGAAGCTGTCAAGATTGCTTCAAACAAACATGATATTGTCGCGCTAAAAGTATTTGATCCGGCTGAAAAAATAATTCCCGATATAGGCTTTATCAAAGTAACGGATTCCGAGACAGGAGAGGAACGATGGATTGATACATCAAGGCGGCGGACCAGGAATAATTATGTTGAATGGTGGAACAATCATGCCGGATATATTAAGAATATTTTTAAGAGATACGGAATTGACTGGACAGAGTTAAGTACAGGTGATGACTACGTCAAACCTCTTATTAAGTTGTTCGAGAACAGATGAATAAAATGAAGCGTGTTTACGGTTCTGTATTGCTTTGCCTGTTAACATTTTCCATGGCAAAGGGCCAGGATATTTCTGTTACAGCAGCATTTGATACATCCCGGATACTTATAGGTGATCAGATCAGCTTTACTGTTACGGTTGATCAACCATCCGGTATAAAACTTTCACTGCCTCAGTTCAGAGATACCTTATCAGGGAATATTGAAATACTCTCAGGTCCGGTAAGGGACAGTCTGATCTCACCTGACGGAAAATTAAAAATAACTGATAAATACATAGTAACATCTTTCAATTCAGGACATTATCAGTTAGATCCTGTGTATACCGAGCTGAAAACAGAGAGTGGTGTAAAACGCTTTTATTCAGATTATTCACGTCTTGAAGTTGAAAGGGTAAATATTGCACCTGCTGACACTACAGCAAAAATTTTTGACATAATCCAACCTTACAGGGCACCTGTTACGATCGGGGAGGTATTCCCTTGGATCCTGCTTGTCATTCTTGGTGCTGCATTTATTTATTTTATTACCGGTTATTTAAGAAAACTGAGAAAGAGCAAATCAGAGGTTGTCCCTCAGGTTAATCCCGATCCGGCTCATGTTGTTGCATTCCGCGAGCTGGAAAAGCTGAAAGCTCAGAAACTCTGGCAAAAGGGTGAGATAAAAAAATATTATACACGCCTTACGGAAATACTGCGTCAATATCTGGAGGACAGATACAGTGTATACTCAATGGAGCTTACAACTTCTGAAACTCTTGAGGCTCTCATTAAGACCGGATTTACTATGGACGAGTCTTTTAATAAGCTCAAAATGGTACTAAACGGGGGCGATCTGGTCAAATTTGCAAAGTACAAACCTGAACCGACAGAGAACGAGATGGGTTACGACTATTCCTGGGATTTCGTTGTGGCAACCAGGAAAGAGGAATCAGCAGAAATAAAAGAAAAGGTGAAGGAGGAAAGTCTATGAAAGGCATAACATTTGGTGAACCTCAATTTCTTTATCTGCTTCTGATTGTACCTGCAATCATTGCTTTTTATATTTTTAAACAACATAAAACATCTGCCTCTTTGCGTATGCCGGGTTTGCAATCATTCGGTAATCCGGACAATACCTTCCGGAATTATTTAAGATATTTACTTTTTGCTGTCCGTGTTGCTGCAATAAGCCTTTTGATTTTAATACTTGCCCGTCCCCAGGCAACTAATGTTTTACAGAATGTAACCACAGAAGGAATAGATATTGTTTTAACCCTTGATATCTCCGGCTCCATGCTTGCGCGCGATTTTAAGCCTGACAGACTTGAAGCATCAAAAAATGTCGCCACTGAGTTTATCTCAGGCAGACCTTATGACCGTATGGGGCTTGTAGTATTCAGCGGAGAGAGCTTTACACAGTGCCCGCTTACAACCGATCACGCTGTACTTATTAACCTTATGCGTGATATTCAAAGCGGTATGATTGAAGACGGTACAGCTATCGGAATGGGCCTGGCTACTGCCATTAACAGGATCAAGGATTCCGAGGCAATAAGTAAAGTAATTATTCTGCTTACAGATGGCGTTAACAACAGGGGAGAGATTGCGCCAGCTACTGCAGCCGGCATTGCAAAAACATATGGTATCAGAGTTTATACTATTGGTGTCGGAACCCAGGGAATGGCGCCATACCCGGTTCAGACTCCATTCGGTCTACGGTATCAGAACATGCCGGTGGAAATAGACGAAGGAATACTTAAAGAGATTGCACAGACAACCGGTGGAAGATATTTCAGAGCCACTGATAATGACAAGCTTATGCAGGTATATGAAGAGATTGACAGGCTGGAAAAATCAAAAATTGATGTCCGGCAATACACAAGAAAAGAAGAAAGGTACTTGCTGCCTGCACTGTTTGCATTCTGTCTCATAGGATTTGAAATGATTACCAGAAATACTCTGTTCAGAAACCTGACATAAACAGAAGAATCGCTATGCAACTATTCAGATTTGCAAACCCCGAATACTTGTACCTGCTGCTTCTGCTCCCGGTACTGCTGATACTGTATATTATTAATGATATCAGGAAAAAAAGAGCTCTGAGACGGTTTGGTGATGCGCGCCTGGTTCGCGGACTGGTGCCTGAAATGTCAAAGGTACGTCCGGTGTTAAAGTTTATACTTCAGCTAGTTACGCTGCTCGCCGCAGTAATTATGCTTGCCAGACCGCAGTTCGGATCAAAGATTGAAGAGGTTAAAAAACAGGGAGTCGAGGTTATCATTGCACTTGATGTAAGCAATTCAATGCTTGCCGAGGATATAAACCCCAACAGGCTGGAAAGGGCGAAACAGGCTATTTCACGACTTGTCGATAATCTTGAAAATGATAAAATCGGATTAATAGTGTTCGCCGGAGATGCTTATACGCAGTTACCTGTAACCACTGACTATGTCTCTGCAAAGATGTTCCTGTCAACAGTTAATCCGGAGATGGTCCCAAAACAGGGCACTGCCATCGGGGCAGCAATTGACCTCGGAATAAGATCATTCAGCCCCGGAGAAGACAAAAGTAAAGCAATGATTATTATTACAGACGGGGAAAATCATGAGGATGATCCTGTTGCTTCTGCTGAGGAAGCCACAGGTAAAGATGTGATCATCCATACTATCGGAATTGGTTCTGCCGAGGGGGTGCCGATTCCTGTCGTGACAGGCGGGAGAAAAGAGTTTCTTAAAGATCTGGACGGGAACACTGTAATAACAAAACTCGACGAGAATATACTACAGAAAGTTGCGTTGACTACTGGAGGTAATTACGTAAGAGCAAGTAATACCAATATTGGCCTGGATGAAATATTTAATGAAATAAGGAGAATGAAAAAACAGGAGCTGGAAAGTACAATGTATACAGAATACAACGATCAGTTCCAGATTTTTGCTGCCATAGCACTGTTTTTCCTTCTTACCGATTTTATCATCATGGACAGAAAGAACAGGAGACTTGCAAATATCAAATTGTTTAAATTTAAGATCTAATTCGTCAATTGATTACAGATGATTGGTTTAGGAATAAATAATAAAGGAAACACAAGAGCAGTAATAATACTGTTTATCATCATGTTAACAGCCTCAAACCTGGTATTGAAAGCTCAGGGAGAAAAGAAATATATCAGGCAGGGCAACAGGGAGTATTTTGATAATAAATTCTCAGAATCAGAGATATCATACCGCCGGGCAATAGATAAAAATGAATCATCCTCCGATGCATTATTTAATATTGGTGATGCGCTCTATAAGCAGAACAAATTTGATGATGCAGGTAAACAATTTCTGGAAAACTCCGGTCTTTCAGATGACAAGATTAGAAAAGCTGCTGCTCTTTATAATCTTGGCAACTCTTTATTGATGGCCGATAAAATTCAGGAAAGTATCGATGCCTATAAAGGCTCACTAAAATTAAATCCTGATAATATGGAAGCAAAATACAACCTGGCTTATGCACAGGATCTGCTGCAGCAACAACAACAACAGCAACAGCAACAGAACAAACAGGATCAGAATAAAGATAATAAAGGTCAGGACGAGAATCAAAATCAGGAACAAAATCAGGAGCAGGAGCAGGAACAGAATCAAAATCAGGATCAGAGTCAGAACAGTGAAGAGGAACAACAAAGCAATCAGCAACAGCAGGAAGATCAGCAGAGTATATCTAAGGAGGATGCTGAACGGTTATTGGATGCCATAGCCAATGACGAAAAGGATGTTCAGGAAAAAGTCAAGCTTGCAAAAGCTGCAAAAGCACGGGTAAGAACAGCAAAAAACTGGTAATCTGAATGAATTTAATAACAAAAAGAATATTATCATTTCAACTTGGCCTTCTCTGTACCATTCTGGTGACAGGACAGGAGATATTATTAAATGTTGAATATCCCGAAGTTGTAAGAGTCGGCCAGCAGTTCAGCGTTATATGGACGGTGAATTCAGGAGGGGGAGAATTATCAGCTCCTTCATTTGAAGGTTTTTACAAACTTATGGGGCCCAATACATCGTTCAGTTCGAGTACCCAGATCATCAACGGAAAAATTACACGCGAGACCTCATACAGGTATGTATATTATCTTCAGGCTCTCAGCGAAGGCAAATTTGTTATTGGACCGGCCACTTTTACCCTGAAGAATAAAACCTACAGGTCCGACTCTCTGCACATTGAAGTTATAGGGAGTACTGCACAGGCACAGAATGTTCCTCCAGGTTCAGGTAATAAGGCAACAGATACACAGGTTCAGACAGGGAATGAAGACCTGTTCCTTTATTTTTCACTTGACAGGAATGAAGTATTTCTTGGCGAACATATTGTTGCAACCGTAAAGATCTATACCAGGATTGACATCTCAGGAATCAATGAAATTAAATATCCCTCATTTAATGGTTTTTTGAAAACAGACCTTGATACTTCTCCGCTTACTTCCCTCCAGCGTGAAAATGTTGATGGTACTATTTACGGGACAGGAGTTGTACAACGGTTCCTGCTCTATCCGCAGATCACAGGTGAAATAAATATCGAACCGGTTCAGATTTCCGTACTTGTACGGCAAAAAACTGGTCAGTCTGATCCCTTTTTCGGTGACTTTTTCTCAACATATCAGACTGTACCACAAGCTGTTGTAAGCAGGCCTCTAAGAGTCAACGTGAAACCATTACCCGGTTCAAAGCCGGATGATTTTTCAGGAGTAGTAGGTAAACTTAAAATTGATGCATCCCTGAACAAAGACAGTGTAAATGTAAACGATGCAGTAAATCTTAAAATAACTGTTGCCGGTAATGGAAATCTTAAGATTGCTGCTGCTCCTGATTTAAAATTACCACCTGACCTCGAGGTATATGATCCCAAAATAACTGATAATATTAAAAACAACCTTAGCGGTTCAACCGGTCAGAAGAGTTTTGATTATCTGCTTATTCCGAGGCATTATGGCGATTTTACCATTCCTCCGGTAACTTATTCCTATTTTGATGTCAGCACAGGTAAATATGAAAGGCTGACCACCCCTGAATTCCGTTTTCATGCCCGCAAGAGCAGTGACGTCAGTACCGGTGTCATAGTATATGGCGGAGTATCCAGAGAAGATGTAAAATATCTTGGCAAAGACATCCGTTTCATCAGATCTGAAACGGGCAAGCTCAAAAAAACAGGGAATGTCTTATTTTCAAAACGCTCATTCTATAGCATCTATGGATTTGCACTGTTTACCTTCCTGATTGTGTTGTTTGTCAGGAAAGAACATATAAGACGTAATGCTGATATAAATGCCGTCAGGAACCGGAAAGCTGCCAAGGTCGCTGTAAAAAGGCTCAGGGAAGCTTCCCGTTGTCTTAAAACTGAACAGATTGACAGGTTTTATGAGGAGATACTGAAGGCTTTATGGGGTTATCTGAGCGACAAACTTAATATTCCCGTGGCAGATCTTACACGGATCAAAACATTCGACTCATTGAATGAGAAAGGTGTAGATACAGATAAAATAAACACACTTTCGGGTATCCTCGACGTCTGTGAATATGCAAGATATGCACCCCCTTCTTCGGGAACAGAAGCAGAAAAAATCTATGACGGAGCTTCGCAGTTTATTAAATCAGTTGAAAATTCAATAAGATAAAAGATGCAGTTCAATTTGCGTAAAATAGTGCTTTTTCCGTTGGTGCTGCTCTTGCTAACTGATCTGTTTTCACAGGAAACGGTAGAGCAGAAATTCCTCAAAGGAGTCCAATACTACACTGAAGCCGGATATCAGCAGGCACTTGACGAGTGGATGGAGATATATAATACCGGTTACCGTTCTGCAGCACTGGCTTACAATATCGGCAATGCCTGCTTCAAACTAAACAATATCCCTGGTGCCATATTATTTTATGAAAGAGCACGTTTGTTAAAGCCTGCTGATGAAGACATAAATTACAATCTTGGAATTGCCAGATCACTTGTTGTTGACAGATTTGAAGAAATACCGGAGCTCTTTTTTATCAGATGGTTCGATTTTCTGGCACTGTTGATTCCGACCAACGGATGGGCAAAAATCAGTCTGGCTGCTTTTATTTTATTCCTGCTTCTATTATCATTATATATCTACTCATCAAAGTACCATATAAAGATAATTGGTTTCTGGACAGCACTCTTCTTTCTGGTTCTTACATTATCATCATTTACCTTCACTGTAAGAAACAAATCTCTCGTTTACGATAATCATAAAGCAATCATTTTCAGTCCGTCAGTTAGCGGAAAGAGCTCACCCGACGCAAGTGGTACCGATCTCTTTGTACTGCATAAAGGCACCACGGTAACCATAGAGGATGAAGTAGGGGAGTGGTATGAAATAAGACTTTCTGATGGTAACAAAGGCTGGGTGTCTTCAAATAGTCTGAATATTATTTAGGGTGTGTGCAACTAATTTATTAAATTTCAGGTCAGATATGTAATTAACCTCATTAATCTTCCTGATAATGAAAAAAATCCTCCTGGTTTCTATATTCATTTTGACAATCTTTGCATGCAAGAAGCAAAAGTTCTCACCAGTTGGCCCTACTGATGTAAGAGTCAGGAATCTATCCGATCTTACTTTTGTTGAGGTAATAGTGGATACATCCGGTGGTATTGACACACTTGGAGATATTGCTGCAAAAGATACCTCTGAATACTTTCGCTTCGAAAAAGCATACCCGAAAGCGGAAATTGCAGCAAAAATTAATGGCGAAATCTTTTCAACAGGACCTGTCAGTTATACATACCTGACATATATTGGTCAGGCTAAAATAACTTACCATGTGTTCATTTCAAATATGCCCGACAAAAAGCTCGAGATTCACGAGGTAACACTTGATGCTCCGTTGGATTAATATGAAAAGAAAGGAAATTAACAGTTCAAGGATCCCTTTGTACAGGGATGCCGGCTTTGAACTCTATGATGCTTCTGTAACATCTGAGGCTTTTAAGAAAGAGGCTGATAACGAGCGGGAACCTGACCTGTATATTTATTCAAGGTACCGTAATCCGACGGTGGTGGACGCTGAGGGAGAGATCATGAAGCTTGAAGGCTGCAACTGGGCACTACTGACCCAGTCGGGTATGTCGGCAATAGATACTGTGGTTTCAATTTTTCAGTATGGTAAAGCAACAAAACCATGGTTGTTCTTCAGCGAAATATATGGTGGTACTATCTCCTATATGGAATCTGTCCTGAAAAAACGCCGGGGTATTGATATCCATACTTTTCTTCCGGACAACGAGAAATATGATCCGGTTAAGTTTGAAAATACAATCAAAACCTTAAAGCCTGAATTTGTTTATATTGAAGCTATTTCAAATCCGATGCTGATAGTCCCGGATGCAGATAAACTGATAAGAATAGCCGGGAAATATAGCTGCAGGGTAATAGTTGACAATACATTTGCAACTCCTGTTCTTTGGAAGCCTCTGGAGAGTGGAGCTGATATTGTTATTTACAGTGCAACAAAATATTTTTCGGGTCATGGTAATCTTACTGCCGGTGTACTGTGTGGAAATGATACCGGTATCATGAAGGCTGCGATTGAATATCGTAAGTTGATCGGCCATATGATATCCCCTGATGATGCTTACCGTCTTCATACACAGATCCAGACATTTGAACTGAGGTTCCGGCAGCAATGTTCAAACGCTGACAGAATCTCGCAAATGCTGAACAAGGTCCCGGGGATAAGGAAAGTATGGTTTCCAGGTCTTCAGGTACATCCAACTCATATTGAAGCAGTAAGGTTATTTGGCAACAAAGGCTTCGGAGCAATGATTACATTTGATTTTGATGGTAAAGATGAAAATGAGAAGAGGTTGAGAAGGGACAGTTTTATTCAAGCAGTATCTGACAAAATAAAACTTATCCCTTCACTTGGTGATCCCATAACAATCCTTATGCCGGTAGAAGCCGTGTGGGGAGCAAAATATCCTGAGCCTGGAATGATCAGATTATCAATTGGTTTCGAAAATTATGAAGAAATAAGAGCAACTATTGAGCACGGCATCTCAACAGCTTTGTAATAAAAACAAAAATTAATACTATTCACTTCCGCCTTTTCCGCTTTGCGGAATCTCCGCTCCGCTCCAACTTTCTCCCCCGAC
>CAZQVL010000021.1:18279-57934 GCA_964596715.1 uncultured Rikenellaceae bacterium
TTCCGCCTTTTCCGCTTTGCGGAATCTCCGCTCCGCTCCAACTTTCTCCCCCGACATTCACTTTGTTCAGTCGGGATTTCCGCTCCACTCCAACTTTATCCTTTCTCCTTTATCCTTTATCCTTTATCCTTTATCCTTTATCCTTGCCATCTATCCCCAGTTAATCGGCTCAATTCTATTTTTCAGCAGATAATCATTACATCTGCTGAAGTGTCTGTTGCCGTAGAATCCGCGCGAAACCGAAAGGGGGGAGGGATGAACCGATTCAAGGACCAGGTGTTTTGATCTGTCTATTGATGCACCTTTCCTCTGTGCATAAGCTCCCCACAGGAAAAAAACCAGGTTCAGTTTTTCTTTATCAAGCAGGCTGATCACATTATCAGTAAACTCTTCCCATCCTCTGTTTTGATGAGAACCTGCCTGATGTGCCCTCACAGTCAGTGTGGCATTCAGAAGTAAAACTCCCTGCTTCGCCCACCTTTCAAGATTGCCCGACCGGGGCACAACTATTCCCAGGTCAGATTCTATTTCTTTGAAAATATTGATAAGGCTTGGAGGAAACTCAACACCGTCTCTTACTGAGAAGCACAAACCATGAGCCTGGTCCGGTCCGTGGTAAGGATCCTGTCCTATAATCACTGCCTTTACCCTGTCAAAGGGGCACAAGTCAAATGCATTGAAAATCAAAGGACCAGGCGGGTATATGGTCTTTGTACGGTATTCTGACTTAACAAACTCTGCAAGTTTCCGGAAATAGTCTTTTGTAAATTCATGCTCAAGCTTCGCTTTCCAGCCTGGTTCTATTCGTACATCCATATAGCAATTAACTGATAATAAAAACCTTGCTTAAACCATAAAAATATTGATTATTTCATTATTTCTGAAATTTATTACGTTAAATACCTGCAATATTTAATAAGTGGCCACCCGTATTACCTCATCTTACATTTTGTTATGTTCAGGTATAATTAATTAATCTACGTTGCCTGTTACTATTTGAATTAAATGCACAATGCAATTAATTGATCCGATTTGGTAACTTTACTGAAAAAACAATGTCAATTGAAACGGAACGAAAATTTCTTGTTAAAGGTGAATTCAGACATCTTATCACCGAAAAAACAGAGATTGTTCAGACCTATTTGTCAACAAATCCTAAAAGAATAGTAAGACTGCGTATTGCTGACAATAAAGCTTGTCTTACGATAAAAAGCCTGATAAAGGGAGAATTATTAAGCCGTAAAGAATGGAGTATTCCTGTTAGTATAGAACATGCCGGAGAGATTATGAAGATCTGCCTGCCGGGGAGAATAGTCAAAACAAGGTATTATGTTCCTGCAGGTAAACACACTTATGAAGTGGATGTTTTCCATGAGAAAAATGAGGGTCTTATCATTGCAGAAATAGAACTGTCTGATCAAAATGAGAATTTTGAAAGACCCGGTTGGTTAGGTGAGGAAGTAACAGGAAATCCCGATTATTATAATTCAAATCTGATTTAGTAAGAAGTGGTGCTGGGTGCTCATCCTTCCCAACCTTCACAAGACTTTAGCATATATCTGTTTGGGGTCACCCGGACCATAGAAATCTTTCAGGCTGGCCTGGAGAGCATAACCATTTCGCTTGTAAAAAATTTCCGTCGGTAAGTACAATGGTCTGCCTGAGGTTTCGATCCAGATGATCTTCCCTCCGGCTTTTCTTACATCTTCTTCAACTGCCTGTAGAAGTACTGATCCCAGTTTTTTGCTTCTGGAGTTGTTATGAACTGCAATCCAGTAAATTTCCCATGAATGAATCGAAAAGCTGTTCTTACCATAGTTAGCAAATGCAACCATATCACCATTTTCAGAAATCTTCATCCAGGAATAACCGCTTTCCTCAGAACCTTTTGCGAGTGTTTCGTCAGTTATCTCAAGTGCTGTCTCAATTTCAAATTCATAAAAAAAAACCGTTGATCTAAGGATCTCTTCAATAAATGCCCTGTCGCCTTCAGTAATACCTTTCACTGCTTTTGCCATATTATTACTTGTTTAGATCATTAATAATCTGCTGGACAACCGTTTTAAACTGAAGACCTGCTTCCTGTGTTGCTGCTACAACACCGCTGTCAGGAGCAAGGCAGGGGTTTGCATTTACTTCGATCACATACGTATCTTCCAGGTGATCTATCCTCATATCGACCCTCGCATATCCTTTAAGTCCAAAGAGATCCCAGCACATCTTTGAGACTGAAACTATTTTTTCCCTGAGGGCCGGGTTAAGTTTTTCTCCCGGAAATTCCCTGATGGTATTTTTATATTCAAAGCTTTCCTCTTCCCATTTAGCCTTAAAATCAACTATCTTCGGCTTGTCATGTTTATAATCACGGAAGATGATCTCCGCAGGAGGCAGTACTTCAGGTCCGTTTTCCCCCGCAAGCAGACTTATATTATACTCCCTGCCATCAATATAATCCTGTATCAGCCAGTGATTATCTTCATAATCCATAAGTCTTTTTTCGTAGCCGGATTCGTATTTAAAAACTGAGTCTACAGTTATTCCCAATGATCCATCCTCCCATACAGGCTTAATTATATATTTATGTCCGGTCTTTAGCATCTCACCTTGTGAAGGGAGATATACTCCGGGAGTTTTTATTCCGGCATTTTGCAATGTTTTGCTGGTAAGCGATTTATTGGTTGTTATGAACATTGCCTCCAGTGGATTACCTGAATAAGGTATCGAATGCATATTCAGAAGCGCCGGAATAAAATAACAGAGCTCACCTTTATTATTAATTGATTCAACAAGATTAAAAACAAAATCAGGTTTATTCTCTGCAAGTCGGGAGATCTCGCTCACGAAATTCTCAGTGATCCCCATTCTGTAAGTATCTATTCCCAGTTCAATGAGGCTTTTTTCAACATATTCGACCTGATGAATAACATCCAGTTCATCAGCAAGCGCACCTTCACTGGGCTGGTTAAACAGTATACAGCATTTTTGTCTTATCATGGATTCAACTGAAGTCTTTTGATTGCAGAATTCATTATCATTTCCAGTAATGTCTGGTAATCTATTCCTGTCTTTCCTGCCAGGATAGGAAGATCGGAATGTACCGGATGAAGTCCGGCCAGGGGATTAACCTCCATGAAACATATTTTCCCGATTCTGTCGGCTTTTACATCCACTCTTCCGGCATCGACTGCCCCGAGAGCTTTCCATACACCTAATGCCACACTGTTACACTTGGCAACAAAGTCATCGTCTATGGGTATATACCTGCAATAATACTGGTAATTCTCTTTAAACTCAACTGAATAGGGGAGATTATCATTGCATACTATTTCCATGCCTCCTATAGCAAATGCATCCTCTCCTGAACCGATTATCCCTATGGTAAATTCCCTTCCCGGCAGGAACTCCTCCACGAGGGCCGGTTGTTTATATCTGGCAAGTATCCATTCAGCCATCTGTTTAAGTTCATCTGGTGTTTTGATCATATTCTTTTCAGTGATCCCCTTTCCTGTACCCTCAGATACAGGTTTTATAAAAAGAGGGTATTCAAGAGTACACCTGTCAATATCAGACAGTTCAGAAACAAGCATTCCCGGGCTGACCGGAACTCCCGATGCTGAGACAATAAGCCTTGTCAAATACTTATTTAAAGATATACCCATTATTACAGGTCCACTGAAGACATATGGTATCCTGTACTGATCCAGAATCGCAGGAACCACCGATTCCCTGCCATCACCGTAAAGGCCTTCAGCGATATTAAAAACAAGATCCCATTGTTTGCCTGCTGAAAGCGCATCAATCAATTGAAAACAGTTACCAACTGGTTCCGTTTCAAATCCCATATTCCTCAGTGCTGCTTCAATTGCATCGACAGTCTCCTGTTTATCAAACTCAGCAGTATCCTCCATAGAATAACCACGGTCAAGATACCATGACCTCAGGTCAAATGTCAAACCAACTTTCATCGGTAAGTCCTATTTTTCAGGATATTCGCATAAAACACCGTTATAGTTACGCAGAACAATATGTTCATTATTGTGTTCCACCACATAATTAGGGAGAAGAGGTATCTTACCACCTCCTCCTGGAGCATCAATAACAAATGTAGGCACTGCATAACCACTTGTGAAACCTCTTAATCCTCTTATAATTTCAAGTCCCTTTTTCACTGTTGTCCTGAAATGACCTGATCCCGGGATTAAATCACATTGATAGAGATAATAAGGTCTGACCCTTATTTGCAGCAATTTATGCATCAATTCCTTCATAACAGGAACATTATCATTGATCCCTTTGAGGAGAACTGTCTGACTTCCCAGAGGAAAGCCTCCATCAGCAAGCTTGGTGCAGGCTTTCGTACACTCCTCAGTAATCTCCGAAGGATGTGAAAAATGAATACTTATAAAAAGCGGGTGATATTTTCTGAGTATTTCAATCAGATTGGCAGTAATACGTTGTGGGAGTACTACAGGAACTCTGGTGCCGATCCTGATAATTTCGACATGCTCAATCTTCCGTATATTTGAAAGAATATGATCAAGAATTTCATCAGAAAGTGTAAGAGGATCTCCTCCGCTAACCAGTACATCCCTGATCTCTTTGTGGCTGGCTATATAATTAAAAGCTTTTTCATAATCATACCGTCCCGGTTTATCAAGTCTCCCGACGGAATGGGAACGGGTACAATACCTGCAATAACTCGAACAAACCTGGGTCACAGTGAAAAGAACCCGGTCGGGGTATCTGTGGACTATCCCTTTTACTGGAGAGAATGCTCTCTCGTGCAAAGGATCTGATTGTTCAATATTCTTCTCATGCAGTTCTTCCACAACAGGTACAACATTACGCCTTAAAGGATGCGAAGGTTTTGTGTCGTAAATAAGAGATGCAAAATACGGAGTTAACCGTAACGGAAGACGACCATTAAGGTTATTAATAGCCATAAGCTCCTTATATGATAATTTCATGATTTTCTTTAGATCGTCAACGCTTGTGAAAGCGTTTTGGAGCTGCCATTTCCAATCATTCCAGGAGTCAATAGTCGTTAGGGGGAAGTAACGGTGCATGAATTCCGAACTTCGGTTGCTAACTAACTGATTTGGGATTTCGTATTGCGAAAAAATCATGGTTTTCGCGCCAGGTTCTTCATAAGAAGAACAACCCACGAGGCGGCTCTCACGATGGAGAGCCGTAGCCTCATTATTGTTAGCATTCATAGCAGATGATGAAAATTTTCATCTTTTGTTTTTTAAGTTTTGCCTCAGATTTAAATTAATACTCTTTTAAATTTAAACGGGGCGAAAATATATATTCTGGCAATACATTGTATCATTCGACCGGTAAAATTTTAAACACTATTTGTATTTTTTTAACACAGAAAATCCAAGTCTACAAATTACAACATCTATTAAATTGAATAACAGCTATATAATAAATTTTTTCTGTATTATAAAATCAAACTGAAACAGATGTTTTTTATAATTTTTTTTAGACCAGTATCAAATTCTCCGGGAAAAGCCCATTTTTATGTTTTTTTTCTGCTTGAAAAACACAGAAAATAAAATGAGTATCAGGAGTTATGCTTAAAAATCCATTGATTTTCAAGCGATTTGTATTGTTTTATTCATGATTACCGATAGTCACAAAAAAGATGAATTATTGTAGCTAAGCCAAATAATAAAGAAGAGCTGGCAGAACAAATACGGATGACAGCAGAAAAAATATTGTAATGGCAAAAAGGATAAGACTATTCCTTAACGATGTTATTGAAGCTGTTTCGGGTACAGAGCAGGATTTTACTGAAGGAAAACTCAGCAGGGCTATACTATTGCTGTCAGTTCCGGCTGTTCTTGAAATGATAATGGAGTCGGTATTTGTAATCATTGATATATATTTTGTTTCAAAGCTTGGTTCTGATGCAGTTGCAACAGTAGGATTAACAGAATCGTTAATCTTCATTGTTTATTCAATTGCTGTGGGGCTTGCAACTGCAACTACCTCAATGGTATCACGGAGAGTTGGAGAAAAAAATCCTGAAAAAGCATCGCGCACGGCTTTTCAGGCAATCCTTACCGGCATTGTTGTATCAGTGATTATTGCAGTGCCGGGAGCAGTATATTCCGGCAAACTGCTCAGCATGATGGGAGCCTCTTCTGAAATCATAGAACATATGTCGGGATATGCTACAATAATGTTAGGAGGCAATATTACTATAATGTTGCTCTTCATAATAAATGCTGTTTTCAGAAGCGCAGGAGATCCTGCAATAGCAATGAGGGTACTCTGGATTGCCAACATCCTGAACATCATTCTTGATCCATGCCTTATATTCGGATTAGGCCCCTTTCCTCAACTTGGAGTAACAGGTGCTGCAATAGCTACTACTTCAGGCAGAGCAATCGCTGTACTATATCAGTTCTATATTCTGTTTTTTGGAAAAACACGCATACGTATGGCAGCCAGACACCTGGTAATAAGTTTCAGATTAATTGCCAGACTGGTCAGGCTTTCAATAGGTACTATCGGTCAAAATCTGATCGGAACCTTAAGCTGGATCGGACTGGTAAGAATCATTTCAGTTTTCGGAAGTGATATTGTTGCAGGTTACACCATTGGAATCAGGATAATAACTTTTGTTATGTTGCCCTCATGGGGAATAAGTAATGCTGCATCAACACTTGTGGGACAGAATCTGGGCGCCGGGAAGCCCGGGCGTGCTGAACGTTCAGCTATGGTCACAGGCTGGATAAATATGATTTTGCTCGGTATGATAGAACTGGTTCTGGTTTCTTTTCCACGCCCGTTCATAGAGTTCTTTATTAGCGATCCGGTTGTTTTGGAGGCCGGAATAAAGTGTCTCAGGATCGTCAGTATTGGTTTTATAGCTTACGGTTTCGGGGCGGTACTGGTCAGCTCGTTCAATGGAGCAGGAGACACTATTACTCCTTTGAAGATCAATTTTGTTGCATTCTGGTTAATTGAAATACCTCTGGCCTGGATCCTGGCTATCAAAGGAGGTATGAACGAGGAGGGTGTCTTTATATCCATAGTAATTGCAGAATCATTAATGACCTTAACTGCGTGGCTGATATTCAGAAGAGGTAAATGGAAACTAAAAGAGGTTTAAGGGGTTATTGGTTATTGGTTATTGGTTATTGGTTATTGGTTATTGGTTATTTTAGGTAAAGCATTATTCTTCATTTAGGGATTTTCCATCTTCTTGCCTTAGTTTTTTTATATAACCGCGCTTGCGCTTGGATTCGAGTCGTTCAGTAATTGATTTTCCGGTAGGGGAGGTTGGTTTGCGTACGGGACTCTCAGTAAGTACTTTTGACAACAGAACAAAGAACTTCTGAACTGTCTTTTTCTTGTTCTGTAACTGTGTACGTTCTGACTGAGAAGTAATGATCAACTCCCCCGCAGCATTAATCTTGTTTTTCAACCTGGCAGATATTTTTGCTTTTTCATCATCTGTAAGATAAAGTGAGGACTGCACATTAAACCGTAGTTCTACCCTGGTATTCACCTTATTTACGTTCTGCCCTCCCGGACCACTGCTCAGTGAGGTCTCAAATTTAAATTCAGATTCAGGTATTCTTTTTCTGAGAGTTTCCTCGTTCATAACTCTTCTTTAAATCATTATATAAAAAACAGGGCTACTCCGCCAACACTTACAACAGCCCCGATCAGTTCTGCCAGGGAGACTTTCTGTTTATAGAACACAACTAGCGGGATAATTATAAATACAGGTACCAGAGCCATTATGGTTGAGGCAATGCCTGCTTCAATGTACTTTACCGCAACAAGGGAAAATGAGACGCCAAGAAATGGTCCGAAAAATGCACCAATGAACGTGGATCTCATACCCTCTTTATTCCTTGTTGAATTTAATACCGCCTTCCATCTTGACATAACTGTAACCAGGAATACATAGCCGGCGGTTCCCGCTATAATCCGTATTTGTGTGGCAGGGAACGGATCATAATCCTTGAGACCCAGTTTACTGAGCACCAATCCCAGAGCCTGGCCTGCAGCCCCTCCGAAAGCATAAAGGATCCCTATTGGAGCCAGTTTTAAAGATATCCTTTCTCCCTTTTCTTTTCTGCTGAAAATTGCTATTGATATACCCGAAAAAGTCACTGTCATTCCTATGTATTGAAACAATGTAAGCCTCTCCTGCAGTATGAACAGACCAAAGAATGCTGTGAGTGGCGGCACCAGAGTCATGATAAGCATCGAAAATCTTGATCCTATTATAGCATATGATTTAAAAAGAAAGAGATCTCCGAACACAAATCCAATAAGTCCTGAAAGTGATAACCATAGCCAGTTTTCGTGACTTGCGCCGGCAGGTAATAGTTCACCTCTTTGAATCAGATTGAAAATACTTAGGAATATAAATGCTAAAACAAGCCTTATTATATTAACTGAAACTGATCCTATTTTTCTGACTGCCGATTCAAACGACAAAGCTGTGGCTGTCCAGAAAAATGCTGTCAGAAGGGCAGCAAATTCACCTAAATGATTATGAAAAAAATCCATTTATTTTTTTCGAATATTTATTCCATATATTCGAAAACATAGTCACCTGAACCTACTTGAATCCATAATTTATCTTCAGCAGTTCTTATATCAGAAAGGTTTATATTGTCAGACAGGCTTTTCCCGCTTTCAGTCACTTTGTCTGCATTGTCAACAGGAAGAACTATTGTTGCCCTTGTATTGGCGGGTAGTTTAATCCTGACGGTAATTTTACCCTCTGTTCTTTCCCATCCCGAAGTAACTGTGCCGTATGAACTTTCAAAGGTAGCTTTTGAATAATCCATTTTATCTGTCGGATGTGGCTGAATAAGCAAATGTCTGTAACCAGGGCTCATAGTCTCAATCCCTGCCGATACCCTGTACATCCAGTCACCAATCGCGCCATAGGCATAATGATTGAACGAATTCATGCCCGGATCCTGGAATGTGCTGTCTGTTTTCTGGCCGTCCCAGCGCTCCCATATTGTTGTTGCACCCATCTTTACCGGATAGAGCCACGATGGATATGTTTCCTGAAGAAGCAGATCGTATGCAACGTCGGTATAACCGTTCTGTGATAGGATATGACACAGGTAAGGAGTGCCTATGAATCCTGTTGAGAGGTGGTTTCTTCTGCTCCTGATATCATCAACAAGAAACTTAACAGCATTCTCCCTCAGATCATCCGGAAGCAGGTTGAAGTGCAGGGCAAGTACATAGGAGGTCTGTGAGTTGGTACCGACTCTCCCTGCAGGTGTAATATATTCATGATTAAATACTTCTTTTATTCTATCAAAAAGATCAGAATAATATTTTTCGTCTTCAGTACTGCCAAGCTCTTTTGCAGCTTTTGAAAGCAGGCTGGTTGAATATGCGTAGAATGCTGTTGCAATGAAATCGTGTTCAGTATGTCCATCTGGTGATGTATGATTATTTACAGGCGGATGATAAAACAACCAGTCACCATATATACTTCCCCCTTTCCAGATGTAGCTGTCGCCTGCTTTTTTCCGTATATATTCAACCCATGCTTTCATGCTGGGATACTGAGTTTCAAGCAATCGTTTGTCCCCGTACACCCGGTACATTGTCCATGGTGCAATAACTGCCACATCGCCCCAGCCGGCTGATGTCTGGGCGGTTGTTGAGCCCTGTCTGTTCAGAACATCGGGGATCACGTGAGGTACTTCACCGCCTGGTTTCTGATCGGCAGCCAGATCCTTAAGCCATTTGGTGAAGAATGCAGAAACATTATAATTAAAAGCAGCTGTACGGCTGAACGCCTGTGCATCGCCAGTCCATCCCAGACGTTCATCCCTCTGAGGGCAGTCAGTAGGCACATCAACAAAATTTCCTTTCTGCCCCCACACAATATTATGCTGTAACTGATTAAGAAGTGGATTTGAACTCTCATAATCACCCGTACGATCCATATCGGAATGGACAACCACACCTTTAATATTATCGGCAGTCAGATCACCCGGGAAACCTTCTACCTTAACAAACCTGAATCCCATGAAGGTGAAACGCGGTTCATATATCTCTTCTCCGGTCCCGGCCAGGGTATAGGTAAGCTTACATTTTGCCCTCCTGAGGTTCGCAGTATAAAACTCACCGTATTTATCCATTACTTCAGCATGCTGCAAAGTTACTACCGTTCCTTTTGATCCGCTGACTTTCAACCTTACCCAGCCAACCATATTCTGGCCCATGTCAGCTATAAGGTCTCCCTTTGGTGTCCGGAAGATTTTCACAGGTTTAATCTCCTGTATTTTACGTATCGGGGTACCTTCTGTTGCTATGAGATTATCCATTGAATAATTCCCGATTCTCACATTCAGCCAGTTCTCTTCGTTGTAGCCTGGCAGATTCCATCCTGTAAGCTTCTTCGTGGCATCATATGTTTCGCCGTTATAAATATCATTCATTCCTATTGCTCCATCGCTGTAACCTTTCCATGTATCGTCAGTTACTATCAGCAGTTCTGTTCCGTCTGTATAGGTGATCTTCAACTGCATAAGAAGCCCTAACCTCTTGCCGTAGATAGCCCAATTGTCTCCCCATGCCAGTGTTCCCCTGTACCACCCGTCACCGAGAACAGCACCTATGGCATTATCCCCTCTGACTAACATAGATGTAACATCATATACCTGATACTGTAACCTCTCACCATAAGACGTCCATCCGGGTGTCAGTACCTGATCACCAACCTTTTTACCATTAATATGCAGTTCATAGAATCCATGTGAAGTAACGTATACCCTTGCACTGGCGACCCGTTTACTGACCGGAAACTCCTTTCTGAAATGCGGCGATGGTGAATATCTTAGTGTATCTCCCTCCATTTCAATCCATTTAGCTTTCCAATCTGCTGTATTGATCAATCCTGTTTCCCAGTAAGCCGGCTCACTCCATTTTGACGCTCTTCCCTGATTATCCCATATTCTTACCTGCCAGTAATATCTCTGGCCTGATTTAAGTTCAGGTCCGTTATAACTGATCAGAACCGATTCATCCGACTCTGTTTTACCTGACTGCCATATTGTTCGGGAAGCTCTGAACCTCTGATCAGTGGCCACCCTTATCGAGTAGGCAGTCTGCATAAGGTTGAATCCGCTACCTCTTATCTTCCACGACAGCCTGGGCCGGGAAACATCTATTCCGAGAGGATTTACTTTATGTTCACACTTAAGATCACACAATGATAATTCCTGTGAAAAAAGACTTCCTGATGCAATTACCAGAATTAAAAGTAGTTTAAATGATTTCATGATGTTGGTATTTTAGGTACTTAAATTAGAGATTTGAAATTTATCTAATTTTATCGGATTTCTGTAATCTAAAATAACTATTTTTATCTCTCCGGTAAAGAAAAAAGACACTAAACAAATTTCGAATGAATCCGATTGCAGGTATTTTATTAATCGCGCTAGGCAGTATTGGTGCTGCGAGCTTTTATGTACCATTCAAAAAAGTAAAAGTATGGGCATGGGAATCATACTGGATAAGCCAGGGTCTATTCGCATGGCTTATCATTCCGACTGTTTTTGCACTGATCTTTGTTCCCAGTGGAGAACTTCTCCCAATTATTAAAGAATCTCCATCGTCTGCCAAATTAATGGCGGTGTTTTTCGGAATTCTATGGGGATTCGGAGGTTTGACCTTCGGCCTGAGTATCCGGTATCTTGGTGTTGCTCTCGGTCAGAGTATTGCCCTTGGATTATGCGCTGCTTTTGGTACACTCATACCTCCTGTGGTGGCAGGCGAGAATCTATTTGGCACAACCACTGGTATCCTGACTGTTATCGGAGTTGCTATTACAGTCGCCGGAATTGCAATCATAGGGTATGCCGGATCGCTCAAGAGCAAGGAAATGACTGAAGAAGAAAAAAAAGCAGCTGTAAAGGAGTTTGCTCTTAAAAAAGGCATTCTGATAGCAATATTTGCAGGACTGATGAGTGCCTGTTTTAATTTCGGTTTTGAAGCTGGCAAACCTATTGAAAATATCGCTCTTGCCCACGGTACAAATCCTTTGTTCCAGAAGAATCCGACACTGATCTTCATCCTTCTGGGCGGTTTTATTACTAACTTTGTCTATTGCGGATTTCTTAATATCAGGAATAAAACATACCGTGATTACATATCCTCGTCAGGCAGTGTGTTGCTCAATAATCTCTTTTTTACCTTCCTGGCAGGATTTCTCTGGTTTTTACAGTTCCATTTCTTTGGAATGGGATCAAGTAAACTCCCTGCCGGCATGGCAGTTTTCGGCTGGAGTATCCTGATGGCCCTGAATATCGCAATAAGCAATATCTGGGGCATTATCCTCAGGGAATGGAAAGGGGCTAAAAGAAAAACAATGATAGTACTGGTTATCGGTATCATTGTATTAATTCTATCGACTTTTATTGTAAAACTTGGTTAATGAAACAGAAAATGAATGTAAAAAGATTTGGTTTTAAGATGAAGCTTCTTCCGGGTTTTAAGGAAGAATACAAAAAGCGTCATAGCGAAATATGGCCGGAACTTGTTGAGCTCCTGAAAATAGAAGGAATTGGCAACTACTCCATTTTCCTTGATGAAGAAACTAATTTTCTCTTTGCATATCAGGAACAATCGGGAAGAAGTTCCTCCCAGGACCTGGGCATGACAGAAGTGGTGAAGAAATGGTGGAAGTATATGGCAGACATAATGGAGACTAATCCTGATAATTCACCTGTTACTGTCCCGCTCGAACAGGTCTTTTATTTGGAATAAACTACAGAAATTAAAAATAAGTAAGGGTATATTAATCAATCACAAAATATATTATGAAAAAGGAACTCATAAAGAAAGCTTATCAACTTGCTAAAGATCAATACGCAGATCTGGGTGTTGATACTGATAAAGTACTGGCTGAAATGGACAAGATAGTCATCAGTCTGCATTGCTGGCAAACCGATGATGTAGGAGGTTTTGAAAGGGAAGGAGCTGAGCTGGGCGGTGGAGGCATACAGGCTACAGGAAATTTCCCCGGCAAGGCCCGGAATATAAAGGAGATGAGGGCTGACCTCGACAAGGTCATGTCTCTTCTGCCTGGTAAACAAAGATTAAATCTTCACGCTAGTTACGGCGAGTTTGGAGGCAAACAGGTCGACCGTGATCAGATAGAGGTTAAGCATTATCAGGGATGGATAAAATGGGCAAAAAAGAGGAAAATAGGTCTTGATTTTAACTGCACGTGCTTCTCTCATCCGTTAGCTGACGATGGTTTTACACTTTCAAGCAAGAATCCAAAGATCAGGAAATTCTGGATTGAACATACAAAGCGCTGCCGTGCAATCAGTGCTGAAATGGGAAAGCAACTGGGAACACCTGCAATACATAATATCTGGATTCCTGATGGATCGAAAGACACACCGGTTGACAGATATACCCTGAGAAAACTACTGAAGAAATCACTCGATGAGATCTTTTCTGTAAAATATCCGAAAAAACACCTCAAAGACTCAATCGAAAGCAAACTATTCGGTATAGGTTCCGAATCAATGGTGGTGGGGTCACATGATTTCTACATGGGTTACGCAATTAAAAACAATACAATGATAACCCTCGATAACGGTCATTTTCATCCAACCGAACAGGTAGGAGACAAGATCTCTTCTATTCTCCAGTACATTGACGAACTGCTTTTACACCTTACCAGGGGTGTTCGATGGGATAGTGATCATGTTCTTACCCTGAATGATGAACTCCTTCTGATAGCACAGGAAACAGTACGTGCCAAAGCACTGAACAGAATAAATATCGGACTTGATTTTTTCGATGCAAGTCTTAACAGGATAGGTGCATACGTTACAGGAACACGGTCAGCTCAGATAGCCTTTCTGTTTGCTCTGCTCGAACCATTTAATACGCTCCTTAAATACGAGGAAGACGGAAAGAACTTTGAACGGCTGTCATTGCTGGAACTTATGAAAACCAAACCATTCGGAGCAGTGTGGGACTACTATTGTATGATGAACAATGTTCCTGTCGGACAGGATTATATTAAAGAAATTATTAAATACGAACAGGAAGTACTGCTGAAAAGATAGTGAAACTACCTATATGAAAGAAAAAGTTATCGCCATTTTTGATATTGGAAAAACCAATAAGAAATTACTCATATTTAATTATGACCTCAGTCTTGTTTCAGAAGAAGAGAGGCAATTCCCGCAGGTCAGGGATGATGATGGATTTGAATGTGATAATATTGAATTGATTGAAAAATGGGTCGGAGAATCAATAATGGAGCTGATTCATTCTGATAAGTATGAGGTAACGGCAGTCAATTTTGCTACCTATGGTGCAACTCTGGTCTATCTTGATGAGCAAGGAAAACGTATTACACCGGTTTATAATTATCTTAAACCAGTTGACGAAAAGATTCCCGAAAGGCTCTACCGGCGATATGGGGGTCAGGATGAGTTTTGCAGGAGAACAGCATCTCCTGCCCTTGGCATGCTTAATTCCGGCATACAGATGCTCTGGCTTAAGTGCACGAAACCGGAAGTCTTCTCCAGGGTCAGATACATTCTACATTTTCCTCAGTACATATCAAACCTTGTGACAGGTAAAATAGCCTCGGAACACACTTCTATCGGTTGCCATACAGCATTATGGGATTTTGATAATATGAACTATCATCCATGGGTCAGAAAGGAAGGACTAAACCTGCCTGACCCGGTTCCTGTTGAGACTCTCTTCAGGGTAAATATCGAAGGTAAAGAAATAAAGGCAGGTGTAGGTATTCACGACAGCTCTGCCTCGCTTGCACCATACTTTACAGGTAACAGAGGCAAATTCCTGCTCATTTCAACAGGCACATGGTGCATTAATATGAATCCATTTAATGCAGAGAAGTTAACAACCGAACAACTCGATAAGGATTGTCTGTGCTATATGAGCATCGAAAGACAACCTGTTAAATCATCGAGGTTGTTTATTGGACATATGCACGAAACAGCCGTTAAAAAACTGAATTTACATTTTAAAACACCCGATGATTATTACAAATGCATTGATCCTGATAAGAAAACAATCGATTTATTAAAAAAGAAATACGGGGATAAAAAGCTATTCTTTAGACATGGACCAGGGTTAAGAGAGCTGATAGAAAGATTAGATTTGTTTGAATTCAAATCATTTAAGGAAGCTTATCACCAGCTTATGATCGAATTAAGTATTCTTACTGCAGACGCAATCAATCTGGTCCTTCCATCAGATGATGAGACAGAAAATATTTACATTACAGGTGGCTTTTCAAATAACAGGTTATTCCTGAAACTTTTAGCCGGAGCATTCCCTCTTAAAAAAGTCTATACTTCAGAAATAAGTAATTCAACAGCTGTTGGCGCGGCTCTGGTTATTCTGAGATCAATCAGTCCGGGAAAAGAACCCTCACTTAACCTGGGTTTAACCGAAATTAAAGACTGAGGCCTCGCAGTCATACATTTTAGCGTAAACAATCCATATGTTTACCAAATTTCACGTGTCTAAATACAATTTAGTACGAAATTTGCGGTTAATGCTTTGTCCTTTACAACAGTTAACAGGCCTATTTAATTCTTTGCCTCTGACATTATTAACAAAGAATCATTATATTCGCACAACTTATTGTAAGATGTTAATTTCTGAAATTGAAACAGCACTTGCCTCATTAAATCCTGTCGGATTATCTGAAATCAGCAACATAGGGCTAATGAACCGGATAGACACCAAATATTTACTTCCTGTCACAAGATTTCCCGATTTGATTTACCTGCTGAAGGGCGATTACAGAGTTCTTGAGATTGAAAAGGCCAGGGTTTCAACATATAATACAACTTATCTTGATACTCCGGAATTCCTGTTTTACTATCAGCATATAACTGGCCGGTCTGGAAGATATAAGGTCAGATACAGGGAATATGAATCAACTGGAAAAACATATCTTGAAATCAAGAAAAAAACAAACAAGCGCAGAACAATAAAATGGCGTATTGAATCCTCACCGGAACCTGAATTTCTTAATGGTAATTCACCCGGTTTTATCATGCAGCATGTACCCGTTAATTATAAAGCACTCAGACCTGTGCTCTGCAATAGTTTCAAGCGGACAACACTGGTTGGGATTAATTCAAAGGAACGTATAACACTCGATTTTAATCTCACCTTCTTTAAACCATTTAACGGAAGTGCATCAGGTCTGGAATTCCTTTCAATAGCCGAGCTGAAAAGGGAGAGGTATTCAAACTCATCACCTTTTGTTAATCTGATAAGGAAATTAAACATTCAACCTGTTAGTTTTAGTAAATACTGCATAGGGAATGTGTTAATTAACAACCCCGTCAGAACAAATGCGCTTAAAAGCGGTCTGTTACTTATTAATAAAATTGAAAATGAATACTATGATGCAATTAGCCATTAATAATATAATGCTAACTGAGGTTAAAATAATCAATATCCCGGGTTTTTTAGATCTGGCCTGGCGTTTTGCCCTGAATATGACTGTTATAATTATTTTAGCACGCGTATTATATTATTCAACAGCAAAGCGTAAAGATTATCTCTTTACCTACATTTTAATTTCAACCATTGTTTTTCTTTTATGCTATCTCCTTGAAAATGTGACTCTTCAGATTGGATTTGCTTTAGGTCTCTTTGCAATCTTTGGTATTATCAGATACCGTACCAATCAGATTCCTATCAAAGAGATGACCTATCTGTTTCTTATAATAGGCATTTCAGTAATTAATGCGCTCGCAAATTCCAAAACAAGTATCGCTGATGTCCTCTTTACTAATCTGGTCATAATATTCATAACATACGGGTTGGAGAAAATCTGGCTGCTGAAGCATGAATCATCCAAAAGGATCACATATGAAAAGATTGATCTTATCAAACCTGAGCATCACGAAGAATTGATAAAAGATCTTCAGGAAAGAACCGGGATCAGAAACATAAAAAGAATAGAGACCGGGAAAATTGATTTCCTGAGAGACACCTGCGATATTGTTATTTATTATGAAGTAAAAGAACCTGAAATAAATAATATCGAACAGGGAGAAGAGAATAAAAACGACGATGATGACGATTAAAAGAAGTTTTCTGACCCTTTTTCTTTCATCCTTTGTACTGATTTCTTTTTCTCAGGAGAAAGACTTCGGTATCTGGTGTGGTATAAATACAGAATATGATATATTCAAAAAGCTCGAGCTTGATGTCTCTGCTATGCTCCGGACGTTCAACCAGGCATCAGAAATCGAGCAGGTATTTATTGAAGGAGGCCTGACATATAAAGTAACCAAGTATCTCTCAGTTGCCGGAGCTTACAGGTTCTCAAAAACAATTGAAGAAGATGTGCAATACTACAGACGTCATAAATGGTTTGCAGATGTTAAAGGTTCTTTTGACCTCAGTGATATTTCCTCCTATGTCAGATTCAGATTCCAGGAACAGAGAAGAACCTATTATGAGGACGAGGAAGACAAATTACCACGGTATCACTGCCGGATAAAATTCAAATCAACATATAAAACACCTTCCTTCCCTGTTAATCCTTATCTGGAATTTGAATCCTTTTTGCCTGTATTTTCAGATAAGGAAAGAGTTATTGGTAAGAACCGTTTTTCTGCAGGAATAGAATACAAATTCAATAAAACTCACGCTATTGAGCTCGAATACATGTATGAGTGTGATTACATACCGCGGAAAGTATACACTAGTATAATCTGCTTAGAATATAACTTAAAGTTCTGAGAAAGGGATTTCAGCAGCATTCTCTGGAAGCTTGCTGATCTGCTCTTTTGGTCATCTTTGTTTTTGTTATATCTACTTTTTGTTGTATTGATTAACCGGATATGAAATTAAGTTACTTATTCTTCACGCTTTTATTTGGCCTATGTTCAAATATATCATCTGAAGCACAGATCATCCCCGAACGTCAATGGCCTGGTTACCGGGGTTTTATGGCTTCAGGGGTGCTCGATGGAGCAGATCTTCCTGAGACATTTGATCTGCAAAAGATGACAAATGTAAGATGGAAAATAAAAATCCCTGGCCTGGGGATTTCCAGCCCTGTGATATGGGGTAACCGATTATTTATTACTACTGCTGTCAGTGAGGGTGACAAGGCAGGATTTAAACCCGGATTGTATGGTGATGTTACTCCGGTAACAGATGCATCTGTCCATGAATGGAAGGTCTATTGCATCGATAAAAACAGTGGCAGGCTGCTCTGGGAACAGACTTCCTGTAAAGGTATTCCGAAAATAAAACGTCATCCCAAGTCAACTCATGCAAATACTACTGTAGCTACTGATGGTAATTACGTGGTTGCCTTCTTCGGGTCCGAAGGTCTTTATTGCTATGATATAAACGGCAACCTGAAATGGCAGAAAAACTTCGGTATTCTCAAATCAGTTTTCTTTACTATGAAAAATGCAGAATGGGAATTTGCCAGTTCTCCGATCATTTACGACGGTGTACTTGTTATCCAGTGTGATGTATTGGAAAATTCATTTGTGGCCGCATACGACGTTAAAACAGGCAAAGAACTATGGAAAACAGGGAGGGATGAATATCCGGGATGGTGTACACCCAATATTTATACTTATGCCGGAAAAACGTTCATTGCCGTTAATGGGTTTTTACACCGTGGCGGGTATGATTTCAAAACCGGAAGAGAGGTATGGAAAATGGCAGGAGGTGGTGACATCCAGATTCCTACGCCGGTTATAGGTGAAAATTTGATATATTTTAACAGTGCTCACGGCCGCAGTTCTCCGATCATAGCAGTTAAGAAAAGTGCAACAGAGGATATAACCCTTAAGGGTGGGGAAACAAGCAATGAGGGAGTCCTGTGGAGCATCCCCAGGGGCGGTTCATATATACATACCCTACTTCTATATAGAAACAGGCTTTATAACATCAACTGGAATGGTCAGATTAATTGTCTTGATCCCCTTACAGGTAAGGAGATTTATAACGCAAAACTTGGAAAAACAAAGAGTTTTATTGCTTCTCCTGTTGCATCCGACGGAAGAATATTCATTGTCGACGAAGAAGGAACCGTTTACATTATTCAGGCAGCCGACAGATTCAGATTGCTGCACGAGATACCAATGAACGATATCTGCATGACAGCTCCTGCAATAACTGATGGCATGATATATTTCAGAACTCAGAATAATCTGGTTGCAGTCGGGAAAAAATGATATTTCCGGAATTTTTACTCTTTTCTCAGGTTTGTGATTAATGAATCACTCCTGATAGCCCTTAATGCGATCATTAATGAAAATATTCCGGCAAGAACTACAGAAACAATCATCACAATAAGTATGTTCCACGGAATTTCGGAGCCTGATTTTAATGAAGTCCAGGTAGAAAGAAGGGCAGAGATGGTTCCGATGCAAACACCTGCCAGTAGAATAAAGATCTGCTCCCTTCCAATAATTTCTCTTATGCCTGCAAGTGAAAAACCAGTCGCCATTAAAAGGGCAAAATCCCTTTTTCTCTGGTTATAGTTTCGTATAAGAACAAATCCCAGGCCAATAACACCCAGTACCATTCCAATACCGCCAAGGATTGAAAAAACTGAAAGATAGGTGTTAGTCACCTCAAAAAATGAAGCAAGCCTTACACCTGCCGGCTCAATATAAATCCCATAGTTAGAGAACCTTTCAGCCAAAACATCCCTGTAAAAATCAGATTGATCCCGATCACCGTCAACAAGTAGAATCTGATTTCCAGAAACTGAAGGGAAATGTTTGTTGAAATTCTCAGCACTTATTATAATATTTCCCTGGAAAACAGATGCTTTTAGTCCTCCTGCAATTACGATTTTCAGTGGCTGGCCGTTCTCTGCTCGTACAAAAAGTGTATCTCCTGGCTTTATTTTAAGTCCCCATTGAAGAACAGTCTGATCCGCCACACCATAAATGATATTATTTCCTTCAGAAATATTTAATATTTCCCATGTATTTTTTTCACCTGCAGCTTTTATTTTTGTAGCAAAGGAAAATGATCCTTTTTCGATAAATGGCTGAGGGTCAATTCCTAATAGGGGAGGAGATGCTACATTGTTCAGGTTCAGACAACTGGCATCATCACCTGAGTAACGTTTAACCTGTACAAATGTCACTCCGGCAAGTCCGTCTTCATCGAGTGCGAATTCCCTTTTCCCTGCTTCACTGTTAAGGTCTTCGTCAATGGGAACTGTTGATTCACACCATAGAATATATCCTCCGGTACCACTGGATGGTTTCAGCATTTCATCGCTGATATTCATTCTGTTGACTCCTGTAATTATAACTGCGAAGATACCTGCAGCTATAAACAACAGAGGAGTAGTGGAATGAGAAGGATAGAATGAATAATAGAAAGAGGAGAGAAGGCTCCTCTTTCGGAAACTCTTTACCGAAATCTCCGGCCTCCTGATATTGAACTGCCTTGCCAGTAAAATAAGTGAGATAAACATCAGGGCACCTCCGGAAAATGAGAGAGATACCGAAACATCAGGTAAAATGACTGACAGTATAAGCAAGGTTAAGGAAAGAGAAACACTTAACAAGAAGAAGTACATACCTTTTTTCCGGGAAGGGCCTCTGAATAATCCTGTTGCAGGTCTGCTGAGACTTCTCAGGAAAACCCTTGACTTAATTATAATTATAGTAAAGGCAATTAATACTGAGAGTATAAAACCGGTTATCATTGGTTTTACAGCTATATCAGCGGTTAGTGTATTGGTCTGAACAGCACCTTCCCAGACTGAATTAAGTGCATTGATAATTAACAAATTAAAACCTGCACCAGCAAATATCCCGATTACAGATCCTGTTAAGGCAACAATACCGGATTCAAGGAACACCATTCTTCTGATCCACCTGTTTGTAAATCCAAGGGCAAATAATGTTTTTATCTGTTCCTCCTTAGTCTCAAGATGGGTCGTAACCACAAGTACCAGCAAGATCAGTGATGCCAGAATTACGAAAAACCCCAGACTGAGAAACAGAGTGCTGAAGTCTGTGCCTTCATTGGCTGCCCTTACCGACTCATTGGCAAGATCAGTAATAATAAATCCTGTCTTGTAAGGATCGAGCTCTCCTTTAAGCCTGAACCTGATCTCCTCTTCAGAAATATCTGCCGGAAACCTCATTGAAGTGACAGGACCATAGTTACTTCCCCAAAGTACCTTCCCTTTCTGATAACTGATAAAAGCTTTTGGTGTTCCTTGATATTTATTCCAGTAATCCTCGTCTTTTTTACGGATCAGATCAAGGTTTACAGGTACACCCGCATCCCATTCAGAACATGATTCACTTCCCGAAATACCCTGAAATTCAGGCATCAGTGTTGGATCAGCCCAGATGCTGTTCATATCAACTATCTGACTTATAATAAATTCGGTGCTGTCCTCAACAAGTCGGTTGGCAATATCGGGTGAATACCATGAAACCATAATCGTGTCACCGGTGTCGACACCCAGGTCATCAGCAAGCCAGTTGTTAATTACAATTTTTTCATCATCACCGGTTACCGGATATATGGTAGCCGGTAATCCGGAAATGAATGAGTAAGGTGTTGAATTACTGCCGGCTCTGAAACTGTTACCCAGGTAGGTTATTACCGGTGCCGCGGAAGGGAGGGCTCTCTCAATTTCGCCGGCAATCGGCTGATCAATAAAAACACGGTCTGAGATAATTTCATGACCTCCGGTTTTCGGTGTGAACCTGACTGTTAGGCCAATTTCTTCCAGATTCAAAATATCACGAAGCTTATTGTAAACATCATCAACAAAAATTCCCCTGTCATTTGCGATAAGTAACCTGTTGATTTCAGGAATATTGCCGGCATTATCAGTCAGGTCAGACCGGTTAATAAAAACATTCATAGGTGTTATCTGACTGATATTCAATGAAAAATTACCTGACTGATCCCCGCTCAATACCCTTCCGGTCTTCATTACAACAGAATTACCGTCACCCTGTTCAGGAGCAAACGGAGCATCTGCAGGTATAGAGGAAATATTGTTAAACCGTATGATAAGATCATCCCCGGGTTTCACTTCGAGGTAATCAGCAAGCTTGTCATTTATTGCAACTTCGCCATGGTTGACCGATATCTGATCATTGCCATGGAACGAAAAGAAAGCTGAATCTATACCATATATGTTAACTCTGAACGCGCTCTTACCAGTAATGAAATTCTGACAATAACCTTTCAATTCCAATAAACCGGCACAGGTTGCTTCTGTATTCATTGCCATTCTTCCTGTAAGTGCAGGATCAAAGTATCTCATTCCCGAGCTTACAATAATACCCGCATTACCTAACCGTTCTGATGATGACTTCGTGAGGCTGCTGCGGATAGAACTGCCCGTCATCAACGAACCGGCAATAACTGCCGAAAGCAGTATTATAATTAATACCTGATAAACTGTTGAAGATCTATTAAAAGCAATAGATTTTAATACAAGATGTAATGTACCCGGTTTCATCAGTTGTTATTTAACCTGCCGATTTATATTGGCAAGAGTTCCTTCTTTAAGTTCCAGCCTGGTTCTCATCTTTTCTGCAAGATCGCGTGAATGTGTAGCCAAAATCAGTGTTATTCCATATTCCTTGTTCATTTCAACAAGCAGGTCGCCCAGTATATCAGAGTTTCTTTTATCAAGTGAACCAGTAGGTTCATCTGCAAGCAACAGGGAAGGATCGTTTACAAGGGATCTCACAAGTGTGGCTCTCTGGGCTTCACCTCCCGAAATCTGGAAAGGATATTTGCCTGCAATGTCAGTAATACCCGTTCTTTTCATTATTGATTTAATACGATCTACCTTTTCTTTAAACTCATTATCAGATAGTTTAGACGCAAGGAGAGGTAACAGGATGTTTTCTTTCACAGTCAGGTAAGGAAGTAACAGATGATCCTGAAATACAAATCCTATATTTCTGTTTCTGTATGAAGCAGCTTCTTCAGCATTATAGCTTAACAGAGATTCTCCTTTGAAGATAATATCACCGGAATCCGGCCTGTCAAGCAAACCAATGATGTTAAGCAATGTAGTTTTACCCGATCCGGATGGCCCCGCTACCGATATCGAATCACCCTCTTTTACATGGAGATTAAGATTATTCAAAACAAGTCCCCGCTGGTGATATGATTTGCAAATACTGTTGATTGAAAGCATGACTGAATTCAGATAAAAATTTATAAAATTTTATTTGATCGAATGGTAAACATTTGAAAGTCCGTCCGACATTTTATCCAGCGAAAGCTCAGATCTTACCTTAACACTGCCGGTTTCACTCAGTTTTTTTCTGAGATCATGGTTGGTAAGAACTTTCACCAGGGATTTTGACAATTCAGAGATAGTGTCTGGAGAGTAGGTAATGCCTCCTCCGGTTATTTCCAATATCTCCGGAAATGCTCCTGTGGCAGGTTGTACTACCGGTACGCCTGCAATGTTAGCTTCGAGGACATATAATCCGTATCCATCAAGCTTACGAACAGGTACACTTATTACATCTACATCATTAAAAAACTGTGCCTTTTTATCTCCAATGAACTCGGGATATATCCTGATGCTTTTCTGGAATTCATGTTCCCTGATCTTTTTTATCTGTTTCGAAATAAACGCCTTATCATCACCTGTGTAGCCTCCGCAAACATTCAAAGTAAGACCTGGAATAAGATTTCTGGTCTTAATATCAATAAAAGCGTCCACAAGCTTATCAAATCCGTTATGTTCACTAACCCGGCAAAAATATCCGATTGCCGGCGGTCGTGACTGCTCGTCTGATTTGTCATAATCAGGAGCATCAAACCCCAGAGGTACAATGTGGATATTATCGCCTTTAACACCTGTTTTACTGATAAATAGTTCTTTAGAGTATCTGCTCGGTGTAACAAAAGCATCAACATATGTTGATTCGTCGGCCATCATTTTCCATGCTCTGTCCTGGTAGATTTCAGACATATCATTAATCCAGTCATCTTCATTCAGCAACGAGCAGACAATCTTCACATGCATCCTTTTTTTTAGCTGACGTGCCAATCCAAGGATCAGGGCATTTGACAGGTGTATGACATCAGGTTTGCCCTCACTATTCAGATAATTTATCAGTCTTTCTACCTCATCTTTACGGAAAGTAGTATCACCTTTGATCATGTTAAGCGTCAAATCTTCAAGCCCTTCTGAACGTGTAGTTCCAGCCAGGTGGGCAGCCAGTTTAAGGAACGGCTTGAGATCAAAGAATTTCTCAAGGAACATTGGCATATTTCTGAATATCCTCACCTTTTCTCTCAGGTACATTGAAATTGCACCAAAAAAGACATTCGTATCCATTTCATGGTCTTTATCGACATCTTCATCGGGTGGAAGATATAGAGGAATAGCTTTTGCCGTAGTGTCGGGTACCTTTCTGATAGCTTTAACATAAAGCATGTCGCGGTAGCAGTTGGCACAATAAAATGAACCTCCCGAACCTGTTATGAGATATACAATTTTCATAAATTATTTTTTTATTCCAAATGCAAGCAATCTTCCATCCTCCGAGAGAATAAAAAACTTACCCCTTATTACCGCAGGAGAACTGCTCAAAGGAACTCCTGTATTAAAGCTCCATAGTTTCTTACCGTTCTTTATGTCAAGTAAATAAACATTCCCATCCAGACTAGTGAAAAGAACCTGTGATTGTGTGATAACTGCGGATCCGATTATCTGACCATTAGTCCGGAATTTCCATTTTAACTTTCCATCAGCCGGATTATAACAATAAAGATACTTATCCTCACTGCCAACGATCACTTCACTCGTACTGGCGGCAGGAATGGCCATAATTGCACCTGATTCTCTTCCAGCCGGTATTTTCCATGGCATTTTTTTTGATTTGAGATCAAGAGAATAGATAGTACCGTCATAATCACCAAAGTAGGCAACATTTGCCACGACTGAAGGAGAAGCAGCGATGTATCCGCCGATATTTGCAGTGTCCTTCTGAATTCCTGTTAAAGGATCAATGATTCTTATAACACCATCACATCCTCCGAAAATTATTCTGTTGCCCGAAACTGAAGGAGTTCCGTTTATATAGTTAGCAGATTCAACTTTCCACATCAGTTTACCGTTATCCGGATTAACACAATGAAGAAAGTAGTCGTAGCTTCCAACAACTATTCCGGCTTTATTTCCTATTTCCCATGCATTTGCTGATCCGGATATCTGGTTATCAGTTTTATAGGACCACAGTAACCTCCCTGAGGTCATATCAACTGCCTGCAGAATTCCGTTGTTGGTTCCAATTATTACTTTTTTCTCAAAAACCATGGGTGGAGCCTCAATAGCACTTTCTGTATCAAATCTCCATTTTATACGGCCATCAGTTGTAACTGCGAACAATGTTCCTTTATCGTTGCCGAAAAAAATGGTTCCTTCACTAATAACAGGAGAGGATTTTGTTCTTATTCCTGTTGCGACACTCCATAAAAGGGCAGGAGGAGAGGGAAGGTCAAATTCAGTCCGTCCTGTGAGTTCAGGACTTCCTCTGAAAACCGGCCAGTTTGAACCAATACCCTGACCAGTTGCAGGATTTAGGAATAACAACATTATGCAAATAAATAGAATACTCCTCATAAACCATAACTTATTCGTTAAACTTACTTAGCGCCCCTGTAGGACATATGTTAATAACCTCATCACTCTTTGTTTTCAGTATATCTTCAAAAGTTGCTGTCAATGGCTCTGATAATATAGTAATAAACCCTCTGTTCAGGAAACAAAGAGCAGGCATTTCACTGTCATCCTCACATATCCTTACGCAAAGACCACACTTTATACATTTTGCATTTTCAAAAATCAGGCCAGTCTGTTGATTTATTTTCTTTTCGATAGGATTACTGATTATCTTACCTCTCGGATCCTTAACCGAGTACTCTTCGGCCAGTTCCCTTAGTCTGCAATCTTCTGCGGCCCGACAATCACAGTGCATACAGTTTTCAGCCTCCCTTACTAGATCATCAAATCCGGAGATCTCCCGGCAACGGGTCCCGTCCCCTTTACATTCTTTTAACCATTCATTCAGTTCAGGCGGACCAAGCTTACCTATCCGTGAAGAAAACCGTTTTTTAAGAGTCCTGGTCTTTTTTGCCTGACTAACCTCATTGGAATATTTATTTAATTGATCATCTGCATTTTGAATAATGTTATCTTTATTAATACTTTTAAAAACAAATAACTGTATATTCCTGATTGAAACAGGGGTGTCCACCTTCTTTCTTCTACATGCATTTTCACAGTAACCGGGACATGTAGTACATAATATTTCAGGTCCGGTCAGTTCAGTTTGCGAAAGCTCTTTTACACCTTCAATATCTCCTGCGATGGCAAGTCTGTTCATCAGAGGTATGTTAAGTTCTGCAGGGCACACAACCCTGCAGGGGGCTTCACATTCGGCACGGTGCTCATAAAGCAGAAGTTCAATCGCTTTTTTTCTCATGGCAATTACTTCTTCACCGGAAGTATCAATATCCATACCGTCATGAACCAATGCTGAACATGAAGGGATGTATCTATCTGTTTGTTTGTCCTTTACTATACAAATAAAACAGGAAGTATAATGTGGTAATCCCTCCTTGTGGCATAATGTGGGAATATTGATACCAGCTTTCTTAGCCACGTTAAATACCGTAGTTCCTTCCGGAGCTTCCAGTTCAGTATTGTCAATTTTCAACCTGATCATGGATATTTATTATTTCTATTGCATCTTCAGGACAGGTTACCCTGCAGTTATCACACTTGGTGCATAGCTGGTTGTCTATTTCATGCTTTTCATAAGGTCTGAAAGCTATGGCATTTACGGGGCATTCCTGGGAGCATTTTGTACATCCTGTACATTTGTCTGTAATAATATACTTTATGAGGTCTCTGCATTTACCGGTAGGGCATATTCCTCTTGTATGTGCTTCATACTCTTCCCGGAAATACCTTAATCCCGTAAGTATCGGATTAGGAGCCGTTCTTCCGAGACCACACAGACTCCCTGCCTTAACTGATAAGCAGAGCGATTCCAGTTCATCAAGATCTTCAAGTGTTGCCTCTCCTTTGCTCAACCTGTCTATAATATTTAGCATCAGTTTCGTACCAACCCTACAGAAAGTACACTTTCCGCACGATTGCTTATGTGTAAAAAGAAGAAAATACTTTGCCATATCAACCATGCAGTCGGTATCATCCAATACAACCATTCCGCCTGAGCCCATCATAGCTCCCAGTTTATTAAGCTCTTCGTAATCTACAGGTGTATCAGCCAGACTTTCAGGAATACAACCGCCTGACGGACCACCTATCTGAACAGCTTTAAATTTCCTGTTTCCAGCTATACCACCACCAATCTTTTCAACAATCTCCCTGATTGTGATTCCCATAGAAACTTCAATCAATCCTCCTCTTGCTATTTTCCCGGCAAGTGCAAATACTTTTGTTCCCTTGCTGTGAGCTGTTCCTATTGCATGGAAAGCTTCCGGACCATTATTCAGTATCCATGGAACGGCAGCCATTGTTTCCACATTATTAACAAGTGTCGGATGCCCTTTAAAACCTCTTACAGCAGGGTAAGGAGGCCGTAAGTGAGGAGTTCCCCTTCTTCCTTCAAGGGAAGCAATGAGGGCGGTCTCCTCTCCACAAACAAATGCACCTGCGCCCTCAAATATTCTGATATCAAAGGAAAAATCTGTACCTGCGATATTCTTACCCAGAATTCCTTTGCCGTAACACTGATTTATTGCATTTCTTACCCTGTTCACTGCCAGAGGGTACTCCGCACGAATGTAAAAGATACCGTTACCGGCACCTGTTGTATAACCTGCAATTATCATTCCCTCAATAATTCTGTAAGGAAATGATTCAAGCAACATCCTGTCCATAAATGCTCCAGGATCTCCTTCATCACCGTTGCAAACCACATATTTGACGCGGTCACTGGTATCCATGGTTACTGTCCATTTTTTAGCAAGTGAAAATCCGGCTCCCCCTCTTCCCCTGAGACCGCTTTGAGTCAGTATTTTAATAATATCTGTCGGCTTCAGCTGTTTAAGAGATCTATTAAGTGCGTCAAATCCGCCCAGCTTAACATACTCATCAAAAGAGTCGGGTGACAATACTCCACTATGATTTGTTGCAATGTGAAACTGGTTGTTGAGAAAATTGTTAAGGTATTTCTCCCTTATTTCACCCGGAATATTAACAGGACTCTTAACCTTATGATCAGACATAAAAGTGTCGACAATATCACTTATCCTGAATTTGATCCTTTTGTTTAAAGACCTGGGCTTTATATGTTTAAGAATGATCTCCTCAACCTGATCTTTACGTACTTTGGTATATCTGACATTCTGATCACTACCTGTTACTATCTCAAGAAGGGGAGTCTGGTTGCAGACACCAACACAACCAACAGGTTTTATTCTTATGTTAAGATCATATTCCTCTCTTGTTCTGATGAGTTCTGACAGTATTTCCTTGCTTCCCCCGGCGACACAGCATGATCCGAGTCCTATTCTTACCTCTGCATCTATATCATCTTTTATATCAATATCTTCAGATAGTTTATCTTTATCAATACTACATAGAAAATCATCAAGTATTTCCTGAGCTTGGGTAGGTTTTACATGGCCGTATGTTTTACCGTCTATCTGTACAACAGGAGCAAGGGTGCAGCATCCTAGGCAGGCAACTTCCTCAATTGAAAAAAGATTGTCGGGAGATGTATTACGGGAATCATCAATTTCCAGAGTTCTTGTAAAAGCGTCTGAAACTAGTGTTGATCCCTTGACGTGGCAGGCTGTTCCCGTACAGATCTTAATTATATGCTTACCAGCCGGAATGTGACGGAACTGGGAATAGAAGGTGGCAACACCTGAAAGCTGTCCGGGAGTAATCTCTGTTATTTCACAAATGTGTTTCAATGCTTCGGAAGGGAGATAGTTTAGTTGTTTCTGAACCTCCTGAAGGATAAGAATAACCTTTTCCTTTTCACCTCCTGTCCGTTTGACCACTTCCCTGACAACTCCGGTTATATCCGCTTCGCCGTTGTAACTACAGGCACAATTATATGTTTGACTTTCAGCCAACTTATTACTATTTTTTTGATATACAGTAGAGATCGTTCTTTGCTCTGATAAAAATCTCCTTATCTGAAAAAGCAGGAGTACAATCAGTTGCCTCACCAAGAGCAGGTTCTGCCACAAACTGGTATTCTGCTTCTGCTCTCACAATATGCATAACACCGCTACGGTCAAGAAAATAGACCATATTATCAGCAATCACTGGAGAAGCATAAAACTGATCTCTGAAGTATTTCGTCCAAAGAGTATCTCCGCTTTCTGCATTATAGCAGGCAACATCGCCGTAACCAGTCGCTATGAACAGGAACTCATCATTTGCCACCGGACTTGAAACATCAGGGGTGAAATAATTGTCTTCCCATACTATTTTTGCATTCTGACCAGGTTCTATAGCTACGAGATTTACATAATCAGTTACAGCATAGACCATTCTGCTGTTTACTGCAACTGATGGTGCAACATCTCCATACATGCAATCAACTGACCATAATTCTTTTCCTGATACAGGATCATAGCCTGTAACATAAGGATTTCCATTAATTATTACCTGTGCCTGCCCATCGAAAATTCCAATAACAGGGGAGGACCATGAAATAGTTCCCTGTCTGGGTGTTTCCCATTTCAGTTCACCAGTATTAACATCAAAAGCAATAATTGATAACTTATCAATATCATCATACTTAACAATTAGCAAGCCTTCGTAAATAATTAAAGATGAAGAATATCCATATATGTTCTCAGGCAACCCTATGTTTTTCGACCATTTTATATTTCCATCAGTATCAGCGCATACAAGATTGCCGTTTGCAAATACAGCACAGACCTCGTTGCCGTTAGTGGCAACAGTCGATACAGCCATACCTGCATCCGGATCCATTTCAGGTATTTCTGATGGTTCTCCGGGTATATCCGAACCTGAAACTGTCCAGATAATATTTCCTGTCTGTTTATCTATACAGTAAATCTCGCATTGCAAACCTTCAGCACCGGTAATAAAGATTTTATCTTCCCATATCACAGGAGAACTTTTTCCCGGTTTTGGAATCTCTGTCTTCCATTTGATATTATCTCCATCCTGGCCACTCCATTCAGTTGGATAGCCGGAACCACCGGCGATACCACGACTGTCCTGTCCCCTGAAAAAAGGATAATTTGTTTTATCGGGCTTAAATTCAGCACTTTGTCGTGTCTCTTTTGCTTTTCCTGTAAGGCCCGGATGTGAGGAGAGAGTATCTGGCAGATTGTTTCTAAGAATAAAAGAAGCAAATATTGCTACTACAAAAATAACTGAGGATGTAATAATCAGGGAGTTACCTGTTTTACTTCTTAGTCTTAGTGGATCAGTTTTTTTACCAGGTTCTTCCGGAACAGATCTCTCATTACCGGCAATAAGCCTGTGGCATAGAATAAAAACCACAGCACCAGCCAGTAGAAGGTACGACCCTGTCTCAACCTGCCATCGTGACGAAAAATAAGCTTTTCTGGCCATCAGATCAATTGCTCTTACCTGCTCGGCATAATTTGCATTGGAAGGATCACTGTCATACTGCTCCTTTACTGAAACTAAAACAGGATTTTCCAGAGGATCTATAGTCTTTAGCTGTACAAGACTGAAAATCATAGTTAAGGCAACAATCAGGCTGAAGCCGGCAGCTACGTTGCCTATTCCCCGCAGTAACCGTATGTCGTTGTCATTAAGTTTCATACTCTGATTCTGGTTTAGGTTTGACCGGACAATATGTAAAACATCTTCCGCAACTGAAACACTTTCCCTGATGCGGTTTATATTCTGTTCTCCCATTTCGTATGGTAAGGGAAAACAGACCTATTCCCAGCGATAATCCAAGAAATATTCCTGCCCATAGAGTTGCTTTCCTGTACCGGTTTATTGTGTTTATTTCATCAGTGAATAATTCATCTTCAGTCTTGCCTGATTCCTTAAAAGCCACAGCAGCATTGGATATTGCAGCAATCCCTGTCTCATTTTCAAGCCTTATTTCCTTAGCAAGCCTGACATTACTATGTACTCCGGCAAGCTGCGACGAAAGCATAAAAACAGTCAGGGCACCTGCCGCGGCCAGAACCGGTATCATAAGAAAATATATTGCAAATTTTTTTCTTGATTTTGAAGTATTTTCAATGCTGGATCCATTATCAGAGGGAATTATTGCATCATACGGACATGCTTCCTCACAAAGTCTGCAATTGGTACATTCAGCCGGTGTTATGGTAAGATGCCTGCCAGCAAATCTTGAGCAGATATTCAGAAGTACACCGTAGGGACACAGGTATCTGCAATAGGGTCTGTTGATAAATATCCCGACAAGCAACAGAAGGACACCGAATATTATCATTGTATAGGGTGCATCAAGCCTGAAGATACCTACAAATGGATCATACCTGCAAATGATAAACTGGCTGTTGGTTGATGCAAAAAGTACAGCCAGTGCCAAGTAAACGAATGGAATCATTGCAAGTGTTGCCTCAACATTAGCGGGAAGCCTGATTGGTCGTAAACCTGTGAGTTCCTGGATAGCTCCGAGCGGACAGACCCCGGCACAAAAAACCCGTCCGTATAAAAGCGCGAAAACAAGCGGAATAATAAAAAACATCAATACTGACAATGGAATTGAATAACCATTATTAAAGAGTGCCAGAGCAACATTCTGAACTGATCCTACAGAACATATACAACCCCCTCTGTAAAAGCCAAAATAGGCAAGAGAGAAAAGGGACATCCAGACAAGTCCCTGCCGTGAACGCTTCTTTAAGGCCAGCCATGTGGTTATTACCAGAGCAATTACAAGAACCCCAGTATCAATATATTCCCATGCCGGATGACGTGGTGAAGACAACTGTTGCTCAGGATGAGTATACTCCGATTCAAATTCCGGTCTTGGAAACCTGTCCTGAGCATATATAATAACATGCCAGGTCAGTAGGATGAAGAATAATATATACGGGAGTTTATTTTTCAAATTCAGAGGGTTGTTGGTTATTGGTTATTCGTTATTTGTTATTGGTTATTTGTTATTGGTTATTGATATTGTAGAGATGTTGCATGTAAGGTCTGTGCAACTATGATATTTCAATTTTATCTTTCTCGAGATACGGACTATCCGCCGGCACCCTTATTACCGCATCGGACGGGCAACTGCGTGCAATTGAGCATTCGTTGCAGTTTGCGCACAGATCCTGTTTGATCTGTAGATATAACGATCCGTTTCCAAAATCGCGGCACCCTTTGACACACTTACCGCATGCGTCACAAAGATCCTCATTAATAGTATACTGGAAATACGGTTCCTCAACAAATTTCCTTGTAATTGCACTTGTAGGACATAGTTGATTTTCTGCACCTGTGCTTATTGTTCTGACACCCTGCCGGAGATATCCCCCACACAGGTCACAGTAACCGCACATCTCAAAGGCATGGACACATTTAACCGCTGAAGGGGTACGTACACAATTTGTCTTGCACTGTCCGCATTGTGTGCATTTGAAAGGATCGATCTGCCAGACATACCCCGTAGCTTTTGCCTTTCGGGCAAGAAAAACAGGTATGAGGGCTAGAGGAGCTGCCAATATCACCTTTCCTGCTTTTCTGACAAAATCCCTCCTGTTCTGGTACTTGTTTCTTTCTTTTTCCATGATAAGCACAATTAAAACCTGGTACAATCTGATTCATCTTTACATGAATCTTTATAAGGACATCCGGAACAGTCTTTACCTGTGACTATTTTACTGCCAAGTAAAATAACTATCAGGGACATCAGTGCAAGCAAGGTTATCCGAATAAATTTCTTAACAAACTCAATTCTCGACATTTGTATTATCTTATTAGTATATTTTTGTCCCAGTCCATTCTTTCATACATTATTAATTATTTCCCTCTCCGGGGAAAAAAAGGGGGATTTTTCCCCAAGTATCAGTATGTCATTTTCTGGTGAATATATAAAGTTTCGAATCTGCACTGTTTGCTCCGTATATAGTTTTGCCATCCTGTGATGCTATATCCAATGGTGCAGAGGCCACAAAATCATTCTTTGAAGAAACAAATTCAACAAATTCGCCGGTCGGTTTCAGGATTTTGATACGGTTAATGCCCTTTTCAGCAGTAATCAGACCTTCCGGAGTCAGATAAAAATGAGCCGGATTACAACATCCGCAAAATGCTTCCGGTGCCAGTCCTGGAGTTCCGAAATAATCAATTAATCTGCCATCAAATGTCCATGTTTCAACTCTGTGATTTCCTGTATTTGCTACAATAAGGGTATTACCTCCTGCAAGCGCAACATCAAAATAAGGACTAGGAATGATGAACTTATCGCCGGCCTGGCCGACCATGTAAATAACTTCACCGTTCTTCTTAAGAATAAAAATCCTTTTATTGGCAGCATCAGCAAAGGCAACATAATCATCATTTGAGGAAACGGATGTGATAACCGGATCCTTTTCATAAGGACCCCATTCCTCGATTATTTCACCTTTCGTGTTAACCAGGAGTATTGTTTCTCTTGTAGAGGCATATAAAATATTACTGTTGAAAGACATGGAGGTAATAATATCCGGAGTTTTAATATTCCAGATCCTGTTCAAATTACTGTCATAGCAGGCAATAAATGAATCTCCCCCGATATACAGGTCACCTGTTCCTGTCACAGCGACAGCTTTGAGTGTCCCATCTGTATAATCAAGGACATCTGAAACAACCCACTGGTCAATTGGTTGGAGGGGCTCAACTATTGGTTGTTCTGTTTCTTCGGACTGTTTATTATCCCTGAAAGTAGCAGTATCCCATATCATAAAAACGATAAAGATGAGGATAATAAAAACGGATATAAATGCTATAACTTTATTATTCATACTCAGTTAATTTTGAAGTCCAATATCGAGACATACAAGATTCCTTGAATCTCTCATAATGAGATAGTTACCAGCAATAGCCATAGGTCCCCAGGCTTCAATTCCGTCAAGGATACTGTGACTTGAGACTATAGAAGCACTGGCCTCTTCCATCTTAAATAAATAGAGATTAGCGTCATCATCCAGAAGATAGAGTTTATCTCCGCTCACTAAATAGGGACCGAGTCCACGACCAAACCTGTTTTCCTTTCCGCTTGACCAGACAGGATTAAGAAGATCTGATTTATGATAGCATGTCAGTTGTCTTTTAAGTTCACCTGAATTTTCAGGCATCAGGCACCAGATATAATCCCCGATAAAAACCGGTGTCTGCTGGTCACTTGATATTCCTTCGGCAGACTTATGTTTTTCTGTTACTACTGCTGAATATTCTGATCCGTCGTAGTTGATGGTTATCCGCGCTGCGCCTGCTCCGTACGCTCCGAATACCACCATATTATTATTCCCCAGAAAGAGCGGAGAAGCTGCTACTATAGCAGGTCCCCAGTCAGTTGTGCGCCACAACAGTCTGCCTTTATCCTCCCCCTCGGCAGATACTCCGCAAACACCTCCAATACCATGATAAACAAACATTTTCCTGCCATGTATCTCCATTGGCATTATTGAACAGTGCGACATTCCGAGAGAATCCGGATTAGGTGTTTCCCATATAATATCCCCGGTGGCACAATCAACTCCTATCATCAGTGCCAGGCCTCCGGGAGCCAGGACTGCAACGTCATTATCAATCAGGGGGCATTGACCGGTATAAAAGTCGGGTGTTACACCTCCTTTAAGTTTTCCCGGTACAGAGTATTCCTTCTCCAGGTCGATTGACCAGAAGAGGTTTCCATTTAACGGATCAAGACACATAACATGTGACCGCGGTCCGATCGTAACAATGTAATCATCTGTTACCGCAGGAATGGTTCTTGAATAACCGTGATTCCTTTTAAGTTCAACATAATACCATCTTCGCCACAATTCGGTACCGGTCTTTAAAGAGAAGCATCTCAGCATATCTGCTTCTCTTCTTTCGTTGTAATCAAGAACGTAAACCCTTCCGTTGTGCACTGCTGCTCCTGCATACCCTTCCCCAAGTGTGGTTCTCCATATCACCGGCAGGCCATCAGAATCCCATGTGTCAGCGAGGGGAATTGTGTCTTTGTTTATATTGTCAAAATCCTTTCCTCTGAACCTGGGCCAGCTACCGGCAATATATTCATCGAAGATATTCAATGAATCAAAGAATTCTCCAATTATGACAGATTCTGATCTAGGCTTAAATTCAGGTCTGTTGTCCATACCCGGAACCCTCGATGAAAAATCGGTCGGATAGTCATTAATAAATAACCACCAGATAAGCATTCCCGCAAAACAAATTGCAGTGAATCCGGTAAAAAGAGTCCTATTTTTCTTTAATATCATATGCCATCAGGGCTTTGCCATGTCTTATAAACAAAATACCATTATGAATCACAGGGTGAGCCCAGTACGGACCAGAACCCAGGTCAACCCTGTGCTGATAGAACAGATCGACGGCATCGACTCTGAGTCGCTTGAGGGAGGCCTCGGCAACCTGCCTGATATGCTCCGGCCGGCTATCAAGGCCAATCCACTTCGGCCCCCCGTTGGGATCAAGTTTGAAACCGAGGCCTAGAGCCGAAACTTCCAGTCCGCTATTCCCCAATTTCCGTTTTTGAATTTTCTTAACCATGACTATTTGCTTTGAAATATCGGGCAAATTTAAACAAGGAACCGATCACAAAAAAATAAAAACCAAATAACAACTTGAATTCTCTTTTATAAAATTCTTCTATTTTTTCAATTTTATCCATCTCACAAATCTACAAATATCAAATAAATTTTAAGTATCGCTCACCATCCATGCTTTAAACTCTGCGGCTCTGTTTTTACTTATATAGATCCGTTCGGGAGGTTCTATATCAAGAATAATCAGCAAACGGCTATCAAACCAGATCGTAATATTCTTAACGCTACTCCGGGCAATAATAAATTGTTTTATCAAAGTTCAAGGGATCCTTGGATTCAAAGATCCCTTGTAGTTACTTTGCTTTAATGTTGTAAGCAATTGGCACTGTTCCATGCCGGATATGCAGTATTCCATCCTGAATGACAGAATGTACCTAATGCGGACTTTCTCCTTTTTCCTTTTTTTATCAATTGATTACAGGAATCACCTGGCAACTTTGACACACATTAGCCGGCTTTGATCCCGGATCAGGAGCTTGCCGTCGGTAAGTGCCAGCGGTGCCCAGTTTTGCGTTCCATACTTTGTATTCAGGCCTTCTGCTACAACAAGTAACTTTGCTGATGCAAGCGGTTTGAAACCGGATGGATCAGGCTCTATAAGATACATAGTATTGGCTCCGTCAGTAGCCAGTATCAGTCCGTCAGCCAGAATCATACTGCCTTTATCGAACAAAGGTGAACGTGTTGTTTTCCACATGATCTTGCCATCCATGTTCATACATACCAGGCCGTCACGTCGACTATTGGTTGAAAATTGTCCATAGAAATAACCATTATGTAATATCGGCGGTTTGGTATGTTCACCAAAATCATTATGCTTATAAAGCTCTTTAACGCTGTAGGAGCCATCTGCCTTTTTTTCGACTTTTATCATGACCGTACCAAGTTCGTATCCCCCTGCAACAAGCACTCTGCCCTCACCGGCATCAACTGCACTCGGCACCGGAATATGACATTGCCAGTCCGCATATTCCCACAGGATTTCCCCGGTGAGGGATTTAATTCCAACGATTTTACCATTGCCGCCACCGCGTTCTGAAGCGGTTACCATAACAACATGGTCCTCTCCGCCAACTTTTACGATTGCCGGGCTGACATATCCGACAGGACCAAGAGATGGCGTTTTCCATTTCACATTGCCGTTAAGTTTCTGGTAGGCCACAACACCTGCCTGAGGGGCCTGCGAAGCCACAATAAGCAAATCACCGTAAACCAAAGGACACTGAGTAATTGCCCATGTCGGAATTCGACCGCCACCGTAATCCGTCCAAACGTTCTTATTCCAGACGGGCCTGTGTGTGTTGATGTCTATGCAATACAGGTCGCCGTTGTGACCACACGAATACACATGATTGCCGTCCACAGTCGGTACGCTTCGGGAGCCGGGAAACATAACAGACCCGGGAGCATCATAACTAAACCTCCATAGTTCTTTACCATTGGAAAAGTCAAAACACCGCATGATATCGCCAACCTCGTCATTTCTATCCAGTAAATAGACCTTGCCGTCTTTGATAACAGGTCCGCCAAAACCGGGGCCCACATCAACAGTCCATAGAACTTCCGGACCGTTCTTTGGCCAGGAGCGCAAAATACCTTTCTGGTCTGACGTACTATTTCTGTTGGGGCCTAGATACTGGGGCCAGTCTTGTGCGTAGACATTCGCTATGCTAACTAATAAGATAACCAACGTAATATAGATCTTACTTTGTTTCATTTTCATTACTCCTTTCTTTTTTGTTAAGTAATTTATTAATCAATAAACATTAAAACTTTGATCATAGAATCACTGCCAAAACATGCCCCAATGATACATTTATTATCATTTTACCCCGCCATTCACTGAAGTCTTGAGCTTCAATACTGCCGTAAAGCAACGATACCGGGCACCTTGAACCGTGATCGAAGCTCTTACCCATATGGCTATAAGGAATGAAGCCGATATCGAGTTTCTCTAATGAAGGTAGTTAGCCTTGCGCCTTAATATCATACACCATAAGCGCTTTTCCGTGTCTGATATAAAGGAAACCATTATGAATCACAGGATGTGCCCAGTATGGTCCGGAGCCTTTATTAACAGTGAAACTGCTGATCAGATCAAATTTATCCGGTGTTGCTTTAACTAATCCGACTGAGCCTCTTCTTTCGTCATACACATAAAGCATACCTTCAGATGAAATAATTGAACCTTTACATTGCCAGTGTTCTTCATACATTCTCTTTCCTGTTTCCCATTCAATGCAGCACCAGTTCCCATCATTGTTAGAAAGCCAATTTGCTCCATAAAGGTATCCATCCACCAGAACAACACCTCCATGATGAACATCGAGAACAGTATCTGTCCAGTCCACGGTCACATTATTGCCGTCATCAGTAAGGCTTAGCAGTACCGCTCCGGTATCATACCCTCCTGTCACATATATTTTCCCGTCGTGATAAAGAGGGGTAACGCATTTGATAAAAGGCAGACCAGGCCAACGGTTATGATATCCTGAATGATCAACCGTCTCTTCATGTTTGATCTTCCACAGAATTGTTCCATCTGATGCATCTACTGCAAAAATATATGATAATGAAACATTTACAATCATTTTTTTGCCTGCATATTCTATCAAAATAGGAGAAACATATCCCGGTTTGGAATCAATACTTTCTGATTTCCAGATCAATTCCCCGGTGGTTTTATCAAGTGCAATAGTCATGGTTTCAGGACCGCCAGGAGAAAAGTAAACCTTTTCGCCGTCAATTATCAGCGATTCTGCTATTCCCCATTGCCCATAAGTTCCTTCATGTATCTCGCTGGCTTTCAGGGACCAGATAATCTCCCCTGAAATGCCATCTACGCATGCCAGATCGCCAAATCCGCTTGATACATACACCCTGTCTCCTTCAACGGTTGGAGTACAACGGCTCTCGGGATTTGATTCATCCCATGGCCGGCCAACTGTTGCTTGCCATTTTATTTTTCCAAGCGGGTCGAGAGCAACCAGGACATCATTCTCACCATCGTAACCGGTAGTATAGATTGTATTATTACCAAAGGTTACCGAAGAGTGCCCTCGAGGCAATTCAGTGTTTAACCATAACATCTCAGGGCCCTCTTCCGGCCATGATGTAAGTAATCCTGTCTCCGCTGAGATACCTGTCCTGTTCTCCTCCCTCCATTCGCTTATCAACTGCTCATCATTATCAATTCTTACCGGATGCACTTCCATTATGGAAGGGTCGGATTTGATCACTAAATAAATGGCATAACCTATTACAACAATTATTATTAGTGTAAGGATTACAAGAAAACTTCTTTTCATGGTAATATTTTGTTAAAGATTTTTTTTGAAATCCCAAAATTATCTATTTTAATGAATAAACTGCAAGATAATCTCCATGTCTAACAAATAACCTGCCTTTATTTATTACAGGATGAGCCCAGTATGGTCCTGTTCCCTTTATTACCCGAAATTCGCTTACAACCTCAAGCTTACTGCTGTTAGGTTTTACCAGTCCGACATGTCCCCATCTTTCCTCATATAAATAAAGCATACCGTCAGCGGAAATTATTGATCCCTTGTTGTACCATCTTGTTATCCACATCGTTTTCCCTGTAGTCCAGTCTACACATATCCATCTCCCCATCGAATTATTATCATGGGTGGAGCTGTACAAATAATTACCTATAAGAACCATTCCTCCGACATGAGGATTTATCTCAGGATTTCTCCAGACTAGTTCCGGGTCCTTGCCATCATTGTTTAACTTGATTTTTGCTGCAGTTTGACCATACCCGTTGGCAGCAAATAAAAAACCATCTTTGTAAATTGGTGTTTGAATGTAGTTT
>CAZQVL010000022.1:0-56855 GCA_964596715.1 uncultured Rikenellaceae bacterium
GTGCATTCAGTCATTATTTCACTGTTTGCGCTTTTTATTTTGTGGGCCCAGCTGGGATCGAACCAGCGACCCCCTGATTATGAGTCAGGTGCTCTAACCGGCTGAGCTATGGGCCCAAAAGATATTTTAAAGAACCAGCGACCCATCTGATCAAGTGTCAGGTGCTCTAATCCCGAAAATCGCAAAATTTCGGAAAAATTTTGACAGATTTTCGAGGATCCACGTTCCGCTTTGCGGAACGGGACCGGCTGAGTTCCGAAATTGCAAAGTTATTTGCAATTTCGAGAATGCTCGAAAAAATGGGAAATCAAAGATTTCAATTTTTTCGGCACTATGGGCCCAAAAATCCTCTTGCTGGTTCCTGGTTGCAGTTAATTAACCTATTAAATTTCAGTTAACTGGCAACTGGCAACAAGCAACCACCAACGTTAATTAAACGGACTTCAATATTACTTTTTTTTGATGAAATTAACAACAGGAAATTGAAAAATCAGACATGCTGTTAACCTGAATGAGTATGCTTCATGTTTTACAACTCATCCTGAAGACTGTTTGTTGATTTAAGATGTAAATTATTATTTTTTAAGTATCAGGTATAACAGATGAAGTTCTCATTAAAAATAAATAATTTTACCTGAAAAGGAGGTTTTTCATCATTTCAAGGAATTATTTTTAATTAAAATTGTCTATTTTTATATGGAACTCAAATCATTCCGGGAGACGTTTTCTGGTTTATTATTTTAATTTGAGAAAAAAGGTTATTATTAAAAAAACTATACAGGTACTATTGTTGTTACTTTTTGTGACAGCTTGTACCCCCCGTCTTGTTTTTGATAAACAATATGTTTCAGACAAGATTAATAGTCGATCAGGATTTAGTCTGTCTGATCAATTTTCAGATTCGCTGGCTCTTCCTCCGGGAGTAGTTATAGAAGATGGATTAACTGAAAATGAATCTGTGTCGGTAGCATTATGGAACAGCCCTCAGCTACAGGTTGATCTGTCTGTTCTTGGTTTTGCACGTGCTGACCTTATTGAAGCCAGGATGCTTCCAAACCCTGTCTTCTCCCTGTTATTTCCTCTCGGGCCCAAACAAATGGAATTTACACTTTCATATTATGCGGATGTTTTATGGCAAAGACCAGGGAAGGTTGCAATTGCAAAGCTTAATACAGAAAATGTTGCAGAAAATCTTGTTCAGCATGGTCTTGCCATGGTACGGGATGTGTGTGTCGCATATGCTGATTTGATTAGAGTCGGGGAAGAAATGAATTTTCTGGAAAATAAAGCAAAACTGGATGATGAAATTGTAAATATTGCTTCTTTGAGATTGGAAACAGGTGATATCAGTGAACTTGAAGAAACTGCATTTCGACTAACAGCATCTCAGGCAAGGGAGGCCTTTTTAGTTGCAAAAAAGAATCTGGAAACGCAAAAGATACGATTTCTGACTTTATTGGGGTTGATCTCAGAAAGGTCTGATATACAAATAGATCCTACTCCTGTACAGGAGTTCGACATCCCGGATCCGGAGAAGCTCATTGAAGTGGCACTGGCTTTCCGTCCTGATATGCGGGCATCTGAAATTGAAATCGAGATGGCAGGAAGAAGACTGGGATGGGAAAGATCAAAAATATTAAATCTTACAGCTATGCTGGATGCCAATGTTGAGGGGAAAGAAGGTTTTGAAATGGGGCCGGGAATGCAATTTGCCATACCGCTTTTTAATTTTAATCAGGGAGGCAGAGCAAGAGCGCGTACTGAAATGCAGAGGGCTGCTGCAAAATATAGTGTTGTTCAGCAGTCAATCAGAAGCCAGGTATTGCAGTCATACCATGAATATCTGGCTGCAAAGGCGACTTATGATTTGTTGAACAACGAGATTTTACCGGTTGCTGAACAAGCTGTTATAAATAGTGAAACAGCGTATCTGGCAGGAGAAATATCGTATCTTGAATTCCTTGAGTTTAAACGGCAAAATCTTAATGCACATATAAGATTCTGCAATGCTGAAGCCAATATAAGGAAAAGTCTGGCCAATCTTTATTTCAGCATGGGAGGGAAATTGTCGCTCCAGTGAAATGAAAGGCTGTAAGTAAAATTGAGATGTTTTATCTGATGAATCGGACATAAGATGAAAAATGAGACACAAAAAATAATCAAACCGCTGGTATTGATTGCAGGAATTTTATTCATGATCATATTTCCAGGTTTAAGTGGGTGTAAAGGAAAGAACAAGGACAATGTAAGTGCTGAGAAACCTGCAGAAGTAACAAACCAGGTTAACGAGAATACTCTTACAACACTGCATCTTTCAACTGAAGCTGAAAACAGACTTGGGATAGAAACAAGGAAAGCAGAACTCAAAATTATTCCTCAGAAGCTTGAGGTAGGAGGAGAGATAATTGCTCCTCCCGGACAGGAGGTTAAAGTTATTGCCCCAGTTAAAGGCACTGTAATCGGTACGGAGAAAGGTTATTTCCCGGTTGTCGGATCATTAATCAGGAAAGGAGAGACGGCAATGCGTATTGTTGTACTGCCTCCGGAAATTGATATAATAAGTGCAAGCGAAGATTTAAAGGTTAAACAGGCAGAATATGATGTTGCACTTGCAGAAGTAAAACGTGCAGAAAAACTTTTGGATAATAAGGCAATAAGTGAAAAGAATTATGAATCTGCCTGGGCCGTTCTGGTTAAAGCTGAAGCATCATTAAAGGCAGCAAAAAGCAGATCAAACCTCTATCTTGGCGTCGATCTTAATACAGATGTAAAAGATCTGTCAACATATATAGTAGAATCCCCGGTATCAGGCATTATTCAGAATATAAATGTCACTCAGGGTCAGTCAGTTCCGGTATCTGCTGTTTTGTTTGAAGTATCGCCGACCTATCGTTTCTGGGTAAGGGTGCCCGTATATTCAGGCGATCTTTTAAAAGTAGATCAGAAAAAGGAAGCTTATATCTCAGTAACTGGTACTGGAACAGAACCTGTATTTCTTTTTGCAAAACCTGTGTCTGGTCCGCTGCGAAGTGATCCCTCAAATGTTTCATCAGACCTTTATTACGAGGTTGATAATAAAGAAGGGATGTTGAGGGTTGGACAAAAAATAATGGTTATTATCAGTTTGAAGAATGCCGTGGAAAGCCTTATAGTACCATATTCTTCCATAATTTATGATATGTATGGAGGTAATTGGGTATATATAAGATCTGAGCCCTCTGTTTATGTTCGTAAACGAGTCGAGTTGAGCCATGTGAATGATGAGTTAGCAGTCTTACTAAGGGGCGTTTCTCCGGGTGATGAGGTAGTATTCAGGGGAGCTGCTGAACTTTACGGTACTGAATTCGGAGGCGGGAAATGATGAGATGGATTATATCCAATGCGTTACGCTTGCGTGTAGCTGTCGTTATTCTGATGGCTCTGCTTTTAATAGCCGGAACACGCATCGTCAGCAAAACCCGTTTTGATGTTTTTCCCGAGTTTGCCCCTCCACTGGTTGAGATACAGACGGAGACGCCGGGCTTATCAACATCTGAGGTTGAAATACTTGTTACTGTACCTATTGAGAATGCCATGAATGGTGTTTCCTGGCTGAAACACATCAGATCAAAATCGGTTCTGGGTCTTTCTTCAGTTGTGCTTTATTTTGAAGAGGGAACTGATATTATGAAAGCCCGGCAGATGGTACAGGAAAGACTTACAGTCATTGCCGGCAAACTGCCCGGTGTGGCAAAACCACCTGTGATGTTATCCCCTCTTTCTTCAACCAGCAGGGTTCTGAAGATTGGGATCACTTCGGATACCCTTTCACAGATGGAGATGACTACACTGGCTAAATGGACCATACGCCCCCGGTTGATGGCAATCCCCGGAGTAGCCAATGTAGCTATCTGGGGGCAGCGTGACCGGCAAATACAGGTTTTAATCGATCCAAATGTCCTGCATGCACATTCAATTACTGCCAGTGAGGTGGTGAAAGCAGTACAGGAGGCATCCGAAATTGGTGGTGGCGGATTTATGGATACCCCAAACCAGAGACTTGCCCTGTCATTCATATCAACAGTAAAATCCCCGGAAGACCTGCTGAATGTTCCGGTTGCAATAAGAAATGGCGTACCGGTCAAACTGGGAGATCTTGCTGAAATTGTCGAGGGTTCTCCACCAGCCATTGGTGATGCTATTATCAATGATGTTCCGGGCCTTTTACTTATAGTTGAAAAACAACCCTGGGGCAATACTCTTGAAGTTACACATCAGATAGAAAATACACTTGAAGCTCTTAAACCAGGGTTGAAAGATTTGCAAATTGATCCTACAATATTCAGGCCGGCCACCTTCATCGAGATGTCTCTTCAGAACCTTAACAGGGCACTACTTATAGGATGTATACTTGTAATAGGAGTTCTGGCATTTTTTCTGAATGACTGGAGAACAGCTCTTATCAGCGTTCTGGCTATTCCTGCTTCACTGATCACGGCCGCCCTGATCTTAAATTATCGGGGAGGAACAATTAACACCATGGTACTGGCCGGACTTATAATTGCGCTTGGTGAACTTGTGGACGATGCCATTATAGGTGTGGAAAATGTTTTAAGGCGATTAAGACAAAACAGAGAATTGGAGCACCCTGAACCTGTTTTTAATGTTATCCTTGATGCAACTGTCGAGGTCAGAAGTGCTGTTGTTTATGGCAGTATAATAGTTGCCCTGGTACTGATGCCGGTCTTTTTCCTCGGAGGATTGGCAGGATCTTTTTTCAAACCACTTGCTCTCTCATATATCCTGGCTATCATGTCATCCCTTATGGTAGCTTTGATTCTTACCCCTGCTCTCTCATTTTTTCTCTTACCCGGCGCTGCCAGAAAAAAAGAATCTGTTTCAATGGCACGTATGAAAGCAGGTTACGAAAAATTATTACCACGAATTTTGAAATATCCAAAGCGTGTATTTATCATCATGGGGATAATACTCGCTGCAACACTTACGACTATTCCATTCCTGGGAGAGGAATTCCTTCCTGATTTCAAGGAATATGATTTCCTGATGCACTGGGTTGAAAAATCAGGCACATCGATAGAGGCAATGGATCGTATTACCACTAGAGTAAGCAAAGAACTACGCGCCATACCCGGTGTAAGGAATTTCGGCTCTCATATTGGCAGGGCAGAAATTGCTGACGAAGTAGTAGGTCCTAATTTTACTGAACTCTGGATCAGCCTTGATCCTGAGGTGGATTATAATGCTACAGTTAATCAGATACAGGAAGTAGTAAATGGTTACCCTGGCCTGTACAGGGACGTTCTGACATATTTGCGTGAAAGAATCAAGGAAGTACTGACAGGAGCGAGTGCTACTCTTGTGATAAGGATTTATGGTGAGGATCTTGCAATTATCCGTGATAAAGCCGAAGAAGTTAAAAATGCCATTGCTGATATCAAGGGTGTTATTGATCTGAAGGTGACCCCTCAGGATCTGGTTCCGCAAATTGAAGTCAGAATTAAACCGGAGAAAGCAGCACAATATGGTCTGACAGCGGGTAAGATTCGCGAAACAGTTAACCTTTACCAGAAAGGAATAAAAGTGGGAGAGTTTTTTGAAAATCAGAATATTTTTGATGTTGTGGTGTGGGGATCTCCTGAAGTCAGGTCCAATGTTAATGAACTACGGTCGCTGATGGTTGATATACCTGCTGGTGGTATTGTCCCACTAAGCGAAGTGGCAGATATACAGATATCTCCGGTGCCTAATCAGATAACCCGAGAGTTTGCTTCACGTTATACTGAAGTAACATGCAACGTAGAAGGACGTGATCTTGGCAGGGTAGCCCGCGACATTCAGGAAAACCTAAAAAATGTCTCATTTGACAGAGGATATCATCCTGAATTACTTGGTGAATATACTGCCCAGAAAGAATCAAAGAACCGTATTCTCGCTTTGTCTCTCCTCGCTTTCATCGGGATATTTATTATTCTGCAGGCAGATTTTGGCTCTACACGACTGGCCCTGACAGTATTCTCGGGGTTGCCTTTCGCTTTAACCGGAGGTGTTATTGTGGCTTTACTGAGTGGAGGTGTCCTCTCTCTCGGTTCATTGATCGGATTTATCACAGTGCTTGGTATTGCAGTCAGAAACAGTATAATGCTGATAAGCCATTACAGACACCTTGAGTTTAAGGAAGGAGAGAAATTCGGATTACCACTTATAATAAGAGGAGCAAAGGAAAGATTAATGGCAATCCTGCTCACAGCTATGACAACTGCGCTGGCTCTGATGGCAATAATAATTGGAGGGAACAGACCGGGTCAGGAGATTGAATATCCGATGGCACTTGTTATCTTGGGTGGTCTTATAAGCTCAGCTTTAATGAATCTTTTTGTTATGCCTCTTTTTTACTGGAAATTTGGCCATACACGTGGAAATTAAAACTTATTTGAAAATAATTGAACGCTGTTAATAATTAATCTGGCGACATTTTCCACATTAAGGTTAAATACCTTTATAACCTCTTGCCACGAAACAGGCTCTTCATCTTCCTTCCAGCTGTCATAGTCGGTGCTCATTGCTATGGTTACGTAAGGAATACCTGCTTCACAGGCAAGTATTGCTTCTGGTGCGACAGACATGTTTACCAGGTCGGCACCCCATGACCTGAACATCCTCGACTCTGCCCTTGTTGAGAAGCGTGGCCCTTCAATTGTGATAATTGTCCCTGATTCGTGAAGCCGGAGATTCAGGTTCCTGCCTTTCTGGATCAATACCTTCCTCATAGATTCACTGAAGGGATCTGCCATTGGCGCATGCTTCATCTTCCCGGGCTCAAACGAATCATGAAAGGTTACAATACGATGCCTGGTAAAATCAATGAACTGGTCGGGAATGATAATATCTCCCCTGCCAATATCTTCTCTCAGACTGCCACAGGCTGTGGTTGAAATGATATGTGTGCAACCGGTCTCTTTCAGTGCAAAAATATTTGCACGGTTATTTACCTTTGAGGGAGGAATGGTATGTTCCCATCCATGCCTCGATAATATAACAACTTCAGTATCATTAATAGTACCACATAAAAGGGGAGATGATGTAATACCATAAGGAGTATCAACATGCTTTTCCTCCTGAGTTTTGAGGATTTCAGGATTCTCCAGGCCCGATCCGCCTATAATACCAATTTTACTCATACCTCATTCTTTAAATATTGCATAAGAACATTCACTGCCTCATCCATATCGTGACCAAATGTCAGTATGCCCGCCCTGTCGCCGGCCATTGCTATTATCCTTTTTTCAAAAACATCAGAATCGTTGAAAAGCCGGATAATATCTTTGGCCAGACCAACAGTACCGTAATCCATAGCCGGATTAGTGGTTGGCACTTTGTAAATCAGTTCGTTCCACAGGTCAATACTGTGAACATGAATAATGGCATTCACATCCCGGTCGGCCAGATAAATTGCTGCATGAGTTAAAGATTCTGATGAGGCTTTTAGGGGTCCGACACACTGAACAGCATTATCATCAATATTAAATGAATTGACTTTTACATAATGACCGGGCTCCAGTTCCGGGATCTCTCCTGTTGCCGATCCGGTTATTATGAACTGGTTGCCCCCCCTGATCCTCATACTGATATTTCCGAAACAGACACCATTCTCATAAGCACCTATCAGGTCCATATTAAAAAGTATTTCTCTCCAGTAATTGATTATTTCATACTGTTCATCGGAGATAACAGTCCCCGATTGACTCCAGTGGCAATTGAATTTAACTACCCCTTCCATTTTTATGTGAGTTTATCTGAGAACATTTTTTTAATATCGTCTTCCGTTGCCCTGCAGATTCCTTTTTCAGTTATGAGCCCTGTAATCAGGTGTGCAGGTGTTATATCAAAAGCCCAGTTTGCTGCACGGGCATCTTCGGGACATATACGAACGGATACTATTTCACCGCCGGCAAAACCCGTGATAGTTGTAACCTCTTCCTGATCACGCTCCTCTACAGGTATCTCTGTTAAACCATCATGGATTTCAAAATCGAATGATGAGGATGGCAATGCACAATAAAAAGGAATTTTGTTATCTGAAGCGGCAAGGGCTTTAAGATATGTTCCGATTTTATTAGCCACATCACCGTGCATGGTTACACGGTCGCCACCAACAATGACAATATCAACCATTCCTTTCTGCATCAGGTGACCTCCCGTATTATCCGGAATTACTGTGTATGATACACCATATTTGCCAAGCTCCCAGGCAGTCAGTTTTGCTCCCTGATTACGTGGCCGGGTTTCGTCAACCCAGACATGTAAAGGAATACCTTTGTCGTGAGCAAAATAAACCGGGGCTGTGGCTGTTCCAAAATCAACAGTGGCAAGCCACCCGGCATTGCAGTGTGTGAGGATGTTAACAGGCGAACCATTTTTTTTTCTGCTTATTTTTTCAATAAGTTTTAAGCCATGTTTACCGATAAGCCGGCAATTCTCTTTTTCTCTTTCAAGGATCTCAAGTGCAATATCAAGTGCTGTTTTGGATAATAATTCTTCCTGTGTCACTTTAAGTAACCTGCATAAAACAGAATTTACAGCCCATGAGAGGTTAACCGCAGTAGGACGGCTGGAGATCAGATATCTGGCAGCATTGTTAAGATGCTCACTGATATTTGTGTAAGAATTGATTTCGAGGGTGGCAAGATACATACCGAATGCCCCTGCTACTCCAATGAGAGGGGCACCACGGACAGTCATGTCTTTTATGGCGGTATAGACATCATCGACCGAGCAAAGCTCCTTTGTTTCAAAGAAGAAAGGCAGTTTCTGCTGGTCAATAATCCGGATTACACCAGGATCATTTTCATCGAGCCAGATACTCTGATAATCTTTATTGTCTATCCGCATCTTTTAAGGACCTTTAAGGGAGGTAATTTCAAACTTCAAAATTACAAATAATTAGCAATATTTTTTTAGAGATCTCTTCCGGGATATTATTGTCTTAAATGACTGTCGGTAAATATAAATAAGAATATCATTACACTCGAAAATCAATTATTTACTTATTCATGATTCCGGTCATTCGAATTATCGACCGGATTATTCGAATATTTTGTTATGAGATTTTTATGTTTTATATTTGCATAGGGTATTGAAGAGATTCAATAATCTTTTGTATATGGTTAACAAAGAGGAATTTAGAAAGAAAGTTATAATTTCTGCCGGACAGATATTCAGCCGTTATGGGTTTAAGAAAACCACTATGGATGAGATTGCAAAAGCGCTCAAAATAGGTAAAAGTTCAATTTATTACTATTTCGAGAGCAAAGAGAAAATATTTGAAGCGGTTATTAACCATGAAGCTAATATCCTTAGAAATGAGCTTACTAAAGCAATAAAATCAGTCGAATCGCCTGTTGATAAAATGAAAAATTATGTATTTGTCAGGATGAAATCGTTCGAAAAACTGGCTAATTACTATAATGCCATCTTTGACAAGAACCTTGATCATTTTGATTTCATCGAGACCATACGTGAGAAGTACGATCGTGAAGAACTTGCGATTTTAAGGCTGTTACTATGGCATGGTTCAAGGGAAAAAGTATTCAAAGTTGCAAACAGTGAATACACTGCTCTGGCTATTCAGACTTCATTAAAAGGGCTTGAAGTACCTCTTTTCTGGAAAAAGAAGGAAGTTAACATTGAAAGCCGGCTGAATACAATTCTGGATGTCTTGTTCAATGGGATACTGAAAAAATAAGTGTTATCTTTTTATCACCAGACGTTTATTCTTTTTAATACTAAGATACAACCAGACTACTCCTGTCAGAAAAAAGGGTATGCTGAGCCATTGGCCCATGTTTAATTTCATGGTGGCTTCAAAGCCAACCTGGTCCTCTTTTAGAAATTCAATGAAGAAACGTGCGATGAAGATAAGTATTAATGCAAGGCTTATAAGTGTTCCCTGAATATGTCCTCCTTTTTTTTTCCAGTAAATCCGGAAAAGCAGCAAAAAGATTATCAGGTAAGATAGTCCCTCGTAAATCTGCGTGGGGTGTTTAGGAGCTGTTTCACCGTTTCTTAGGAATACAAATCCCCAGGGTACAGTTGTTTCAACACCATAAATCTCAGAGTTCATAAGATTACCCATTCTTATGAAGAATCCTGACAGGGCCACTACGATTGCGATCCGGTCGAGGATCCAGGTATATTCTTTCTTTTCTTTCCTGACAAACAGCCATAGTACCACAAGTATCCCGATCGCAGCTCCATGGCTTGCAAGGCCTCCGTGCCATATCATTATTATTTCAAGAGGATTTCTTAAATAATAACCGGGTTCGTAAAAAAAACAGTGACCGAGTCTGGCTCCCACAATGACCCCGATAGCCATGTAGATTGTAAGTCTGTCAAGGACAACATCTCCAAGACCTTCGTTATTAAATATCTTTTTCATTATGATATATCCGAATAGAAACGACGAGGCAAAAAGTAATCCATACCATCTTACTGCAAAAGAGCCAATCCGGAAAATTTCCGGATTTACGTCCCAGGGAATAACAAGTAAATTCATATTTAACTGAATAGATTTCTGCCAAAGGTAGAAAATATGTATTTAATCAGTACTTAAAGTGAGCTAAAGTTTGGAGCCTGCCGATAGGCAGGCAGGTGACTAAAGTTTAAAGTAATGGAATGAACTGAAAAAAATGATGTAAGTTTGTATTTCATAAAAATCCGGATGAATTTATGAAAGGGAGGATAACCAGGTCTCTTTTTACGATATTATCAGCATTAACGGTGATTTCTGCATGTGCAAAAATCAGTTCTCCCTCAGGAGGGCTCAGAGACAGGGAACCTCCGGTTGTAATAAAAAGCAATCCGCCTAACAGCTCGACGAACTTCAGCGGTAAAAGAATTGTAATTACTTTTAATGAATTTGTTGTTCTTGAGGGTATAAATGAAAAATTAATGGTTTCACCGCCTATGAACAGTAAACCGAGGGTGTTTATAAGGGGAAAGAATGTGAATATTGAGTTCGAGGATGAGTTAAGAGATTCTACAACCTATACTTTCTATTTTCAGGATGCCATCAGGGATCTTAATGAGAATAATCCTCTTAATAACTTCCAGTTTGTTTTTTCAACCGGCCCGGTGATTGACTCTTTATCAGTTACAGGAAATGTTTATAACAGTTATGATCTTGAAGTTCCGGAAAGCACTATTATACTTCTTTACAGTCAACTGGCTGATTCTGCTGTTGTTAAACAACTTCCTGATTACATAACAATGGTAGAGGATAACGGCATGTTCAGGATCAATAATGTACGGCCAGGAACTTACCGGCTTTATGCACTTAAGGATCTTGATAACAGTAAAAATTATAACCTTGCGGATGAAGAGTTTGCTTTTCTTAACGAACCTGTCGAGATCAACATCCTGAAAAACTATCTTCCTGAAGCACCGGATACATCAACTATCAGATCTGAAGATGAAGAGTCAGAAATGATAGTTGAACCGGAGGGAGAGTATAAATTGCTGCTGTTTCAGGCACAGAAGAAAAACCGGTATATGACATCATCAGTCAGGGAACTTCCTTACCAGATGATATATACTCTTTCACTGCCTCCGGATACTATGAAATTTCAATTTTCAATACCTGATACAGACAGTGATGCATATTTTATTGAAACCAGCGAAAACAGGGATACAATGACTGTCTGGCTGACCGACAGTATACTGTACAGTCAGCAACAGATCACTACATTTGTCAGTTATCCCTTTACAGATACAGCAGGAGTACATGGATATAAGCTAGACACTCTATTGATGAGGTACCTGGCACCACGATCTTCACGTGCAAAGGCCGGCCGTACACCATACAGGGTCAGCACCGGGATCTCATCGGGTTTTCTCAGACCGGATCAGGGACTGATTTTAAGGTCGCAGACACCATTCAGACCAACCGACACTTCACGTTTAAAATTATACGAGATTTCTGATAACCAGAGAGTGCCGGTTCCCTATAGTCTGTTGATGGACAGCACCAATTCATGCAGATATTTTATGAATACGGATCTGCAACAGGGGAAAGACTATCTTTTTATTGCTGATTCAGCTGCGTTTGGCAATATTTATGGTGATTATTCAGATTCGACCGGAGTGAAATTCTCGCTCAGAACACCTGAATCGTATGGTAACCTGAATATGAATATTACGAATCCTGAGGGAAACATAATCATTCAGCTTCTTGACAATACAGAAAAACTTGTCCGGGAAGTATTTATGACGAGTGGCGGAACAGTGGAATTTCCTCTTCTCGAAAAAGGATTTTACAGACTACGTGCAATCTATGACCTGAACGGTGATGGAAAATGGACAACCGGTGATTTTTCGACAGGAAGACAGCCGGAACCGGTTTCATATTTTCCGGAAGAACATGAGATCCGGGTCAATTGGACAGATAATGAAGACTGGGATCTTCAATTGAAAAATGTTAAAAATCCGGCACTGAGGAAAACAAGGAATCCAAGAAGATAAATTGCAATATCAAACATAAATATTAAATTAAACAAATTGATAAAAATGAAGGAAGTTGTAGCAGGTATTGACATCGGCGGAACCAATACCATATTTGGATTGGTTGAAAGAACAGGCAAGGTGATTGCCACGGGCAGTATTAAGACGACTGCATATCCGGATATTAAGGATTATGTACCAAATCTGGTATCATCGGTTAAGACCCTCATGAAAGGGAAGAACGATCTTAAGTTAATTGGTATTGGAATAGGAGCACCAAATGCCAATTACCATAAAGGAACCATTGAGCTTGCTCCTAACCTTGCATGGAAAGGGATTGTTCCACTCGCGGATCTGATAAAAAAGGAAATAGACCTCCCGGTCGCTGTCACTAATGATGCAAATGCCGCTGCAATGGGTGAGATGATATTCGGAGGTGCAAAAAAAATGAAGGATTTTATTGTTCTGACACTGGGCACCGGACTTGGAAGCGGAATTGTCATTAACGGACAGGTGGTGTATGGACATACCGGTTTTGCAGGTGAGCTTGGCCATACAATAATCGTTCCGGGAGGAAGGGATTGCGGTTGTGGAAGACATGGTTGTTATGAGACATATGCATCGGCTTCAGGTCTGGTAAGGACAGTTCAGTACCTGCTGAGCGAAATGAGGGAACCAAGCCTGCTGAGGGATGTTCCTCCATCAAAGCTGACTTCAAAGAAAATTGCTGAAGCTGCAGTAAAAAAAGATCCGGTAGCTCTTGAAGCATTGGATTATACTGCTGAAAGACTTGCTTTTGGAATAATCAATGCTATCGGGTTTTCAAGTCCGGAGGCAATATTTTTATTTGGTGGACTTGCACAGGCAGGAGAACTGCTTTTTAAACCTGTCAGGAAATATGTTGAAATGAATGTTCAGCCCATTTTTAAGGGAACTTATAAAATACTACCGTCAGGTATTCCTGAAACCAACGCCGCCGTTCTCGGAGCTGCTGCACTTGCTTTGAATGAGTTGATTTGACAGCATATATTAACAGCATGTATTAATTGTATGAATAAATATTTGTTGTATTTTTAGTTCTTTAAGTTCAGAAGTAATACGTTGTTTTTCAATGAAGACTATTGAAGTAAAGAAACTGGACACCGGATCTGTTCTGCCCGACCTGGATGTAGTTTCGGATTTGCTTGATAAGCAGCAACCCAGGCATAGAATAGACACAATAAACTGGAAAGAGTATAATTATAGACCGAATGTGAACTTTTCCATAGCATACGGAGACCAGGAGATTTATTTAAAGTTTTATGCTGTCGAAAACTACTTCAAGGCTGAAAAGACTGAAACCAATCAGATGGTTTGTGAAGATTCGTGTGTAGAGTTTTTCGTTTCGCCGGTTGATGATGGGATATATTACAATCTGGAATTCAATGGAATAGGTACATGCCTGCTGGGAACAGGAACAGCAAGGGAAAACAGCACACGTGCCGACGCCGGTATTATTTCGAAGATCAGACGTCTTAGTTCCGTGGGGGATAAACCGGTTAAAGAGAGAAAAGGAGAATTTTCCTGGACGCTTACTTTAGCCATACCTTTTGAGGTTTTTTTCCGTCATAAGGTTGAAGATCTCAGGGGAAAAACCTTCAGGGCGAACTTTTATAAATGCGGTGATGAGCTTACAGTTCCTCATTATGTTACCTGGAATCCTGTAGGGACGGAAAAGCCCGATTATCATCAACCAGGTTATTTTGGGATGTTGAAGTTCGTATAAGTCGCCCCGCCCCCCAATCACGCCAGAAGGGGAAGGCCCGCCAACCCCTCAAAGCGGGGCTAAGAGCCCCCAATCCCCGCAAAGCGGGACTAAGAATATACAGGATAGTAAACCCCCCTTTAGAGCCTGTCCCGCGAAGCGGGAGGGGCAGGGGGGCAAAAAAAGACAGGGGGGGCAGAACCGAAAGATAGGGGGGCAAAAAAAGACAGGAGGATAAAAACAGTAAGGAGGAGAGACTGTAATTTAAAAACATAAATATATGATCAAAGGAAATGTACTTGTCGGACAATCAGGAGGACCAACGTCGGTTATTAATTCAAGTCTTGCCGGAGTGATAGAAACGGCTTTAAAATCGGACTTTCCAGGAGAGATCCTGGGGATGCAATACGGTATTGAAGGATTCATACAGGAGTTGATGTATGACCTGGGCAGGCAGCCCCGTCATGTTATAGAGGGATTGCGCCATACTCCTTCATCCGCACTGGGATCATCCCGTCATAAAGTGCAGGATAGTGATCTTCCACGTATCCTTGAGGTTCTGAGGAAGTATAACATCAGGTATTTCTTTCTTATAGGAGGGAATGATACGATGGACACGATCCACAGGGTTGAGACATATTGCCGGAATGAGAGGTATGAACTCACAGGTATTGGAATACCTAAAACTGTGGATAATGATCTTTTCGGTACCGATCATACACCCGGATTTGCATCAGCCGCAAGGTCAAATATCATTAATGTTATGCAGGCAGGAATACTTGCCCGCGATATGCAGAAGGTCGACACTTTTGTGATTTATCAGACAATAGGAAGGGATGCCGGCTGGCTGGCAGCAGCAACAGCACTTGCAAGAAAAAACGAGGAGGATGCACCTCATCTGATTTATGCACCGGAGTTCCATTTTAACCGGGATAATTTCCTGAAGGATGTTGATAGGTGTATTAAAGCTTATGGATGGGTATCAATCGTTTGCGGTGAAGGTTTGAAATATTCAGATGGCATGCCTGTTAGTTCTTCGGTGACAAGGGATAAATTCAATAATATTGAGTTTGGTGCCATGGGGGGTACGAGTGTTGCAATCAACCTTCACAGAATGATTGCGGATGAGTTTGGCTGCCGGGGTGAATTTCAAATAACTGAATCGCTTATAATGAGCGATTTCGTCAGAGCTTCAAAGATTGATCTTGAAGAAGCTTACCTTTGTGGTGCTGAAGCTGTTAAGATAGCTGAAGAGGGAGAAACAGGTGTAATGGTCAGTATAGACAGAGTTTCAAATAATCCTTATACTATTGAATTCGGCATGGTTCCCCTGAAAGAGGTCGCTGTGTCAGCCAAGCCTGTGCCTCATGAGTATTTCAATACAGAAGGGAACCATGTATCCGGTCCTTTTGTTGATTATATGAAACCACTTATTGGTGAGCTGCCCGAATTCGTCAAACTCGACAAGATATTTATAACGAAAAAATAATGATTATGGCAATAAGATTTAACAAAGTAGCACTGTCAATCAATGCACATCCCGACGATGCAGAAGCATGGAATGCCGGAGTCCTTAAGCTTTTAAAAGACAAAGGTTATAAGATAGTTATTGCTACAATGACAGGTGGAGATCTGGGAGGCTGTGACATGACAATGGAAGAGACTGCCCGGGTACGTTTTGAAGAGGCAAAAAAAGCCGCAGCTGTTCTTGACGCAGAGTACTATACTCTTGGGGAAACGGATGGATTTCTTTTCGATACCGCGGAGTTAAGGTTAAAGATAATATCGCTGATAAGGAAGGTCAGGGCAGGAGTAATTTTCACTCACCTGCCAACAGATTATCATTCTGATCACAGAACCACTGCCAACATTGTAGAAGCATCAGCCATGATATCCTCTCTTGATACTATTCCTGTGAAGGAAAAACCCGTTGATATAACTCCTCTGCTCTATCATACATCACCGCTGACTCTTTCGGATCCCCTGGGTTCACAGATTCCTCCTCCTCACTTTTTTGTTGATGTGACTTCGGTTATTGAGACTAAGAAAAAAATGTTGGGATACCATGTTTCCCAGATAGATCTTATGCGACACATGCATAAGATAGATGATTTTTTCAGTTTTGTTCTTGAAGGCAACCGTAATTATGGGAAAATGGCCGGAGTTGAATATGCAGAGGTTTACTGGCAACATCTTGGAGGGGGTTTTCAAAAGGAACCACAGATACAAAATGATCTTTCAGAATTTCTTACAAACAAAAAATAACAGATATGAATTTAAATGAGGAAAAGTACAGAAAATACGCTCTCGTCAGAGAGATGATGGAAACACCTGCGATCATCAGGTCATTTAATCCTGCGGTTTCAGGCCGGTTTCTGGGAACCATTCGGTCGCGCAAAGGATTATTCCTGACCGGCGAAGGCAGCAGCAGGCTTTTTCCTGCCAAACGAGCCATTTCATCGTCTCTTAAAAAAGAATTTTTTCTGCCTGTAATAACCGAAGGCTGTACACAGGCACTGGAGTACAACCTGAAGGATTATGTTGTTTTTGCTGCTTCAAATTCCGGACAGACAAAGGAAGTAATCAGGCTGGTTAATGATCTGACAAAGAAGGATCATGTAGCAATCTTCGGGCTGACAGCAAACAGGAATACAAAACTGGAGGAGTTTGCAAATGATACTCATGTTTTGTCGTGCGGAAAGGAAAATGCGGTTGCAGCTACTAAATCAGTGGTCGAGCAAGCTCTTTTTTACGATTCTCTGTTGCGTAACCTGCGCAACGAGAAGATGGAAGGATTGACCGAACTTGCTAATATAACCGAACAGGTAATGACAGCGGCTATTGATAAAGAAATAATTGAAAAAGTAAGAAATGCTGACGTCATTTATTTTGCCGGAAGAGACAATGGTGTTGCGGGAGAACTGGCTCTTAAGACAAACGAAATAACAAGAAAGAAATCAGCATTTCTCGAAGGTACTTTTGCTCTTCATGGCATTGAGGAGGTGATGGATAAAAATGAAGTACTCATATGGGTTGATCCTTTTAACGTAGACCAGGATAAATTTTATGAGTGTCTTGTAAAAGGTGTGGGTATGGATATAATTGCAATATCCACGCAGAATACTATGTTCCCGACTATTATGATTCCTGATGGAGGCGAATATGCAGAGTATGTTCAGCTTGCAGCCGGATGGAATATTCTTGTTGAAACAGGTATCTCCCTCGGTATTGATCTCGATCACCCTCAAAGAGCGAGAAAAGTAGGCAATATATATGTTCCTGAATAAGGAATAAGTATATTTACATATATTAAATTATTTTGTTAAACAATGGCAAAGAAAGAGATCGTTGCAGGTATTGATATTGGAGGGACAAATACTATTTTCGGATTTGTTGATCGTTCGGGGACTATACTTGCTGAAGACAGACTCAGGACAAATCATTATGAGGAGATTGAAGTTTATGTAGCTGCGTTATATGAAAAGATTGTGGTAGCCAGCCATAAGATCAGAGAGGATATTAATATAATCGGATTTGGTATTGGTGCACCGATGGGCAATATTAACAAGGGAACCATTGAGCACGCTGCAGGATTACCATGGAAGGGAATAGTACCTCTGGGCGAGATTTTTCAAAGACATACCACCCTTCCGGTTGTTGTAACAAATGATGCTAATGCTGCTGCAGTAGGTGAAATGATTTACGGAGGTGCCAGAGGGATGAAGAATTTTGTTGTAATTACACTTGGCACAGGTCTCGGAAGTGGTTTTGTCATTGATGGCAAATTAGTTTACGGGCATGACGGTTTTGCAGGTGAAATAGGACACACGGCTATACGGCCGGGCCCCTCCAACCGTGATTGCGGATGCGGGCGAAAAGGGTGTCTTGAGACTTACGTTTCTGCAACCGGACTTAAAAGGTCTCTTTTAAAGATTATGGCCGACAGTATTGAACCAAGTGAGTTAAGATCATACAGCTTTGATGAACTGGATGCCGAGATTATTCATAATGCTGCCAAAAAGGGAGATTATCTTGCAAAAAGAGCTTTTGAGCATACAGGAAGAATGCTGGGATTCAAACTGGCTGATGTGGTAGCTCATACCAATCCGGAAGCAATATTTTTATTTGGTGGACTTGCACTGGCTAAAGATCTGATATTTGAACCGGCACAAAAATATATGGAAGAGAATCTGCTGAGTATCTATAAAGGAAAGGTAAAACTTCTTCCATCAGAACTCAGTACTCAGAATGCAGCGGTGTTGGGGGCAAGTTCATTAATATGGACTTTAAAGGAATCAAAGTCCTGAAATTAACATCAGCAGATATGGCAAACTTTAAAGAAATCTTAAATCACATACTGGGTGTTATTTTTATTATTCTGGTTTTCTCAATTGCCTATGCCTATCTTAAACCGCACCAGCTACACAAACGAAGGCTGGTATCAACTCTTCTTCTGAAAGGCAGCTACCTGCTCTATTTGCTGGTGTTGTTAATAATTGTCTATTTTTCTGCCCTGGTCAGAGGCGGACTTGAAAATGTATTTTATGGAGTTGAGTTTTTTGCCTTCCTCATCGTTCTTTTTATTCCTACAATAGGCATTTTTGCCCGCAAACTCGGGCAGTTCAGTAAAAAGAGGGAGGGATATAATTATTTCTTTACCCTGGTCAATTTATTTTCAATAATTGCAATACTGGTAATGTATTTCATTTAGGTATAAATAAACCAGACTGAAAAACAGATTTTATACATATCTTAATTATTAATCATATCGTAACATTGTCGTCAACTAATAAATTCTGAAGCTATGATAAAAGAACGTCTGATCGGGTATATTGAACAGAGTATCAAACAAAACTGGGAGATCGAAGCATTATCTAATTACGGTGAAAAGGGATACACCTACAAGGAGATTGCCGAGAAGATCCTGAAACTTCATATTCTGTTTGAGGAAGCCGGAATAAAAGAGGAAGAAAAAATTGCTCTTGTAGGAAGAAATTCCGCCAACTGGTGTGTTGTATATCTTGCAACAGTTACTTATGGTGCAGTTACTGTCCCGATCCTTCCTGATTTTAAAGCGGAGGATCTGTTAAACCTCATTAATCATTCAGATTCAAAGATGCTTTTTGTCGATAACAAGATCTATGAGACTCTTGATGCCTCAAAGATGCCTGAGATTTCAGAAATCATTTCCCTTGATGATTTTTCGATGATCACATCCGGAAACGCATATATGAAAGAGGTCTTTTCTGAACTGGACAAAAAGTACCGGGAAGCTTATCCTTCTCTTAGCAAGGAAGACATAAAATTTTCTGATATCACTAATGATAAGCTGGCGGTTATCAGCTATACCGGAGGGACAACTGGTTTTTCAAAAGGTGTTATGATCTCTCATAACAGTCTTGCTGCCAATGTAAGATTTGCCCAGAATCATATGCCTCTGCAACCAGGGGATCCGCTGGTCTCATTTCTTCCACTTGCCCATACATACGGATGTGCTTTTGAATTTCTCTTTCCCTTTACGTACGGTTGTCATATAACCATCTTATCAAAAACACCGTCACCACAGATAATAATCCAGGCTTTCAAGGAAATTAAGCCCAGACTTGTTTTATCGGTTCCGCTTGTAATCGAGAAGATTTTCAAAAAGCAACTGCTTCCTGTCATAAATAAATTCCATATGAAAATCCTTCTTGCTATCCCGGGGATTAACAAAATACTATATAAAAAGATCAGGGGAAAACTGACTGAAACATTTGGTGGCCGGTTCCATGAAATAGTAATTGGTGGAGCAGCATTTAATCCGGAAGCAGAGAGTTTCTTCAGGAAAATAGGATTCAGATTTACTGTCGGCTATGGTATGACGGAATGCGGGCCCCTTATCAGTTATGCTTCGTGGGATACAACCAAATCCGGTGCATCCGGCCGACCTGTTGATACCCTTGAAATTACCATTGACTCACCGGATCCTCAAAACCAGATAGGAGAAATAATTTTACGTGGAGAGAATGTCATGCTTGGTTATTACAAGAATGAAAAGGCTACAAAGGAGATCATTGATGACGAAGGCTGGATGCATACAGGTGATCTGGGATTAATGGATAAAGAGGGGAACATTTTTATTAAAGGCAGAAGTAAAAGTATGATCCTCGGATCATCAGGCAAGAATATCTTTCCTGAGGAAATTGAATCTATCATAAACAATCAGAACTATGTGTCCGAATCTCTTGTAATATCGGAAGCCAACAAACTGATCGGACTAATATATCCCGATTATGAAATGATGAAAAGAGACAGTATTTCAGAGGAACAGTTACTGGCTATTCTTGAAGAGATCCGGAAAAATGTTAATGAAAGGTTGCCTGAATTTATGGCGGTTAGCAAATTCAGGATTCATGCTGACGAGTTTACAAAAACACCAAAAAGAAGTATCAGGAGGTTCTTGTATACGAAGGAATGACCAAAAAGAGTGGAGGCACACAAATGATAATTAAGTATCTGTTCAATGAATTTGTATGCAGTTATTGTAGCTGGTGGTAGTGGCAAAAGGATGGGAGCAGAGATCCCGAAACAGTTTCTCGAACTCGCTCGCAAGCCTGTTCTGATGCACACAATTGAAAGATTCAAATCATTTAATGAAGCAATCGAAATCATAACTGTTCTGCCTGAAAATCAGCTCAGGTACTGGGCAGAACTGCAGAAAAAGTATTCATTTACAATTCCTCACACTCTGGTTAAAGGTGGTTCCAGCCGTTTCTTTTCAGTAAAAAACGGTCTCAAATTCGTTAATCCGCCAGGTCTGGTTGCAATACACGACGGAGTCAGACCATTAGTTAGTATTGATACAATTAAAAGGTGTTTTGAGGCTGCAGAAAAGCATGGGAATGCAATTCCTGTTGTTTGTGCTGACGACTCTTTAAGAATGATAACCGGCCAGGGGAGTATTCCGGTAAGCAGAATGCATATCAAAAAGGTACAAACACCACAGGTGTTTAAAGCCGAACTTATTAAAAAGGCATATCTGCAGGAATATAGCCCTGAGTTTTCTGATGATGCAACAGTACTTGAAAAAACAGGAGAAATGATTATTCTTGTTGAGGGGAACAGGGAAAATATCAAAATTACCAATCCTGAGGATATTATCATATCCGAAGCACTGCTTAAAAGAGCTGACTGGTGAATCCCCGCGAGCGCATTCCCCGCTGCTTGCGGCGGGGTAAGCGAGCAAAAAAATAGAAAAATCCTTATTGGGGATCGAAGATTCCTCGCAGCTTGCTGCGAGGATCTTCAATTACGTCTAATTGATGCGGAGGCACTAATCATCTTCTGACAACGATTGATTTCTTTGATACGATAACTTGTCAGAACATAATCCATAATTTGTATCTTGCAGAGTGATTAATAATTCTACAAAGATGAAAGGGAAATTTATATCATTTGTTATTGCAGTGTTGCTGTTAACGGGATGTGCAGAAATTCTCAGTATTCTTCAGTCTTCGACAAACCTGCCTCTTACCGAAGATGAGGTTATAAGCGGTCTGAAGGAAGCTCTTATCACAGGTGCCAGAAACTCTGCTCAGCGTCTTGCTGCTGAAAACGGATACTATGGTGATGAGACAATTAAAATACTGTTACCTGATGAGGCAAAAATAATTGTTGACAATATATCAAGGATTCCGGGAGGCGATCAGCTGGTTCAGGATGTGATTCTCCGGATAAACAGAGCTGCTGAGGATGCTGCCAAAGAAGTGGCTCCGATTTTTGTGAACAGTGTAAGGCAGATGACCATCGGAGATGCTTTCGGTATTTTAAACGGAGCAGATAATGCTGCAACAAATTATTTGAGGAGTACCACATACAATGAACTATACAATCTTTATAAACCTAAGATCCAAAACTCGACAGAAAAGGAAATAATTGGCAATATTTCCACAAAGGACTCATGGGTAGCTCTTACCGGAAAATGGAACAGTGTTGCAAACTCTGTTGCAGGCAGGTTAGCCGGATTGAAACCGGTGAACACCGACCTTGATGATTTTCTAACAACCAAGGCTCTTAATGGAATGTTTATAAAAGTTGAGATTGAGGAATTGAAGATCAGAAAGGAAGTATCGGCAAGGGTTACTCCAATCCTTCAGCGGGTGTTTGGCAGCCTCGACAACAAAAACTGATAAATTAATGAAAAGTAATGTTTGAAAGAGTTGTATTCAAATACCATAACCTGGAAGTGAGAGTAACAGATTATGCTGATGAAGACATGCTGGAAATTCTCAACCGTGCAGTCCAGGGAGCAGAAGGGGGATTAAGGTTCTCATTGCAGAATATTGAATCAAGGATTGCAGCATACAAAGACAAGATAAGGTTCGTATCACTTTATAAAAAAAATCGTCTGGCAGGTACTATCGGATCGTGTTACCGCATTACGGGACAGGGGAAGCTTCGTTATCCGTCGTCACATCTTCGTTATCTTGCATTTCTTTCTACCTACCAGACGGATATCGACTGGAAAAGCCGCAGAAAAACTATCATCAAACCAGAAAAGGACGATTCATTCAAACACAAGACACTGGAGATTTTCAGCAAACCTCATTTGCTTGACATAAAAGGTGTTTTTGAAGGAGAAAAGCATATAATGTACGCATTTGCCGAGAGCATGAATGAAAGATCAAAAAACTTGCTTCATCAGGCGGGATACGAACAGATAAGATCATTTCTTACTGTTGCTTTCAGCAGGTTTTCTCCTAAGCCCGGCGATCTTGTAACAAAATTGAGGAAGGAAGAAATAGCCGGAATGGAGGTAATGCTGAAAGAATATTACAAAGATTACTCTCTTTTCAATGCCGATTATTCGTTTTATAATGACAAGTATTATGTTCTTAAGGAGGGTAATGAGATTATCGCAGGGACTTGTGCAATTCCTTCACTTTACAAAGTTTATAATGTTCCTGGCATCTGGGGTTGGGTGATGATGAGAGTGCTTCCGAAGACACCCTATTACCGCAGGATATTTTATCCCGGTGAGTTTCACCACATCGTTTTTGATGCAATTTATTGTAAAGAAGGGCATGAAGCTAAACTGGCAGATCTGTTTGAGTCGGTATGTGCCACTGAAGGATTTCACACCGGTCTGACCTGGCTTGACGACCGCAGCCAACTCTTTGATAAGCTTAGATGGGGAGTTAATATGGGAACACTGAACCGCATGCTGAATGCCAAACCGGGACTGGTCTATGCCAGGTTTATTAATCTGACTGAACAGGAAAAGGAATATTTCTATGATGCACCTGCATATATTTCAGGATTTGATTTTTCATAATAACAGAATCCCGCTTTTTACCTTTCTTAGTGAATTATCTGCTAAGCACGATCACTCATACCGCATAAAGGCCGTGTGAGGGCATGGAAAATCAGGCCTGCTCATACTTGAGATTAGTTGTATATAGATATTAACAAATTGCAGTTTGGGTCAGTCACATATAATGATCTGGATGAAATCAGAGATCTTCAGCCGGATGGCTGGTCAGATATAGTCCCCGAATTTGAGTATTATATCAAAAGAGCTTTTTGTTACCCGATAAAAGCAAAACTAAATGATAAAATAGTCGGTACGGGAGCCTCAATAGTCTTTGGCAAAACATGCTGGTTGGCACATATCATTGTTCATAAGGATTTCAGAAGGAGAGGCATAGGTTACCGGATTGTTGAGGAACTGCTAAAAAATACTAAAAATCAGTCAGTTGAAACATATTTACTGATAGCCACCGAACTCGGACATCCGGTTTATTTAAAAGCCGGTTTCAGAATTGTCTCAGAGTATGCTTATTTAAAACGGAGTAAACCGTGGATTGAGTCAACGGTATCTGAAAATGTAGTCCCATATACCACTGAATATTGTTCAACTATTATTGAACTGGATAGAAAGATCTCCGGAGAAGATAGAGAAATGTTATTATATGAATTTTTGGAAAACTCAATAGTTTACATGGAAAATAATGAAGTAAAAGGGTACTATATACCTGATTTGGGTGAAGGTTTAATTTTTGCTGATAATGAGGATGCCGGGATTGAATTGATGAAAATTAAATATTCCGGAGTGGATAAAGTAGTTTTACCTTCAGACAATCATGCCGGGATAGTCTTCTTAAAACAAAATGGATTTGCAGAGGCAGATATGAAGGGAACAAGAATGATTCTTGGTAATGATATTAATTGGCAGCCACATAAAATATTCAGCAGAACAGGAGGTAATTTTGGATAACAAATATTTTCATTGCGAAGCACCCGAATCCATGATATAAATGTTAACGGTCAGAATTTTTAATGATAAATCAAATCTTTTGTATAAATTATAAATTAGAATTATAAACTAATCATTTACAGGGCTATGAAAAGAATGATTTTTCTTTTATTTATTCTTTCTGTTTTCCATAATCAGGTCTTACCTCAGGCACCCTCTTTTCAACCTGATACTTTGCGTAAGGATGCTCTGAATGTCTATATGCAGGTCAGCGATTATATCCGCAGAGAGATTCCCTTTATTAATTACGTGAGAGATATTAAAGACGCTGGTGTTTATATAATCTCTACAAGTCAGAGAACCGGTTCGGGAGGAATTGAGTACTCATATTTCCTTGTGGGGCAAAATCAATACACAGGGATGAACGACACTTTAACCATTGTGACTTCCCCTGACGAGACTTCAGACATGATCCGTGAAAAGCAGGTTAATACTTTGAAAATGGGTTTAATGCGATACGTGGCAAAAACTCCTCTCGCAAAGTACATGAGGATTAGTTTCAGTGAGCCCTTATCGGAAACGGTATCGTCAGATAAGTGGGACAGCTGGGTTTTCAAATCTTCAATATCTGGTTATCTGAATGGTCAGAAAACATATAAATCGAATTATTTTGCCGGGACTCTTTCAGCAAGCAGAATAACAGAGGATTGGAAAATCAATTTCTATGCCCGTTATTATAAGAACAGCTCAAAATTCATTATTAATGATGTTACTACTATCAGGAGCAGTAATGATTCAAAATACATAAGCGCATTGGTTGTGAAGAGTTTATCGGATCACTGGTCAATAGGAGGATCAACAAAGACAGGCTCGTCAAGTTATGATAATGAAAGAAGCCAGCTCAGCCTTATGCCGGGGATTGAATACGATATATTTCCTTATTCTGAATCCACAAGAAAACAGTTAAGGATTCTTTATTCAGCAGGTTATAATTATGTAAACTATATCGATTCAACTATATATGATAAGACAAAGGAACATTTATGGCTTCATTCCCTTTCGGCCTCATATGAGGTAGTGCAGAAGTGGGGTTCAGTAGATATCATTATGGAATACAGAAATTATTTTCACGACTGGTCTAAAAGCAATCTTTCGCTGTATGGATATGTGAACCTCAGGATTGTAAAAGGATTATCTGTTAATTTCGGAGGCAGCGCTTCATTAATTCACGATCAGCTTGGTCTGGTCAAACAGGGTCTGACAACCGAAGAAATACTCCTTCAGCGTAAAGAGCTAGAAACTCAATACCAGTATTATACCAGTTTAGGCTTTTCGTATACATTTGGATCTATTTACAGTAATGTTGTCAATCCAAGGTTTGGCAATTGAGAAAATGATTATGTACAGCAGGTATCTTTACTTTTTTTTATTCATACCTCAATACCTCAAAGAACTAATCTGTTCTCTTAGTTTCGGTAGGTCCTCTGTGATAATATTCCAGACAACGTTTTCATCAATAACATAATACTCGTGTACTAAAATATTTCTTCTCTGATGATTTTGAAAATTCTTCAAATGTGATGTTTCTTATGTAATTCTCTATTTCAGATATTGCCTCAGGGATATGCTGCAGGCGTGCTTTATCGCTGACTTTTCCTTTCATAAATGAGAATTTTATCTTTAAAATACTTCTGAAGGATACTAATATTTTTGTTTGATATGTTCATTATTTACAAATTTATTGAAAATTACGTCAGATAAGTAAGAAATTGCGATTTATCCTCAATTTGGATACGTTTTAATTAATAAGCGATTTGCAAAGAGAGAAGGCTGTATATTAGCATGAAGCATTCCTTCATCTTGAAGAAGCAAAAAAAGCTGTAACCAGTCAAAAGAATTACTAATTTTGCAAAAGCAGATGTAAGCAGAGAGGAGTATTTTTCGATACTCTATAATCAGAATTTTTGTAATGATTTAAATTAATTTGTCTTCAAAGGATAGGTCAAATTTGTTTCACCCATTAAAAATAAGAAAGAGCCAGAAGTGCTCTAACTCTTTCATTCTCAGTTGTGGGGCGTACTGGATTCGAACCAGTGACCTCTTGCCTGTCAAGCAAGCGTTCTGAACCAACTGAACTAACGTCCCTTATTTAAAAAGAGCAATGGACTCCCGCCCTGTCATCCGCCGGTTGGCGGACTGAATCAACTGAACTAACGTACCGTATAAATACAAAAATAATAAAATAAATCCACAGGTAAAATATTAATAACCGGATGATTTTGTTTAATGCGGATCAAATAGTTATTCTTACAAATTATCTTACCACAACAGATATAATTCGAGCGGGATCACCGGATTGTAATCTTTCGTTTAGTTTGAATATCCCCTAACCATATTCTCCCCTCAGGTTGATGAAGTTCGTTTTTTGATACCTGAAAAAGTAAACCCGGAATATTCAAAATTACCATTTTTCGGATAGAATTATATTCTTCCAAAGGCAAGATAGGGTTTTATTTTTTAAGCCGTTTTGTGAATGTGCCAATTGTCGTGCCCTGAACCAGTATTGAAAAACACACAATTATATACGTAATGGTTACCCATATTTCCCTGTTAAACTCAGGTCTGATCGACAGGGCAAGAGCAATTGAAATGCCTCCTCTTAATCCTCCCCATGTTAGTATACCAAGGGTCTTTTGAGTGATTCTCTCTTTTATTCTGATAGCTATAGAGGGTATCCATAAAGAAACATACCGTGCCAGAAGGGCCAGAAAAATCAAAACAAGAGCCAGAAGTACTATTTTGGGATTCAGTTGAATAATCAATAATTCCGCACCAATCAGAACAAAAAGTATGGCATTCAGGATCTCATCTATCAGTTCCCAGAACTTATCAGTATATTCTGCAGTTATTTCTGACATACCGAATGTTTTGCCCTGGTTGCCGGTAATTAATCCGGCAGTGACCATCGCCAGAGGCCCTGAGACATGGATAAAATGAGCCAGTGTATAACCACCCATAACAACTGCCAGTGTTATTAGCACTTCAACCTGGTAATTGTCTATGCTTTCAATTAATTTATAACTGCCAAAACCTAAAAGAATCCCTAACACAATACCGCCAACAGCTTCCTGACCGAATAACAGAAGAACGCTGCCTGCGTTAATTTCGGTACCCGGTTGAGCCAGTTGTAAGATCGTGATAAAAACAACTACGGCAACACCATCGTTGAAAAGTGATTCACCTGCAATTTTTGTTTCCAGTGATTTTGAAATTCCGGCACTTTTCAGAATACTCAGAACGGCAATCGGATCGGTAGGTGAAATTAATGCCCCAAACAGTAAAGCATGTATAAGATTAACCTGTAATCCAAAAATCTTCAGCAGGTAAAAAGTACTGAAACCTATAATGAACGTGCTTATTATTACACTGATTGTAGAAAAAAGCAAGATCGGTAGATTTTCGTTCTTGAGGTCGTCATACCTTATAGGTATTGCTCCTGCAAAAAGCATAAAGCTCAGCATCCCTTCAAGAAGCAGATCACTGAAGTCGAGGCTGCTCAATTTGCCTGCGACAACATCTTTAAAAGCAGGGAAGAAATAACCTGCAAGAATGATGAAAATTGAGAAGATCAGGGAAACAAGCATCAAACCTATTGTGTTCGGTAATTTCAACACACGAAAATTGATGTAGGCAAATCCGGCCGACAACACAATAAGTATGGAGAATACATGAAAAATGCTCATTGGGGCTTATTTGTAACAATATTATTCAATTCCGGAGCTTTCTCCAAATTAATTATTACAGTGGATCCCGGAGGAAGTTCTGCTATGGTCAGTTACCCGGATGAAGAACATATTATTTATATACCTGAGGGAGCGGGAATTCTCAATTACGGTGACCAGAGTTATGAACTGACGATGAATGATTTTGTGTATATCCCTACAGGAATTGAATATGGTCTGTCAAATCCGGATGAGTATCCACTTAAAGCAATTATTATGGATTTTACAGTGGCACAAAAGAAGGTGAAGAGCATGCCAGGATACTGGCAGTAAGGTCAAGACTTCCTGTTCCACGTGCTCCGGTAATCAAGTGATAATCGCGGAAGTTGTAGAAGGTGCCCCGTGATTATTACTATAACTCGCGGATCTTTATATTCCTGAACCAGATCGGATAACCATGGTCCTGAAGGCCTATATAGCCTTCTCTGGCAATTCCTTCTTTAAATCCGGGAAAGTTTTTGAATTTGCTGTTCTCAACCAGGGCATCCCATGCAGGAGTCCATAATTCATACTCAACAACCTTTACTCCATTCTGAGTGTGCGTTACCTTACCGTCTTTCACCAGAATAACGATATTATTCCATTCTCCTGCCGGATTCACGGTTTTAGGGTCTGCTCCAATCATATCGTAAAGGGAGCCAGCCAGGTGACTTGGTTTTTTATTGTCAGTAGCATCCACATTATCAAGAATCTGGACCTCAGGTGCTGCATAGTAGATGTCTTGCTTCGGTACTTCCCGTATATAGTAGAAAATACCGGAATTTCCCATTTTACTTGCTTTCCAGTCGATTGAGAGTTCAAAGTTCTTGAATTTCTTAACGCCATAAACAATATCACCGTTTGCACCCTGCCCGGGTTTTCTTCCTTCGCCTGTAAATACCTTCATGGCATCATCCTCAATAATCCAGTTCTTAGGCATTTCGGTTCCGTTGCATTGTCTCCATCCTGTAAAATCCTTGCCGTTAAACAGAAGTACCCATCCGGCTTTTTTCTCTTTTGCAGTAAGGGTGTTGACTTTCTGACCGGAGACAGGTGCTGATATAAGCACTGTAGCAATAAATGCCATCGATAAAATAATATTTCTTTTCATTGGTTAAATTTATTAATGGATATTCATTGCAAATTAATTAAAAAATTGATTCAATAAAGCATGATTTATTTTTGCATTGCTTAGTATTAATGGAACCGCTCCGCGGTTCGAATCTGGTGAGCTCAATTCGTTACTATTAGTGGTGTAACCGCTCCGCGGTTCGATATTGGTTATTTATATTAGTTAGTAGTATTGGTGGAATCCCAAGATGGATCGGGGTATGACCTCCGCGGTTTAGGGGAAAATTATATAAATTCAAAGATTATTAAAGGATTTAATCAAAATTGTTTTGTTAGTAATTTGGTATGAAGAGATTATAAAATTAATAAATCCCGGAGGAATTACACCAATAATAGGAATGTAAGAATCATCCCAAAAATGAACGCCGGAGGTGTTTAATAAATTAATTAACTAAATTATTAGATATTTTATCAAAAATATTTGCATGACTATAAAAATAGTCGTAACTTTGTATTGGTTGTTTATGCATAAAGTGAAAAGTAAAAAGGAGTAAGCATTTTGGGTTGAATTTAAAAAAATAGAATGATTATGAGTAAAAAAAAGATGTATCTGACAAAGGCGGAGGAGCAGATTATGCAGATTCTGTGGGACATGGAAAATGGTTTGGTAAAGGATATCCGTAACAGGTTCCGTGATCCGAAACCTGCACGCAACACTGTTTCAACGGTGGTAAGAATACTGGAGAGGAAAGGATTTGTGGGGCATAAAGCTCACGGGAACAGGCATATTTACTATCCGCTGGTTTCGAAAAGCGAATATTCGAAGAGTCAGCTTTTCGGGCTGATGGAGAATTATTTCGATAACTCCTTTCCTGCAATGGCTTCGTTTTTTGCGCGCGAAAAAGATCTGACTCTCAAGGAGCTTGAGGAGTTGCTTGAGGATACAACAAAGGCATTATCAAAAAATAAAAAGAGTAAAAAGAAAAAAAAGAGTAAGTAATGGAAGCATTTGCCCTTTACCTGTTAAAGTCGGTTATCTGGCTCACAGGTTTTGCGCTGGTATATCTTCTGTTTTTAAGGAATGAGAGGTTTTTCCTTCTTAAAAGAATTTATCTGGTTTCAGGTATCCTGGTAGCTCTGTTTTTTCCACTTATCTCTGTCCACTACCAGGTGGAGTTATCTGCTCCGGCAGTTAATCCTGCCGGCTACATACCGGGCGATGTTGCTGCATTTACTCCGGATCAGGAGGTAGTTTCCGATATACAGGCAGACTATAAGAGCATCCTCCTCTTTTTATATCTTTCAGGTATAATAATTTTTGCATTCAGATTGATCTGGCGTATCAGGTCGTTATACAGTAAGATAAATAAAGTAAACATCACTATAAGGGATCAGGTAAAGCTTATCAGAGCTTCTGAATTTCCTGCTTCATTTACATTTTTCAACTACATTTTTATCAATCCGTCGGTTAGTGAAGCTGAAGCGGAGGAGATAATGAATCACGAACTCGTGCATGTCCGCCAGAAGCACTGGTTCGATCTTCTTCTTGTTGAATTGCTTTGCCTGCTTCAATGGGCAAATCCGTTTGCATGGATTTATATCAGGTTTATAAGGCTGAACCATGAATATATTGCCGATGAGATTGCCATGCAAAGGACCTCACACCCGGCAATTTATAAGGCAGCTCTGGTTAATCAGTTGTTCAGTTCGCAGGTTATCAGCCTTGCGAATTCATTTAATTATTCAAATAGTAAAAGGAGATTTGACATGATGAAAAAGATAGTTGCTTCACCTTACAGGAAGCTGAAAATTCTGTTTGTACTTCCGGTTTTTGCAATTGTTTTTTATGCATTTGCCAAACCTGAGTACCATTATGCTGAGCCCTCTGGTGATACCATGACTATTTACCAGTCGCCGGTTATTGTTGCCAGAGAGGTTAAAGGTATTGTTGTTAAGGAGGATGGCACTCCATTACAGGGAGTGACAATTGTGGTATCGGGTACCTCCATCGGGGTAATAACTGATGCAGCAGGTCGCTTCACAATCGGAAATATGCCTGAAGATGCTTCGCTTGTCTTTACATATAAGGGGTATAAGACGCAGATCCTTAAGCCGGTTTTTTCGGCTGAGATGAGCGTAAAGATGTTAAAAGATCCGGATTATAAGGAAGAGATACAAATTAGAAGCAGTACACCCGGGGCATCAGAATCCCCTATCATTGTTATTGATGATGTGATCACTGATAAAAAAGTAAGCGACATTAACGCTTCGGATATAGCTAAAATCACAGTTTTAAAAATAGAAGAGGCAATAGAGAAGTATGGAGAAAAAGGGAAAAACGGTGCAATGGAGATCATGACCAGGAAGAAAGCCGCAGAACTGGGGATTGAGGTTCCCAAAAGACGGCAGAATCCCGAAGATTTTCCAACATTTCAGGGGGGACAAAGAGTTCTTTATTTTAACGACTGGGTTGTCAGGCAGGTCAAATATCCTCCGGAAGCAAGTGCGAAAGGAAGCCAGGGACGGGTAACTGTAAATTTAACTGTCGAACCTGACGGCTCTATAGGAAATATCACATGTCCTGGTTCAAAGGATCCCTTGCTTTGTAATGCGGTTATTGAAGCAGTTAAGGCTTCTGAATGGGAACCTGCAAAAAATCCTGAGTTCAGAGAACCTTTTCCCATGTCAGTAACTGTCAAATTTGAATTGCCGGATAAGGTATCGAAAGATGATGTATATGTTGTTGTTGAACAGATGCCTCTATTCCCGGGTGGGGAAAAAGCTCTTCTCCAGTTTCTCAATGATAATTTACGGTATCCTCCGGAAGCAAGGGAGCAGAAAATTGAAGGGAGAGTTATCATCAGGTTTATTGTTAGTTCAACAGGGAAGGTTGAAGATGCCATGGTTTTAAAATCTGTTCACCCTTTGCTGGATGCCGAAGCGGTAAGGGTTGTAAGTTTATTGCCCGATTTTACACCGGGTTCACAGGGCGGGGAACCTGTTAATGTTCATTTCATGGTCCCTGTAAACTTTGCCTTGGGACAATAACAGCTAGACAAAGGCACGGATTACGCTTCGCTAACCTGGCAGAGCACTGAGCACGGATTACGCTTCACTAACCGATTCCGCGGAGCGGAAGAGCTCACCGACTTCGTCGGACGTAGCCGACTATGTCGGCCGAAGTCCGAAGGTAAATCCGTGCTAGCTTCCTGTACTCCAGAAACGTTTGTTTTTTGCTGCTTTAAGGACTTTAAGAGCCCGTCTTTTAACCCTTACAACAGCTTTACCTGATATTTCAAGAGGTTCTCCGTCGACATGAAACCGGGTTTCATCAGTCTCTATTACCACCTCTTTATCAGTCCGGATGTACCTTACATATTTTGATTGTTTTATTCTTCCTGTAAAAAGGCGGATGATAAAATTAAGAAGCAGGATCTTGGGAAAAGGCCTGATCATCACAATATCAATTATTCCGTCGTTTGGCACTGCGTCAGGAGCAATGAATGCGTTATTACCAAATTGCCGTGTATTTGCAATGGTAAGAACATACAGATCTTCCGATATAACCTCTTTTCCATCGCATCTGACAGTGATATGTACAGGTCGAAGTTGCCAGAAAGTCTTCAGGGTTAGTGCGATATAAGGAAGGAAGCCTCTGAACTTAAGTTTATTAAATGAGTGAGCAACAAAACTGTCGAGGCCGATACCGGCGACATTAAGGCAAAGATTATCGTTAATTTCTATTACATCAATATTCAGGCAGTTTCCGTGCCTGATATCTTTAAGCAAGGATTTTATATTTGGCTTAAATCTGAATTCTTTTGCGAACCCGTTTCCTGATCCGATAGGCAGGACGCCAAGGATTTTATCGCTGCCAATAAGCTCTGTTGCAACTGTATGTACAGTGCCATCTCCACCTACAGCTATGAATGTATCATATTTGTCGAAATTTTCTCTTATTGCATTCCCGGATTCATCAATACTTAGTGACTTGATACATGGAACATTTTTACGGCGGAACAATTTTTTTGATATTATAATTTTAACAGGAGGGACTCCTGCCTGTGGATTAAGAATAAACAATGCTCTGTTTGTATCAGGTAATGGCATTTCCATACCCAAATTTACAGAAGTTTTTCCAAATACCCACCACCCAGCACCCGGCACCCAGAATCCAGCACCTTTTACCCGCCGAAGCCTTGTCGCTTACGCTCAATAGCTTTAGCGACGGAGCGGCGAAGGTGGGCAGCACCAAGCTTACTCGCCTGAAATTTCTTCATAGATCTTCAAAATCTCTTCTTTGAACTCCGAAGGAGCCTCAAGATGTCCCCATCCCGATTGCATCTGCCATAAGCCATCATAAGCGGAATCATAATAGGACCGTATCAGGTGAGGGATATCTTTTTCTTTTAATATCTCACTGAGAAGCTTGGCTTCGATTTCGTTGTTCAGAACCAGTATTTTAACTGCTTTGGTCATTTAGCAAATATCATCATTCATAAATATAGCGGTTTTTATTTAAATCATCTACTTCCCTTTCCGGCCTTTATTTTAAATGATGATACAACTATGATTGAGGAGTCACTTTCAGATTGTGCTGTGAGAGTCACCCTGGCTTTTCGTGCAGCATTATTGTTCCTTGACAGATAAACTGGGACAGCTTCAGATTCTCCTTGTTTTGGTGCTGCCAGACTGTTTAGTAATTGTGCCGACCAGCCTTCTCCTTCTGTTTTTACCGACAGGCGATATATATCATCATTAACAGATCCGTTGTTTTTAAGAGAAAAGTATTGATATTCAGCATTATCTTTCATTTTTTTAGCTGAGGGAGGATCAATAGTAACACTTCTTAACTGTGGTCCTGATCCGTCAAGCGACCTTACACCAAGCCTGTAAGTGAGTATTCCCTCATCATTTATTTGAAGGTCAATAATATAGAAGTGTAATCTGTTATGTTCGTCAATCCATTCATAACTGCTCCCCGAATTCAGTCCTGCGTGAAAAAGAGCATCATTCAGCTGGCGGTAGTCTGCTATTGTTCGCATAACGGGTGTACCATCGGGCCTGATATAATCGATCATGTTTATATCTTCGGGATGAGCATCGATAACCCAGTTGAAGCAATTGAATCCATTGGGTCCTCCGTTACGGCTCTCTTTGTCTTTGTTTTTTGCAATTAGCACACCATTGTCTGGGCAGAATGAATCATAACCAATTCTCTGAATCACTTCCAGTGAGTAGAAGGTATAATTGGGGATGCCCGGTGAAAGAGGATTGACAGCAGGATCATCCGGAGGTGTTCTGTCGTGTGGTTCTGCTCCGTCGAGTCTGACGATAATACCTGCAAAGGTTCCCGGTAGCGGCTCAACAGCTCTTGCCGTGACAGAGGCAACAACAGGACCGGATGATGACAATCCTTCACGACTGATTGTCAGCACCTGATCCTCAGTAATGAATCCGTTGACCATTCTGTTTCTAAGCATCAGTCCTGCAGGCATTGCGGCACCCATGGCTGGTGGTACGACGCATCGCATATGAGGTCCGCCGGGTCCGTTAAAACATCCTCTATCCATCATATCCCATGGACCGGAACCGACTCTTCTATATGGTTGCACATAGGGATTATTGTTGTTATCACCTATCCTGAAAGCGTAATGGCCAAGTTCATGTGTTATAGTTCCGGAATTCTCTCCCTGGCGGATTGATGACAGGCCCCATTGCATCTGACCGGCTTTCCAGGATGTCCATGGCACATATCGTGTCGGAACCCACCGTGGTTTGGAAGTGTCCGGATTGCCCCATTCAGCAGGTATATCATCCTGTGTCAGAAATTTCATCTCTCCGAATTCCTGCCAGACACCTGTTTCGTCGTAACCGGCATATATACGAAGAATTGCATCATACTGTGATTTGAGAGCGCCTGCATCAGCTTTCCAGAGAGCATCAATATCTGGTTCCATACGACTGCTCGCCCTGCTGCCGTCAGGAGTGTAGTTATTCTGCCCGTATTCATTCAAACCATATTCCCAGAGGTTCTTCGGCATGCGATAAGGCCCATAGGGATCAAGTGCCGTAATGCCAAACTTGCCACGCGACTGTTCCATCCAGTAACCGTTGATCGTTTGTCCATGATTAACTTCCGATGGACGGAGCCAGAAGTCAGCGTAGAACTTTGCTACATTGTCACGTTTGACAGGATCTGTCTGCGGATTACCGAAAGGATCGGAATTCTTTTGTAATGTTATCACAAATGGCTGATCAGGAAAATCAACAGCTACAAGTGCCATCCTGAATTCACGCTCCGGAACAAGAGACGGATCAGCCCAGTTTTTGCCCGGAATCGGATGATAATCATCCCATGTCATATTGTCCTGATCCTGAACAACCTGTGGATCAATGGGTTTTGGAGGGATTGAGACTATGTTTTGCTGGCTTTTCTGTGACCAGGTAATTATAGTTAGTGAAACGATAATACAAAAAGCTGAGATCTTTTTCATTTTAAATAATATTTATATACGAATTAAATAAATAATTTTTAAATATGAGAATTGCCCCCAAACCCCCTGAAGGGGGCTTAAATAGCTATATTCTCAGTGAATGAATTTTATAACAAAGTCATGTTGCCGCCGGGCTACATAATAGTAAAGGAACTGACAGCTCTGTTTCCATCCTCATCAACAGCAGTAACAACATGATTTCCGGGGACTGCATTGATCTCGATCTGATGCATGAACCGGGTAGTGCCAATATAATCATCATCAATATGCCAGAAGATCTTTTTTGAAGGATCCCTGTGAGCAATTTCAGGAATAATTCTTGTTCTGAGACCTGTCTGATCACGGGGTATAAATATTTTAATTCCCGCTGTCGGATAGATAAACTCCAGTGCCGGGATGCTCTTGCTGTCGGTACATCCGGGAGCTGCAGGGGGAAGGCTTTTATATTCAGGATGTTTCTGTTTATAAAAGTACTCCATTGCGGGAGGCAGAACAAACCAGGGTTCATTAACTATCTCGGACTGTGATACACAGGCTGTGGTTACCTGTCGGGTTTTTGATTTATTCAGATGTATTATTTTATGGAATGGACAGACTTCGCTTCTTAATCCGCTGGCACAGGCAGCTATATCGATGGTTTCCGTACAATCCGGTCCTGCCCTGAAACCACTTTGACTGCAGACACTGATCATGGTCATCTCTTCATCGGGAGTCCGGAACCAGGGACCTGTTCCGGTCATATTGACCAGGTCGAATAATACAGGAGCTGCTGCAGCTATACCTGTTAATCCCGGACGTCCTTCCCCGTCAGCATTACCTGCCCATACACCGATAACATAATCGGGAGTTGTTCCGACAGCCCAGGCGTCCCTGAATCCGAAGCTTGTACCGGTTTTCCATGCAATATCATGCGAGGAGGAAAAATACTGCCAGCCTGTCTCAGTGGCAGGCCTGTTGACCTTTTGCAATGCTTCGTATGTAAGCCATATAGAAGAAGCGGAAAGCGGAGATTCTGTACCGGCAGACCTCCTGACTGATGTATTCTCATGTTGCAGGAGAACAGGCGGATGATAATCTGCCTGGTCGTATTTTTTTTCATTATTAAATCTCTTAAGCACTCTTGACAAAGATGCATAAGCTCCGGTCAATTCCCAGAGAGATGTCTCTCCGCCACCTAGAATGAGGGATAATCCGTAATAATCTCCCGGTTCTTTGAAAGTTGTAAAGCCTATTTTGTGCAGGAGGTCAAGAAATTTTTCGGTGTTATATTTCTGCAGCATTCTTACCGAGGGGATATTAAGAGATTGCGACAGAGCGGAAGCGGCAGTTACGGCACCGTTGTAACTGCGATCAAAATTTTTCGGCGAGAATCCCGGGAAACGGGTTGGGATATCAGCAATCAGGGTATTTGGCAAAATATCTCCGGAATGCTGCATTCCTGCATAAAGAAAAGGTTTGAGTATACTGCCCGTACTACGCAGCGACATGATAATATCTACATTACCTGAGTGTGATGATGCCTCTTCAAGCGAACTATTGCCGACGTATGCGAGGACATTTCCGGAATCGACGCTGACTATCAGGCAGGCAGAATTAAAAATGAAATTGGCCGCAAGGTTTTTCTGATGGTTGTTTATTATCTCTGTAGCTTTTTCCTGCAGATACGGATCAATGGTTGTGCGTATTCTCTCTCCTCTGTTTTTCACATAAAACATATCTGTCAGATGAGGAGCCATTGAGGGCAGCTCTTTCGGTTCTCCGGGTAGTGGTTCTTCAAGAGCTAAAACAAGTGTCAGGGAATCGATAATTTTTCTTTTACAGAGCCTTTTAAGAAGATCGTTCCGCCTTGATTTAAGTATTTCCTGATTCCTGCCCGGAAAAACAAGCGAAGGGGAGTTAGGAAGAATAGCAAATGCAGCTGCTTCAGCCCAGGTAAGATTTTCGGATGACTTCCCTGTATATCGCCAGGCGGCAGCTTCAAGACCAACCGTATTACCTCCAAAAGGTGCATTGGCTGTATAGAGCCTTAGTATCTCTTTTTTTGACCTGAATAACTCCAGCTTTAATGCACCAAGCATTTCGATTATCTTCTCACGGTAAGTACGGTGTCTATTACCTCTCGAAAGGCGGGCAACCTGCATGGTAATGGTGCTCCCTCCACTGACTATCCTGTGAGCTTTTGAGTTAATGATAAAAGCCCTGATGATAGAAACGGGATTTATTCCGGGATGATAATAAAAATAACGGTCTTCATAAGCAAGAATTGCTTTCTCGAATTTTTCAGGTATCTGGTCTAAAGATGGGAACCGCCATTGTCCGTCATCGGCGATACGTGCTCCCAGCAATGATCCGTCGCGGGCTTCAACAACAGTTGACAGAGGTGAATCAAACCGGGGAAGCGGCGAAAGCAGTACCGGAAGACTAATAACTCCGGTTAAAATCAAGATTATTTTGATCTTGTTATTCAATTTTCTGCCCCGTAATTACAACCTTATTTCCGGGATATCTTGAATAACAATTTTCGGTGTACATGGCCTCACACCATACCGAAGGCTGATAAAATTCGCCTTTATATGCCGCATTCAGGATCAAAACGAATACTTTTGTTTCACTCTGGTTCAAACCAAAGTAAGTTATTATCCTGTCATCCCGGAAGTCGCGGTAATCATATGAGTTTTCTTTTATTCCATAGGTAGCTTCGAATAATCTGGTGTTTTGTATTTCCCACCCGGAAGGGACCATCTGTGTTAAAGCGATGTTATCTACTCTGCTGAAAGTATTATTGGTCACCCTGACCACCATCATGAAATCTGAACCTTGTTCAAGATTGCTTTGATCGACCGGAACAAGATTCATATCGACATAGTCAACATCCATGATAAGTCCCATATTTTCCTCTGTAAAGTCAGAAACAAAAGAAACGCCTTTCCTTACAAGGTTAACATAAACAGGTATTTCTGACAGGTTTTCCAATTTAAGGGTATTACTTCCACTTTTAATGTCAAGATCTTTCGACCAGAGCTGTCCGGACTGAATAGTATGATCTGTTTTTTCGCTATTCAGAGTCAGGCTGATTTTTGCAGGATTGTTTTTATCACCCGGAAACATTTCGGCGAACTTCATATAAGAAAATAGGCCCCAGGCCAGTGTCTGTGTGCTGTACCATGCTTCAGAATTGAAGTTATCGCAAATTGTTTTTAACAGTAGAAGAGCCTGTTCTTCATTTTTAAGAACAGTGAGAGTATAGAGGATTATTGCTTTATCACGTAAATAGCTGCCATAGTAATAGTTATAATATTCACGTTCGGTTTCAATGTTTCTTACATCAAGGAGATCACCTGCCACTTCGGGTCTTCCCGAAACTGCAAATGCAGCAGCCAGCAACCATCGCGATAATTGAGGGATAGATTCCGATTCACGCAGTCTGTTCATGGCTCCTCTTTCAGGCTGACCGGCAAGTGCAAGAGTAAAAAGCCTGTAGGCCTGGTCGTTTGCTGATTGTTTAAACTTTGTGTCATACCTCCAGTTTTGTGATACTTTTCTCTGGTACCCGATCCATTTCTGTTTGAAACCCTGAGGCAAGATGTATCCCATTCTTTCAGCTTCGGTCATAAAATGCCCTGTGTATGATGTTACCCAATTATCAGGCTGGTAAGCTCCGGGCCATAATGCTATACCTCCGTCATTCATCTGACGGGTTGCAAGCTTACTGATTGCCTCTTTTATGTTGGCCGATGCGGTTTTTGCCGTTTCATCATCATTGCCTGAAAGATCGTTCAGCCATAGCTGCGGGAAAGCAGCTGAGGTTATTTGTTCGGTACAACCATGCGGATATCTCAGCAGATAATCCAGTCGTTTTTCAAGGTTGATGGATGGGAGAGACGATAACTCAATTAATGCAGTATTTGTACCCTCCATTCCAAACGGTCTGATCACTGATTCCCATTTTTCGCCAGGTTTCAGGATTTTCAGCTCTGACCTTGTTTCCGGAGGATTAGGACTTCTTACTTCGAGTTCCATTTCATAAATTGCTGTTTCTCCCCCTCCTGAAGCACTTACTTTTATTCTGGTAATACCGGTCTTTTCGCCTACAACAAAATCAAACTCCGTGTCTTTTTCCCCGGATTCATATACTGGCAGGGGTACAGACTTTTTATCGAAGGTTATCATATTATTTCCTTCGGCAGTTACAATCACATTTGAGATACCCTCTTTCTGTACAAAAAGAGTCACCGGTAAAGCAACTTTATCACCCGGGCTAACAACTCTTGGGGCTGTTGCCAGAATCATCAGGGGATCCTTTACAAGCACAGATTTTTCTGCTGAACCAAAAGCTCTTTCGTTTCCTGCTATCACCATAGTCCTGACAGAACCGGTATATTGGGGAAGGATAACTGTGTGAACACCTGTCTTCCCTGCACCCAGGGTAAACGGTCCCAGGAATTTGACTACAGGGATGAACCTCTGAGCTTTACTCAAAGATCTGTCAATGACTGCTTCATCACCTCCAATGGCAAAAATGCGTTCAAGAGTGCCTCCGAAAGCTCCCAGGACATAATCATAAAGATCCCAGGTCTGAACACCGAGTGCTTCCCTGGCATAAAAATATTTCCAGGGATCAGGTGTTTTAAATCCTGTTATATCAAGCAAGCCTTCATCAACCACTGCAAGAGTATAGGTCATGGATTTTTTATTTGTTTCACTCACTTTTATTTCAAAAGGTTTTTGAGAACGAATTTCATCAGCCATACTGATCACGGGTGACAGATGTGTTCCCGGATCCTCAACCATTACAGGCACGACACCATAAAGACGGATGGGCATATCGTTGATTGTCTGATCATGGGGCTGGATGATTGTTACATATGCATAAACGTTTGGTGCCATTTCGGGTCGGGCTTTAAAGCTGACCTCAGTATTGTTCTTTGTTGTATTAACACGCATTTCGTCAAGAACACCGGTGGCATTCTCGATTGTGATAATAGCTCTGGCGTTTTCTGGAGCAGGAAAAGAAAGCTTTATCTCCTGGCCCGGATTATATTTTTCCTTATCGGTATTAACAGACAGCAGCGTTGCCCCTTCAACATTACCTTTCATTCCATATTCCCATGGCCAGTCAATCAGGAGTATTTTACCTGTTGAATGTCCTTCAGGTGTTGTCGCCCTGATAAGATAACGGCCCCATTCATTTTTGCCAATATTGAAAATAAAGCCGGCTTCTCCTGCCGATGTGACAATTTTTTTTCTGATGACCGGCTTATAAATCCGGTTTGATATATAGTATGCCAGGTTCTCTTCATCTGACTCCCACCACCATCTGTAGGAGATCTTATAAACAGTCATCTCCACCTGTGAATTGACGGGTTTGCCGGTTTCATCTACTGTAACTATTTTGACCTCATTGTCGGCATCTGTAAAGAGCATCCGGCTCTTGCCTTTGAGTGCGGGCAGGTTAATACCCACAAAAACAGGATAAGGGGCATATTTATATATTGATTGTATAATGCTTTCATCACCACCTTTTTCGGATACCTTTACCGTAAATAGCGCATTGAGCATTCCCGGAGCAACAATATCATCACCCGGATCGAAGGTGAAAGTTGCATTTCCTGTCTCATCGGTTGATCCATCAAAAATCCTGACTGTTTCCGACCAGAACTCACTGGCAGGGTCATCAAAATTATACTGATTAAATTTTTCAAATTCGGTTTTAGTATGTTTCAGAATATATTCAACTGTAGCTTTCTGGTTTCCTGCTATGGCACCATTAAGCCATCTGACACCAAGAGATCCCGTTGTACTCCTGTCGGTACCCCCAAGCAGATCATCAGGAAAGGAAAGGTTTATTTTCAGACGGTTAGGTTTTATAGTTTCAATCCTCACTCTTTTTGTAAAAGTTGCACCTCCTATCCTTATCACAGCTCTATAGTTACCTGTAACCGCATCTGTTGATGTTTTAGTGCTGAATACCAGAATTTTGCCTGTTCCATAAAATTGTACCTGGTTATCAATTCTCTGATCCAGCGGATTTATAAATTCAAACTGAACGGGATGACCGTCCGGGAGGCCATTTTTCATGTCTTTGATAAAAGTTGAAAGAAATATTGAATCTCCCGGCCGCCAGACATCTCTTTCTCCATAGATAAATGCTTTTATTCCATTTTCCGGTTTATTTCCGGAAACGTCAAATGAACTCATGGACAAAGAAGATCCATCATTGATTTTAAGGTAGTTACGGTCTTTATCTTTTTTTGCAATTATCAGGAATGGTTTTTTTTCACAGAAAAGGGTAACAGATCCATCCCGATCAGTATTCCCTGAGATGATCTTTTGAAGCTGGTAATCATAGACTTCAATGCTTACTTCATTTAGCGGTAATGCCGTGAGTATATCATTTACCATTACATGAAGCAGATTGTCAGGACCTTTTTTTGCTATTAAACCCAGGTTTGATGCCAGTATGTTTCTTGAGGCCTTTTTATCGGGACTGTAATATGCGTCTTTGCACGGATCATTATGGTCTCTCCAGTTGAAATCCAGTGAATAATAAATATAATAATCACTGTCTTCATAATAGTTATCAGGATCATCCCAGAAATCATGGCTTCTCTCTTCTGCCTCCTGTAGCAATTCCTCATATCTGCTCTGCTCTGCTGTTGCCGGACATTGAAAGAGTGAATAGGATCTTCTCATTCCCAGTTCCACTTTATAAAGTACACCGGGTTCTATATTAATATACTCAGACAGATCTATTGTATAAAGGTTCCAGGTATCGGGATCTATTCCTGAACCACTTACCAGATCAATTCTTCCTGAATATACAGGCCGGCCGAACCGTTTAATGGAATATCCTGTATTGATGTCATTCTCCTGGAGGAAATACGGAAGGTTATTTTCAAAGATCCTGATTATTCTAAGATCTACAGCTTTAAGATTGGCTGCTTTAAAGGGGAATATCAGATTTTTTGAAGAAGGAAGGATTATGCCGTTTCCTGTAAGGGCTATGGCAGGAGGGATTGATGTAAAGTCAATTTGTTTGCTGAATGTTGAAGAAAGACCAGTTCCTTTGGTGTTTTTTACCGATGATTCGATATTTATTTCTGTAACTCCTTTTATCCGGGAAGATGGGAATATGCTGATAATATTAGAGTTAATGTTAATAGTAATTTCCGTGGCAGGTTTAAGCCATATCAGTCCTTGCATTTCCTGCAAAGCATCCACGGGATCGGAGAATACTAAATCCATTCTCTGGCTTTCTCCGGGTATTTTAATGATATCAAGTACACGAAATTCTCCAGATGGAGGTATTTCAACTGAAATGAAGCCTTTCTGTTTCACCCTGGCTGATGTGCCATCCCATGATATAACCAGCTCCTGTGGTTTATCTGTACGTTCGATATTTGTTACTGTGAATTTATGGACGAGAATATCGGAATGATCCCATATAATACCCAGTTTTTTTCTGCCGGTTTTAGCTTCAAGGTATTTTTCTACTTCGTTTGAGTTTATATAATCGGATGCAACCAGCTCACCATGTAAAACATATTTATCAGCTTCTGCGGAAGAGCACTCAAGTACCCCTGTTGTAACAAGGAAATCTTTTTTAACAGTCCGGATCCTGATTGGAAATATCCTGTGGCGTTCTTCTACCTCTGAAAGTTTGTAAAGGTTAAGCTCTCCAGTATAGATCTGATCCGGCTCGAGCAATTTTGAAGGTCTGAAAACCAGGGTATTTTCATCGATCCATTCGGACTTGCCTTTTATTTTCGGATTGAAAACCAGTAAGCCGGAAGGTGTTTTCCTGCTGGCTGAAGCTGCAAACTCAGGAGTAAAACGGATCTCTATTACGGAGTTTGCAGGTACTATTCCTGAGGTATATCCGGTAATATATTCACTGAATCCTTTATCCAGAGGTATTTCTGATAAAGTAAACGCAGTTTTTTCACCGGCCGTTTTTAATGTGATTCTTGAATCTTTCCGGCCGCATGAAAATAAAATAAGTAATGAACAGATTAAACAAACAGATCTTGAAGTCTTCATATATGGGATGTGATTTTATGGCTCTACGATTTCGGTCCTCAGCTTATTTACATAGTCACGGATACCGTTAAGTGTTTCAACAGTAATGTCCATCTCGGTTCCTGATGACCGGAGAACCTGTTTTAAGGTGTCGATTTCGAGGTCTCCCTTTCTGAAATATATTTCGAAGGAGTCAAAAAAGTTCTTCAGGTATTTAAGTTTTTTTGTATAATACATTACTACCGGATCGTCATAATAATTCTTCATAAAACACAGGAGTGATGTGAGTGTGTATTTTTGTTCAGCAATCTTCTGGACTACTTCCGGATCGGGATTATCTGGATTATAAACCAGCTGAGTTGCAATATATAAAGCTTCGATCCATCCGCCCATCATCATAAGACCCGCAGAACTTTCACGGCCTTCATTACGGAGATAATTATCAAGATCATAATAAGCTTTATTCATTAATGTCATAATGGTATCACGGTTCGAAAAATCTTTCCGGATCTTTCTGGCAGGTTCGCTCAGTAGCTCGTCGGGAATACCGAGTTTATTACTCATCTCACGGATTGTGGCCATATAGTCAATCATTTCCTGTCCCGTTCCGAATATCTTAAGATATCCTAAATCCACACCGTACACACCGGTATTTATTGAAGCTTTTGAGCTGCTGAGGTACAGATCCTTGTTTGAAACAGGATTAAGAGTAGCATTATCGTACGGAACACCAAGTCTGTTAAATATTGCACAAATTTCGACTGGTGTAAGAAGTCCGTAAAAGATCTCGTTCTTTTCGACAATTGTATCATTATTAACAAGGTCAGTTTTATAAGTCGAAAAAGAAGGGACAAAGGTGTCTTTTTCAGGTTGTTTTGGTTTGCAAGATACCGGGGCCAGGGTGATAATAAGAAATATAGTCACTGCAGACTTAAGACTTTTCATTGATAGCCTGTTAATCTAACAAATTTATAAAAAAATTGAGAACGGGAGTTTGCTTGTTTTTTCTTTTCTCCCCCTTTGGGGAGAGGGGTATCTCTTGGATTGTTCTAAAGCAGTATCCTGTTCCCAAGCTTCTTTGATATTAAACCAAGGGCAATACTCAGATTATTGTATTTTTTCTGGAGCGCAATAAGTTTTTCTGTATCACCTGATTTATCAGCCTCTATAAGTTGTTTCCCTATTGCATCTCTTATTGCTTTTATTTTATCACTTTTAAATTTGAGGATAGCATCAGGAACAATATCCTTCAGTTTCATGTCCTCTGTTTCGACATAAGTGTGTTTATCTTTCCAGATTCTGCTAAGCTCATGGGAATCGGCCAGGAGATCTGCAGAGAGCCTTGATATCTCGGGATCTTCGTGTTTTATAAAATGTTTATCGCCGGGAAAGATGCCCTGTTCAACATGAAACCGGAAATCTTCAAAAATTCTGGAGCAGATTGTATCGTCAAAAGAAAGGTCATCAGTAATAATCTCCCGAACCACAAAATCTGAGATAGTAATAACTTCCTCTTTACCGTCTTCTTTCCGGATTCTGCGATCAAATTCCTCACTTCCGAATTTCAGAAGAAGTCTTATTACTTCTTTTTCAGAGTAATATGAAACAGTTTTAGGCTGTACGGATCTGACTATTTCAGGTGGAGGTAGCGGAAGATCTTCCGGGCCCGGGTATTTATTTCTGTCCTGAAATGATTTTTGTTGTCTCAGTTTATTGACTTCCTGGTAGAGGACAGGCTCCGGAACCTCCATTTCGACGCTGCATTCCTTAATATAGACTGTTCGGGTTATTGTTTCGGGGATAACTGCAATTGATTTGACGATATCGCGTATTAAAGTTGCTTTACTGACAGGATCGTTATTAGCTTCTTCTATCAGTAACCGGATTTTAAACCGGATAAAGTCTGTTTCGTGTACTTTCAGGTATTTTTTAAATTCTTCATTACTGACCTTTTTTGAATATGAGTCGGGATCTTCACCATCTGGTAAAAGGACTATTTTAACATTCATACCCTCTTCAAGTACCAGATCAATACCTCTTATTGATGCTTTGATTCCTGCTGGATCACCGTCGTACAGAATAGTAATATTCTGTGTGAACCGTTTGATAAGCCGTACCTGTTCCTGGGTGAGTGATGTGCCGGACGAAGCGACTACATTCTCAATGGTTGCTTCATGTAATGACATCACATCTGTGTATCCCTCAACAAGATAGCACCGGTCTTCCTGAGTAATCGATTTTCGTGCCTGGTAGATTCCGTAAAGGATTCGGCTCTTATGATAAATCTCTGATTCAGGAGAGTTGATGTATTTAGCACTTTTCGGATCAGATTTGAGTATCCTTCCGCCGAAGCCCAGTACCTGTCCGGAAAGTGAGTGTATAGGGAACATTATCCTGCCAAAGAATCTGTCGGTAATATGGTCATCGTGCTGTATCGAAAGGCCTGATTTTACAAGAAATTCCTGTTTATATCCGTCTTCAAGGGCTTTTGCAGAAAAAGCGTCCCGTTTTTCAAAGCAGTATCCTAACTCGAACTTCTTCAGCGTATTCTGCCGGAAACCTCTTTCCTTGAAATATGTCAGGCCTACGGAAATACCCTCATCTGTCTGAAAAAGGTTTTCGGTGAATTGCCGGGCAGCATATGATGTTACAACAAGCAGACTCTCCCTTTCATTCTGTTTTTCAATATCTTCCGGGCTTCGTTCTTTTTCAACAACTTCTATGTTGTATTTTCTTGCAAGATATTTAAGGGCTTCAGGGTAGGTGTGATGTTCGTGTTCCATAATAAAATTGACTGAGTTGCCAACCTTACCGCATCCGAAACATTTGAATATTTCTTTCGATGGCGACACAGTAAACGAGGGAGTCTTTTCATTATGAAAAGGACATAGCCCCAAATAGTTGGCTCCTCTCTTCTTCAGCGGAACAAAGTCCTGGATCACATCAACGATCTGGGCAGCATCGAGTATCTTTTCTATCGTGAAACGGTCAATCATGGTTCAAAGATATTGCTAAAAGCAATAATATTTATTGAAATCAATGAATAGATATAAACACAGGCGTATAACTAAGAGGGGGAGATGGGGGGATGGGGAGATGCTAATTTTCGAAACTCCAATTTTCGGGATGTTGTATCATCATTATTAACATACCTATTATTTTGTCATATTCTTGATATAACTTTTTATAAGCCTCCTCCGTCATATATCCACATTCAAGTGAATAATCCAGCCAAACTTGAGTTTCAGCTGCTTCTGCTTCAGAATCCGACAGTTTTGCAATAAATGCTTTTTTATACCTTCTCTTTCTGAAGGATTCGGCGATATTGGCTGATACGGAACGGGAACTTCTTCTTATTTGTGAAGTCAGTGAAAACAACTCTTCTTTTGGAAAAGTTTTTGTCAGGTAAAAGATATCCATTGATGATTTAAATGCTGATTGGTATACAATCAGTTCTTTGTGAGATTTCAAAGCTTTCATAATATTAATTTTGCAGCGATTACTACAAATATAAAAAATTAATTTGTTAGCAAATCTTTTACTTCAATACCCTGAGTAGTCCGCTTATATCCCTATCACCCCTTCCCCCCCCTCGCCCCATCCCCCCATCTTAATTATAATAATTATTTCCTATTTTTACAGACATATTATTATTCGCATGAAGAAACTAGTAGTACTAACCGGTGCCGGCATGAGTGCTGAAAGCGGGATCCGTACCTTCAGGGAAGCCGGAGGATTATGGGAGGAGTATGATGTAACTGAGGTTGCATCGCCGATGGGTTGGTGGAAAAACAAGGAACTGGTTCTGAGGTTTTATAATGAAAGGAGAAGGCAGCTTGCCGAATGTAAACCCAATGCCGGACATACCGGACTGGCAAAGCTTGAGGACAAATTTGATGTACATATTATTACACAAAATATTGATAATCTTCATGAACGGGCAGGAAGCACAGAAGTCCTGCATCTTCACGGAGAACTTACAAAAGCAAGAAGTACGTCTGATCCATCCCTTATATATGATATTGGATATAATGATATAAATCCCGGAGACAAGTGTGCAAAAGGCAGCCAGTTACGTCCTCATATAGTGTGGTTTGGCGAAGCTGTCCCGATGCTGGAAGAGGCTATTAAAGTAACTGCAACAGCAGATATTTTTGTTGTAATAGGTTCGTCACTTAATGTTTACCCGGCGGCAGGACTGATTGATTATGCTCCGGCCGGGGCATCGTTATGGCTTATTGATCCGAACGATGTTTATATTCCGTTTTCAAGGAAAGTTGAAGTAATAAAAGAAAAGGCTTCAGAAGGAGTGGCGATTTTAAGAGAAAAGTTGTTATCGGGATTATAAAACTTATTCGGCAGCCACTCTCCTCGCAATTACATTATATTTAAGACAGGTACTAAATAAGATCCGGACAAGAATCACAAATACTATAACATAAACGGTCATTGCGAGCCCGACGCAGTCGGGAGAAGCAATCACCATATAAATTACTATTTTTACTTTCAGATTGCCATCTATTTATGAAACAGACTGCCCGCAAAATTATTGTTGCTGTTACAGGTGCAAGCGGAGCCATTTATGCTCAGAAGCTTCTTGACAGGCTTAAGATCCTGAAAGATCCTCCATCAGAAATGGCAGTGATCTTTTCTGACAATGCAAGAGCAATATGGGAGTATGAAACAGGGGACAAATTTATTGCAAAACATCCTGCGAAGGAATATGATAAAACTGACTTTTTTGTTCCGTTCGCATCGGGTTCATCGGGTTACGACACCATGATTATCTGCCCGGCATCGATGGGTATCATCGGGCGGATTGCGAACGGAACTTCCGAAGACCTGATAGCACGCGCCGCAGATGTGATGATTAAGGAGAGAAGAAAGCTGATCCTGGTGCCAAGAGAGACTCCCTATAATCTGATCCATATTAGAAACATGGAAACCCTTACACTTGCCGGTGCCATTATCTGTCCGGCAACTCCCTCCTTCTACAGTCGTCCCCGGACTATAGATGATCTTGTCATGACAGTTGTTGAGAGGGTAATAACACTGGCCGGATTTGATGCTGACACTTACAGATGGATGGAAGATGATCGATGAGAGAATAAAAAGGTTTTTCAGGAAGCATCATGTTCTGACCATTGCCACTACTGTTGATAATGAGCCATGGTGCGCCAACTGTTTTTATGTTTATCTGGCGGATGAGAATGCCCTGGTGTTTACCACTGATCTGGAAACAAGACATGGCCGGGAATTTCTAATAAATTCTCTTGTCGCAGGTTCTGTTGTTCTGGAAACTAGTATTTTAGGCAAGATCAGGGGTATTCAGTTTCAGGGCATTGTTACAGAACCGGAAGGCGATCTGGCAGAAAAGGTAACGGATGCTTATCTGAAAAGGTTTCCTGTTGCAATGCTTATGGAGACCCGGCTCTGGATTGTAAAGCTGACACATATCAAGATGACGGATAACAAGCTGGGGTTCGGGAAGAAGATAGTGTGGAAGAAAGAAGAGTCGAGAGGGTGAGGAAAAGCACCCAGAATTACTTCCCTAATTGCTGTTTAACTATTTTGGCTATATACTTTCCAAGAATATCAAATTCAATATTTACGACTGTATCCTTTTTGATCTGGTGAAAATTGGTCACCTCCCAGGTGTAAGGAATAATTGCCACCTGAAACGATTTTGGCTGTGAGTTTACCACGGTGAGACTGACACCATTTACAGAAACAGATCCTTTCTCAACGGTAATATAATCATCCTGAAGAGGTTCATATTCAAATGTATAATACCAGCTGCCACCGGCTTCTTTCACATCTGAACAAACCGCAGTCTGGTCAACATGACCCTGTACCATATGTCCGTCCAGTCGGCCATCTGATCTTACGCTTCTCTCAAGGTTGACTTTATCACCCGGTTTCAGTAATCCCAGGTTTGTTTTTTCCAGAGTCTCCTTAATGGCGGTGACAGTATAGGTATCTTTATTTTTTTTCACAACAGTAAGGCACACACCGTTATGTGAAATACTCTGGTCGATCTTAAGCTCGGAGGTAAAGGAGCATTTCATGGTGATATGGAGATTATCCTTTTCTTTCTCCAGTCTTACGACAGGAGCTGCCTCTTCGACTATTCCTGAAAACATAGGTTGTTATTTATTTAATTTCTGGTGTAAATTTAGGTAAATCCAGGGAAAAAAGAACATTGTCTTTACGTCCGCTTCAGCGGAACAGGCAGTGCGAAGCGCAAGACCTCACCTTCTCTTTTTCCTGATCCTGGTCTTATCCACAGGCATATTTTCCCTTCGCCACGAAATCAATCCTCCCTCGAGAGAAGCGATTTTCCGGAATCCTTTTTTATAATAATGTTCAGCAGCCTGCCTGCTTCTGAAATCATCTGTACAATAGAGGAACAAGAAGCAATTTCTACTTATTGTATCGGCAGCAATCTCGAGATCCCTGACTGAAGGAATATTTATAGCATCTTTGATCCTGTTTCGCCGGAATTCAAAGGGAGTTCTTACATCGATCATCAGAGAAGAATCATTTATAAGGTATTCCAGATGAAAGTAGTAGGGATCGAGAGAAATGTAATGAAGAGTATCGGAGGTTTGTGCTGATATATTGCTCCAATATATAAGAAATATAAATACAACTATTTTATAAAATCTCATTTTTCAGACTTATAATGTAAAGAAAATAAAAAAACAGATTGCGGCACCTGTTGCAGCATATGGTTTTTTATAAGATTATTCTCCTTTTTACTATCTTTGCCCAGTTTTTAAAATATTTATGACTATTACAAAAGCGGATCCGATGGCTAAGCGGTTTCCTGAACATAAAACATTAAATCTATCACAGGTAAACAAGGCTATTCTCAAGTTCTGGGACGAGAATGATATTTTTCATAAAAGTGTACGTGAAGTAAACGGAAAAGGTGAATTTGTATTTTATGAAGGGCCACCTTCTGCAAACGGAATTCCCGGAATACATCACGTAATGGCTCGCACTATCAAGGATGCCATCTGTCGTTTTAAAGCCCAGTGTGGATATGAAGTAAAGCGTAAGGCCGGATGGGATACACACGGACTGCCTATTGAACTTGGTGTTGAAAAAGCTCTTGGCATAACCAAGGAAGATATTGGAACAGAGAAAATTTCCATTGAAGAGTTTAACGAAGCGTGCCGTACTGATGTAATGAGGTACACCGATGTATGGGAAGATCTTACCAGAAAAATGGGATACTGGATTAGCATGGATCACCCTTATATTACTTATGACAACCGTTATATTGAGACACTCTGGTGGCTGCTTAAACAGCTTTACTCAAAAGGATTTCTTTACCAGGGTTATACAATACAACCTTATTCCCCGGCAGCGGGGACAGGATTAAGCTCACATGAGCTTAATCTTCCGGGCTGTTACCGCGATATCAAAGATACGACCTGCATTGCGCTTTTCAGGCTTATACGTAACGGGAAATCAGAGTTTCTCTATACAAATACCGACACTGAGAATGTGTATATAATGGCATGGACGACAACTCCATGGACCCTGCCCTCCAATACAGCGCTGGCAGTTGGTGAAGAAATAATCTATAGTAAGGTGCGCAGTTTCAATCCTTACACAGGTAATCCCATAACGGTAATTGTAGCGAAAGATCTTCTTAATGTAATGTTTCCCGAATCAAACGCACAAATTGAAATTATTGATTATGTTCCCGGTGATAAAAAAATTCCGTTCAGGATTCTTGATGAATTTCAGGGTGGCAAAATGGAAGGGATAAGTTATGAGCAGCTTATCGACTGGGTAAAGCCTGATGAAGGTGCTTTCAGGGTTATAACAGGCGATTTTGTCACAACCGAAGATGGTACAGGTATTGTTCATATTGCACCCACTTTTGGAGCGGATGACTACCGTGCGGGAATAGAAAACGGCATTCCACCGCTACTGGTTAAGAGAAAAGACGGTTCTTTGGGACCACTGGTTGATAAAAGAGGATTTATGGTTCCGATTGAGGATCTCGATGAGTCATTTGTAAAACATCGAGTTAATATTGATACTTACACCGGTTTTGAAGCACGACCGGTAAAAAATGAATATGACGTCTCCCTTACGAACAGTTCTGAAACACTGGATGTCGATATTGCAGTGATGCTGAAGCAGCAGGGCAAGGTTTTCAGAATTGAAAAACAGGTGCACAGCTATCCTCATTGCTGGAGGACCGACAAGCCTGTTCTTTATTATCCTCTTGATGCCTGGTTTATACGCACAACAGCTTTCCGGGAGCGGATGATCGAACTTAATAATACAATCCACTGGAAGCCTCAATCAACCGGCACAGGACGGTTTGGCAAGTGGCTTGAGAACCTTGTCGACTGGAACCTTTCACGTTCAAGATTCTGGGGTACTCCTTTACCAATATGGGTGACCGGCGACAGAAAAGAAGAAAAATGTATTGGATCGGCAGCTGAACTGAAAGCAGAGATTGATAAATCCGTTAAAGCCGGATTCATGAAAGTGAATCCTCTGGGAACATTTGTTGAAGGGGATAACTCATCTGAAAACTATGAGAAGTTTGATCTTCACAGACCTTATATTGATGAAATAATACTTGTTAGTACAACCGGACAAAAGATGTTCCGCGAACCCGATCTTATTGATGTCTGGTTCGATTCAGGCGCTATGCCTTATGCACAGGCTCATTATCCTTTTGAGAACGGGGATGATTTTCATAATATGTTTCCGGCCGATTATATTGCTGAGGGTGTTGACCAGACAAGAGGATGGTTTTTTACCCTGCATGCAATAGCCACAATGATATCTGACTCAGTAGCATTTAAAAATATTATTTCCAACGGACTGGTACTGGATAAGAATGGGAATAAGATGTCAAAACGCCTTGGTAATGCAGTTGATCCCTTTACCACTATTGAGGAGTATGGTTCGGATCCTTTGCGCTGGTATATGCTTACAAACGCACAGCCATGGGATAACCTTAAATTTGATATTGACGGTGTTGATGAGGTAAGACGTAAATTCTTCGGAACGCTTTATAATACATATTCCTTCTTTGCCCTTTATGCCAATATTGATGGTTTCAGGTATGCTGAAAAAGATATACCGGTGAATGAAAGACCCGAAATTGACAGATGGATCATCTCGCTTCTTAATTCACTGGTGAAGGAGGTTACCAGGTGTTATGAAGATTATGATCTTACCCGTGCAGGCAGGGCAATCCAGGATTTTGTTACAGAAAACCTGAGTAACTGGTATGTAAGGCTTAACAGGAAACGTTACTGGGGAGGAGAATATGATAAGGATAAGCTTTCTGCTTACCAGACCCTGTATGTTTGCCTTGAGACAGTAAGTAAACTGGCGGCTCCCATTGCTCCGTTTTACACGGACAGGCTGTTCACAGATATGAATAATACAACAGAACGGGATAAAGAACACTCTGTTCATCTGACCCTTTTCCCCGGATATGATAATTCGCTTATAGATAAGGAACTTGAAGAGAGAATGGATATTGCACAGAGGGTTTCATCGATGATACTTGGTTTGAGAAGGAAGGTTGCTATTAAAGTACGTCAGCCGTTAGCTAAAATTATAATACCTGTTACTGACGAATCATTCAGAACCAAATTTGAAGCTGTTAAAGATCTTGTTCTTGCGGAAGTTAACGTGAAGGAAGTTGAATACATCGATGATAGTGCTGCAATACTTGTCAAGAAGATCAAACCCAATTTTAAAATACTCGGTCCGCGATACGGTAAACTTATGAAGGACATAAATAATACCATCTCTTCTCTTACCCGTGAGGAGATTTTAGAGTTTGAAAATACCGGAAGCCATACTATAATTATTGATAATCAGAAGATAATCCTTACTACGGAAGATGTAGAGATAATCTCGGAAGATATTCCCGGCTGGCAGGTTGCCAACGAAGGAAAGCTTACAGTAGCTCTTGATATTACTGTAACTGACGAGTTAAGATATGAAGGTATTGCGAGGGAGTTTATAAACAGGATACAGAATATCCGGAAAGAGAGTGGTTTCGACGTTACTGATAAGATTACTGTTTTGATAGAAGATCATGATGTTATTCGTGAAGCAGTGAAGAAACATGCTTCCTATATTGGATCCCAGACCCTGGCCACATCAGTTTCTGTTGTTAATGATTTCACAGAAAGAAATAAAATCCGCGAGGTGGATATTGATGAGGTGGTGGTTAAGGTTTCTGTCAGCAAGATCAGGTAATAAATAATAGGATTGCTTCATCGCGGAGCAAAGCAATCCTTATCTCTCATAACTTAATCCTTTTATTTACATTTGTACTGTATCAACATTAATGACCATGAAACGCATCCTTGTAACCGGTGGTGCCGGCTTTATTGGCTCCCACCTTTGTGAAAGACTTCTTAACCTCGGGAATGAGGTCATCTGTCTTGATAACTATTTTACAGGATCAAAACTCAATATTATACATCTGTTAGACAATCATTATTTTGAGGTTATCAGGCATGATATAACAATACCGGTTTACATTGAAACAGATGAAATATATAACCTTGCCTGTCCTGCTTCACCTGTTCACTATCAATACAATGGGATTAAGACAATCAAAACATCGGTGATGGGGGCCATTAACACTCTTGGCCTGGCAAAACGAACAAAATCAAAAATAATGCTTGCCTCGACAAGTGAAATATATGGTGATCCGGAGGTACATCCTCAGGATGAGACTTACCGGGGAAATGTCAACACCCTGGGTTCAAGAGCCTGCTATGATGAAGGGAAAAGGTGTGCAGAGACCCTCTTTATGAACTATCACAAACAGAACAATGTACGGATTAAGATAGCCAGGATATTTAATACTTATGGTCCCAGGATGAATTCAAATGACGGGAGGGTCATCTCCAACTTCATTGTTCAGGCACTCAAAGGAGACAAAATCACTATTTTCGGTGATGGTTCACATACCCGGAGTTTTCAGTTTATTGACGATCTGGTTGACGGATTGATAAAGCTGATGGATACCCCTGATAGTTTTACAGGACCGGTGAATCTTGGAAATCCTTTTGAGATATCTGTCAGTGAGCTTGCAGATAAAATCATTCAGATGACCGGATCAAAATCAGAAATTATTCACCTTCCTCTTCCGGAAGATGATCCCCGGCAGCGGCAACCCGATATCTCTCTGGCACGGAAAGAGTTAGAATGGAATCCGAAGATCGGACTTGATGAGGGGCTGAGGAGGACAATAGAATATTTCATGGAAGTAATTAAATGAGTGAGGGAATGGCAGAGCGGAAGAAAAGGAGATTTTGGATCCTTCTCCCCCTCACCCCTTCTCCCCCTCACCCCTTCCCCCTTTCACCCCCTCTCCCCTTCTTCTTGATAAAAAGACCGTCCCACTTCTGAGACGGTTAATTTGATATACCTTTTTGTATTAGGCCATCAACCCCCTGAGCCATTATTTCTGTTTCATTTTGGCATCGAAGCAAAGTGTAGCATGAGGCACAGCCCTTAGTCTCTCTTTAGCGATAAGCTTCCCTGTTTCGCGACAGATACCATAGGTTTTATTTTCTATTCGTACCAGAGCAGCCTGCAAGTGCTGGATGAACTTCAGTTGTCGCTGAGCCAGACGGCCGGCTTCCTCTTTTGACAGGGTAGTTGCACCTTCTTCCAGTACTTTGAAAGTAGGTGAGGTATCCATAGTATCATTACTCTCTTCATGGGTAATGCTGGATTTGAGAATTTCGTAGTCCTTCCTGGCCTTTTCCAGCTTCGTGAGGATGATCTCTCTGAACTCCTCAAGCTCTTCATCTGAGTATCTTGTCTTCTCAGCCATGGCGTTTGAAATTAAATTATGCGCAAAGGTAGAATATTTTAATAAATAACCAATATCTTATCACAAACAACCTTAAGGTAAAATTTCATTATCTTTGAAACCCCAATAATAATAAGGATCACCCATGCCTGAGACTGGAGAAATAGGAAAAGAGACAATGCCTGTTATGAAAAAGAACACGGAACCGAAATGGTATGCCGTATATACAAAACCGAGAGCTGAGAAACAGGTTGCCGAGAGACTTGAAGAAGCAGGAGTAGAGTTTTTTTTACCCCTTCAGAAAACATACAGGAGATGGAGCGATCGTAAGAAACTGGTTGAGCGACCATTGCTTTCGTCGTATGTGTTTGTTAAAGTGAAATCCGCCGTTTTTCATAAAGTCTTTCAGGTACAGGGCGTTGTACGGTTTGTCAGTTTTGAGGGTCGTCCAGCCTCAATTCCGCAAAATCAGATAGATAATCTTCGCCTGCTGATCAACAGTGATGCTGAAATTGAAGTATCGTCGGAGAAATTTGAACAGGGGGACAATGTTGAAGTGATAAGGGGTTCACTGGTGGGTCTAACAGGAGAACTGATAAAGATCGGAAGGACGAAAAGGGTTGTTGTGAGGATTGACAGACTTGACCAGAATCTGATACTTAAGATACCACAGGTGTTTTTGAGAAAGATTCCCCCGAAAGATGGCAAAGCGGATCAACGGAGTACCGGGTAAGCAAGATATTATGTATTACAGGCGATGTCTGATGTATTTTAAAACATAAAAATGTTTTGTAAGAATGGAAGATTCGTTAAAATTTATGGAACTACATGTTCGCAGTGGTTAAAATAAGGGAAAAGCAACAAGAATAATATTCTTATAGTTTTTAAAATTAAAATGAGTATCGGCTATTATTAATAAAAAAAAATTGATCACATATATAACATTAATTATAAGCATATAACTATTTTTTAAGATTTGTTTACCCCCTTTCTTATTTCCCCCAGGGGGGAAATGATAAAAAAGCTGATAGCTCCTTCCCCCGTGGGGGAAGGTCGGGATGGGGGTAAAAAATGATACCATTAGCGCTTAAGTTATTATTAATAACCGATAGTCATTAAAATTAATAAACGATAGAAAGAAGGAATAGCATATGCATATTACCTCCATTGAATATTACCTTCCGGAGAATATTCTTGATAACTC
>CAZQVL010000023.1:0-33396 GCA_964596715.1 uncultured Rikenellaceae bacterium
AATCCTTATTGGGGATCGAAGATTCCTCGCAGCTTGCTGCGAGGATCTTCAATTTATACTGTTATAAATATTATCATCACTTATTGCGAGGGTTTTGCAGAAACACGGATGTTTCATAAATTTACATGTATGAACCTCTTCGTATGAGAATTACTGTTTTATATCCAGCGCTGTTTATGATGTTATTCTTCAACGGCTGCATGCGACAGCCTGATTGCATAGATATCTTTATACAAATCGAGGAGGAATTTAATGCAGGTAATCTGAAAAAAACAGGATTGCTCGCTGATTCGCTGAAAGAAATATGTGGCGAAGAAAAACTGTTAATTCATAAAGCTGACTCATTATTGCAAATAGCAGATAGAATTTACCTGGATTTTCTTTTCACCGGAGAACAGATAATATCTCAAGACGTCAGGTATCTTGCCGACAGTATTGCCGGGCAGGAAGAGAATCTTTATTTTGAAAAATGGGATTATGAGATGGAAATAGAATATAAGAAATGAGAGCACTAAAGGAAAAGATCAGCCGGCTTATTCTTCTGAACACTATTATCCTGCTGGTTATTGTATCAGGTTGTCATCGGTCGGTAACAGGCCCTTATATGAAAGAGCTTGATTCGATATCTGATCATTGGGTTCCGGATGAACGGGAAGGAGTTTGTGATGTAAACCTTTATATTAAAGGCGGAGAGATGGTTCTGAAGGGCGAGACTAACCTTTTACCGGCAAAGGAAGCTATTTTGGCATTTCTAAAAAGCCGGAGTGTTGAGTTTACTGACAGCCTTGCATTGCTTCCCGACACAACACTTGTTAAAGAGCCTCTTGGTCTGGTAAATGTTAGTGTTTGTAATATGCGACCATCACCGGCACATAATACAGAATTGATATCACAGGCTCTGATGGGGACACCTGTTAAGATATTAAAGCACAAGCGTGGCTGGCACCTTATACAGACACCCGATTCATATATCGGCTGGGTGGATTCTGAAGCTATTAAGGCAATGACCCCCGCAGAATTTGATACATGGAAAACATCGGAACGTATTATCTACCTCAAAAAATCCGGTGATATTTACGATAATGCCACTGCCAGGAATGTAATTTCGGATATTGTTATCGGATCTATAATTAATGTTGCAGGAGAAGAAAAAGACTTTTACCATGTTATCCTGTCTGATGGGCGGACAGGATCTGTAAATAAAAATGATGCAGTAGGATTTGAAGAGTGGATCTCATCTGCAAGGCCGGTAGAAGGGAATTTGAAGAAGTGCTCAGAGTCTTTTACCGGTATTCCCTATTTATGGGGAGGCACATCAGTAAAAGCATTTGATTGCAGCGGATTTGTAAAAACAATCTATTATCTGAACGGTGTTATCCTTGCACGAGATGCTTCTCTGCAATTCAGGCATGGGAGCAGCATCAGTAAAGAGGATTATCCCGACTCCCTCCGGACCGGCGATCTGCTTTTCTTTGGCCCAGTAAGAAACGGAATCCCCCGGCCAACACATGTCGGAATGTATATTGGTGATACTGAGTTTATTCATGCTTCCGGAATGGTAAAAGTAAACAGTCTTGACTCTTCACGGAGCAATTTCAGCAGAGGCAGGAGAGATTCATTTCTGGGAGTCAGACGGATTATCGGGGCAGAGCCGGGAAAAGGATTACAGTTAATTTCAAATCATGACTGGTATAAATAAAAACTGTATATGAATAAAAGGGAATTTATCAGGTACAGCAGTTACTTTATAGGAGGTGCTATGCTAAGCGGTTCAATCAATTCATGCAAAGGAATGACTTCAAAAACTTCAACGAAAAAGAGATCCAAAGAGAGGCTGGTCCTTCGATTCTCGCCTTATACTCTTCAGTTAAGACATACCTTTACTCTGGCGACAAGTTCAAGGACAACCACACCTGTGATGCTTACAGAGATTGATTGTGAAGGTGTTACTGGTTATGGTGAGGCATCAATGCCCCCTTACCTGGGAGAGAGCCATGAGACTGCCGCAAAATTTCTTTCTTCAGTTGACATCTCTCAATTTTCGGATCCATTTCTGATTGAAGATATCCTTTCATATGTTGATTCATTGATGCCAGGGAATTATGCGGCAAAAGCTTCAATAGATATTGCATTGCACGATCTTGCAGGCAAGCTGGTCGGCGAACCATGTTACAGGCTGTTCGGACTTAATCCGGCAAAAACACCCTTTACAAGTTACACAATCGGGCTCGATACTCCCGAAATTGTAAAACAAAAAGTAGAGGAGGCAGAACCGTACAGCATATTAAAGGTAAAATTAGGACGTGATAATGACAGGGAGATGATAGAAGTGATCCGTTCTGTAACTGATAAGCCTTTATGTGTTGATGTGAATGAGGGATGGACAGATAAGAATCAGGCGCTTGAGATGGCACACTGGCTGAAAGATCAGGGTGTAATATTTCTTGAACAGCCAATGCCCGGAGAGAAGAAGGATGACCTTGCATGGTTAACACAGAACAGCCCGCTTCCGGTTGTGGGGGATGAAGCTATTCAAAACGCCGATGATCTTCTTAACAGTAAAGATGTTTATTCCGGAGTTAACATCAAGCTCATGAAATGCGGTGGCTTAAACTCTGCCGTGAAGATGATCCATATTGCCAGAGCTCTCAATATGAAGGTTATGATAGGTTGCATGACTGAGACCTCTTGTGCTGTAACAGCCGCAGCACAACTTTCTCCTCTCGTGGACTGGTGTGACCTGGATGGTAATCTTCTCATAAGTAACGATCCCTTTGACGGCTTGAAGATCATTGACGGTAAAGTGACTCTGCCGGAAAGGCCGGGGATTGGTGTGGAAAAAATTTCCTGAATCTGTAACAGATTATTAATTCAGTCTGTTGCCGGGTCAATAATTCCTTAACTGGAAATTAACCGGTACGAAAAACCATACAGGAACCGGTTTGCCATTCTGTTTCCCCGGTTCGGCAGGCGCAATCTTCTCCGGTTCGATGGCATTATAAAGTATTTGCTTTTTACTATCTCACTCCCTCACTCCCTCATAAGATAATTGATTACTACAGGGAGTCTAGTATGTTCTTGTCATTGAAGATGGTACAACAATCACATAATCAGCCTTCCCCATATGCTCTTCATCCATCTTATCGATATCATCCTGAAGGACTGTGGCAATGGTTGTAAGTGTCAGGCCGGGACTATATTTATTCAGGTACCATATTATTCCCATATAGCGTTCGGAATGATAACTACCGTTATAGTGAAGCACCATTTGTGAAGGCTGACGGTATTTAACAATTGAATTTGCCATTGTCGCATCCTTGATTGCCTGTGCTTTAGGAAGGTTTTCATTCATATTTTTTGCCATTGGTCCGACTGTTAAATGATCCATTGATAACATATCTTTATAACAGGGAAGTTCAGGATCATAATCAACAGTTAAGGGTGCTATATAACTAAGAGCCTCTTGTGACAGCTTTTGCAGGGCTTCGAAACCGCCGGAGGCGACAACTGAGGCATACCTGCGAGGTATATTGGAAGCAACAAACTTAAGTCCGCTATCTCTGGCAAAGTTCAGAAGAGGCTTATAATCAGTCTTGTAATTGTCCCATAACCGGACTTCACTTTCAAATGATGTTTCTTTTATCAGACCTTCAAAATATTCATCAATCAGAAGTTGATTATCAGTTTCGAACATCTCTGCCGCAAGAATAAGATCTGTGCTTTTTTCAGTGTGGAGGTCCTTTGTTAATTCCAGTTCAAGCCAGTGAGCGATTGGGTTATCATGAAGTTCACCGAAGAAAATAACATCGGTTTTCAGAGCATCCTTAAGCATATTTCCATAATCAGCCTTTTTCCCTTCGCCGGTGAAGATCCTGTAGGCAGGCTTTTGCTGAGCTGGGAGCTTAAATGTTAATAAAACAAGCAGAAAGAGAGGTAATATTTTCATGGCGGAGGTTTCTTTAGTTTATAAAGATATAGAGTGTAAAGAAACGAAAAAGAAAATAAAAAGAGAGAGTCTCAAAAGCTGCTTTTCTGTTATTTAACACTAAATTTCCCGGGGAAGACTTATTGATTTGATGATAGGATAAAGCCCCCCTTGGGGGGCGGTGGGGGGGTCAAATAAATCTATTTCAAACCAAACCGGTAACTGAATTTTATAAGGAATATATTGTGTGGTTTGTTCTCGTCGTGGTCGAACAAATCCCCAAGATCGTCGAAGTATTTAAGTTGTCCGGTATCATTAAATCCGCTTCTGGTCTGACTCCATACAAGATAAACTGACGATCCGGGAGAATATTCCCATCGGATAACCAGGTTGGAAAGGAATTCCTGAACGTTAAAGTCTCTTTTGTCGATTGTATAATCGATGGTGCCATCGATATCTTCATCAATGGCAAAATGATCGATTTCTTCAGTTATTTGCTCTGTTGAGTAAGTCCAAAACCGGTCACCGTAACTATCAGCTATCGGATCTGTAATATATTTGTGGTCATAGTACATGCCTGAGGCAATAAATGGCTGGCCCCAGTACTGCAGGGTAAGATCGGGACTCAGGTTAAGGTTGACTCTTAAAGAAGCATTGATCGTTTCCCTGTCGATGCTGGCAAATATATATCTGTCGTTATCATCCACATTCAGCCTTGTGATAAACTGAAGCTCACTGAATGATTTACTGTAACCGGGACCCAGGGATACAACCAGATAGTTTGTCGGTTTATATGAGATTTCAACTCCAGTATTGAAGCTTGAGGAGTAATTTTTAAATCCCTGATTAGCACTTGTATAAAATTCAAATCCAAGTTTTTTACGATTATCCGTTGAAAATCCTATTCGTCCGCTGACATTTCCTGGTAATTTCATCGCCGGACCACCTCTGAGAATTCCTGTAGAAATGTCGGATGTGCTTATATTTCCTCCTGTCCATGCATTCCAGAAATTCTTAAAGCCAATGTTTGCATTGGTTTCAAATCCTTTCGATTCCCAGTCACCTCCAAAGTTGTGGACGGAATAGAAATCAAAATTAATATTATATCTCCTGTATATCCATTTGGGTTCCCATTGATTATATCCTGCCCAGAGAATAGCCAGTATCTTATCTGCTTCGCGGATGTAACCAAGATCATTTGTTTCAAAACCCGGTGTTTTCCACAACAGGGCTCCCATAAAATTCCAATGTCCATTTAATTTACCAAATTGCATTCTGCCTCCTGAACCAAACAATGATGTCCTGTCCGGATCGAATTCCGCAGCGCTGTTATCAGGTCTTTGGAAATATCTGGCTGATGATTTTTGTGTAAGTTCAATAGCCTCTTTTGTGCCTGTAACATTGCTGAAAGCTGTATTAAGGTTGAACATCCAGTTTTTGTCCTTGAAGTACTGTGTAAAATCAATACCACCTGTATAAGCCGACTTATGCATAAAAGCACCGAGGTTCTGATCCAGGTCTCTGTTGGTGCCTGTAAAAATACCGCCAATAATGGTTTTTCCATCATTGAAATCTCTCTGAATCCTGCCAACAAAATAGTTGGTAAATGGCTCAACTGTTTCAAATGTTCTTTCCCCTTCATTATCTATTTCAGCTTTTTCCTCAGCTGTTACAGCTTCGATGAAACCCAGAGATAAACCATTTTTTGTCTTACCTGTAATTTTTGCTGCACCAAGTATGGTTGTCACTGTAGGTATATCTGCATACCAGCCATCTTCCAGGCTGGGGTATCCCTGTGGTCTCCGGCCTATTCTTCTGGAATAGAAAAGGTTATCATTCCCAATATCTCCATCACCCAGGCCGATCCCAAAGTTCGTGATATTATTACCTTCGATAAAGAAGGGTCTTTTCTCACTGAAGAATGTCTCATAGGCCGAGAGGTTGACCACTGACGGATCTGCCTCAACCTGGCCAAAGTCAGGATTTATTGTGAGGTCCATGGTCATATTATTGGTAATGCCAATTTTAGCGTCAAGCCCTCCATTCAGGCGTGATAATCTTCCTTTTTCGAGGAACGGATTACCCGGTTTGGCTTTAAAGGTCTCCGCTTTTGCAACCCCGTAAGGTGTAATATCTAATATTTTTCTTGGTTTTATCTGCTCAAGACCTGTTAATTCACCCATCATATGGATTAATCCGGGAGCATCTGCAGGAATATGCTGCCAGAAGTCTGTCTCATTATTTCTGAACAAAACCCTTGCTATCTCTAAACCCCATATATCACCGGAGTTTTTTTCAAATCTGACCTGACTGAACGGAATTTTCATTTCAGCCACCCAGCCTTCGCTGTTGATGGAAGTCTTTACCCACCAGTTTGGATCCCAGGATGAATCCTCGTTATCGCCATCATTGGAAAAAACCTCATCAAACTTGACTCCTGCCGAACTTACCGCAAATAAAAAACCGGTACGCAGATCATGATAACTGTCAAGAATAATACCAACCAGATCCCCGTCTATCTGATCACGTCTTGTCAAACGGTTAATAATACTGTCGGGACTTGTATCAAACGCCTTAATGGCAACATATAAGTTATCATCATCAAACAGGATCTTAAATTCTGTGCGCTGAGAGGCTTCTCTTCCATTAAGTGGTTCATGTTGTGTGAAATCGTCAATCCATGTTCCTTCACTCCAGGTTTCATCATCCAGAATCCCATTTATTACAGGAGGCACTGTGATCTTCTCTGCCTGGCAACTTTTCTTTTCAGGTGTCTGTCCGGTAGTAACTGCAAATAAAAACGATAAAATAATCAGGATAAGAGAACTTCTTTTCATGAATAAGTTGCTTATAATTGTTGTTTTCTGAATAATGACGAACAGTAATCCAATTTGTTGCAAATATTCTTATTATTTAGAATGGTTATTAATATAAATCCGGGTAAAATAAAAATTACTATCTTAGCCTGAAATCACATACTTATGATAACACGTCGATCATTTCTTGTAAAAGGTACTGCAGCTGTAGCAACTGCAGTTATTGCTCCGGGGGCCTTAGGCCGGAGTTTTTCAGTTAATAACGGATCACCGCTGAATGGTAAGAAAGTCCTTTTTGTGTGGGGTGGATGGATGGGACATGAACCCGATAAATGCCGTGATATTTTTGTTCCGTGGATGGAGTCGGAAGGGGCGGTTGTTACTGTATCAGACACGCTCGAAATTTATGTTGAATCAGATTTGCAGAATGATTATGACCTGATAGTACAGACCTGGACAATGGGTCAGATCGCTAATCCCCAGGAGAGGGCGCTGCTGGCAGCAGTTAAAAGCGGGGTAGGCATTGCAGGATGGCACGGAGGATTGGGAGATTCGTTCAGAAACAATACCGAATACCAGTTCATGGTAGGAGGACAATGGGTGGCTCATCCGGGAGGTGTAATTGATTACAGGGTAAATATTGTTGATCATGATGATCCGGTGACTAAAGGACTGTCTGATTTTGACATGCATTCTGAACAATATTACATGCACGTGGATCCGAATGTAAAGGTCTTGGCTACTACTACTTTCAATGGAGACCATGCCGACTGGATCGATGGAAATGTAATGCCAGTCGCATGGAAAAAAGTCTATGGGAAGGGCCGGGTCTTTTATTCTTCCCTGGGACACGTTGCAGCTGATTTTAATGTACCGGAAGCACTGGAAATACAAAAAAGAGGTATAAGGTGGGCATGTATGAGCAAGTACGAACCGATGGAAGCATGGAAACAGCCTGCTTAAGCCGTTTTTCAAGCAGCCTGTAAAGCTCCTGCTGACCCCTCATCATTCCTGCTTTGGTTTTGTTATATACTCAAAATCCATTTCGATCAGTAGTGAAATATCTTCTCCGGCCTCTTTCATGTCAATATCTTCTTGCTCATAATACCATTCAACAACAAATGGTATATCTTTTTGAGCTAACCTTTTGAGTTCAAAGAAAATATCATAAATGAATTTAGCTGAAGAGGAATTGAAATAGTTAAGATCGACCTGAAACCTGAGAGGATTATCCTTAGAGAAAAGGATTTTCTCTTCCTTTAACATTTCATCAACAAAATCTTCAAACCAGTCTTTAACAGGATAATAAAGAGCGCGGACATCTTCCGGAGCAGATGTCCCCCGGATTGCAAAGATATTATCCCCGGGGGAAAAGTGAATTTCCGGGGATAAGGTGGTCGGTTCAATATGCAGGTCACTCATGGCGAAGATTTTTTCAAAAGTGCACCATTCTTTTTTTAATTACAAACCTTTGTCTGGAGTCATTTCTGGTTTGCATCAAATAAGTTGTTTTCTTCACTGGCATCATATCCGGTATCTTCGGAGAGATTTTTTTTCTTATAAGCCTCAACCGCCATACGGTCGCACAGTTCATTTTCAGGATTGCTGCTATGGCCTTTGATCCACACGAACCTTACATTATGCTTGCGGTAGACTTTTAGAAATCTTATCCAAAGATCACGGTTCTTTTTCTTTTTAAATGCTTTTGATTCCCATTGAAAGACCCATCCTTTCACGACGGAGTCGGCAACATATTTTGAATCAGTGTAGATAGTAACATCACTGAAGGGTATTTTCAATGCATCAAGACCAACAATGACCGCCATAAGCTCCATCCGGTTATTAGTAGTCAGGCGGAATCCTTCTGATTTTTCAAGCCTGTGTTCGCCGGATATGAGAACAACTCCATACCCACCCGGACCGGGATTACCGGTGGAAGCCCCGTCGGTATAAATTATAATTTTATTTGCCATATGGCATATCAATTCCGGTATTGGTCAGGGAGAGCTTTATTGCATCACAGTCATTTCATCCACCAGATGTTTTGCACCTGCATAAATATCCATGACCCAGAGAACATATCGAATATCAACTGCAATTGTCCTCTGCAGTTCTGGTTCAAATGCCACATCACCACTCATTGCTTCCCAGTTTCCATCGAAAGCCAGTCCTATAAGTTCGCCGTTTGCATTAAGGACCGGACTTCCGGAGTTGCCTCCTGTGATGTCGTTGTTTGTCAGGAAACAGACTGGCATATAGCCCTGGTGTGACGCATATCTTCCAAACTCTTTTTTATTATTAAGATCGATCAGCCTTTGTGGAAGGTCAAACTCATAATCACCGGGTTTGTATTTATCCACAACACCCTGAAGAGTTGTATAATACTTATAGGTGACAGCGTCCCTGGGATCGTAACTGAGAACTGAACCATAAGTAAGCCTCATAGTGGAATTGGCATCCGGATAAAGAGTCTTATCGGGTATCATCTCCTTCAGTCCGGCAATCCATAATCTGCGCCCTTCTGTCAGATCAGCGTCATACTTGCTGAGTTCTTCTGAAAGTTCATTACGTACATTATTTATTGATGTTGCAGTAAGATATACCAGGTCACGCTCAAGTGTTTTAAGATCAGGTTTTTCGAGGAATGCCATGAGTTTTGATTCATCTGCAAACACCGATTTTGCAAACATTCTGTCAACAAACTTATCGATCTTCCCTTTAAACTTCTTATCGACAATATTTACATAAAAATCGGGATGGAATTTCTCAGGGACGTCTTCCCTGTAAAGCTTTATCATTGCCTTCATTGCTTTCTGATCGGTAGGCGGATTATAATCTTTATAGAAAACATCGCCGATATTGTTCCTGATATTTGATATCAGATCTATAACACGACTGGTATTGTCTGATTCATGTGCATTAATAAGTGATGATGCTATCTGGTTCATAGTAAGAAGTTCACATCCCTGAATAAAACATTCATTGATATATTGTTGTGCATTTTCAAACTCGGCTCTTCCTTCAATTGATGTTCTTATCAGATTAAGGGCATCTCCATATTTTGTTTTTCGATCGGCACTGGCAGCAACCCATTTATTGAACTGGTCTTCGATTTGTTCTTTTTCTGCTTTTACATTCAGTCTTTCAAGACCGGCTTTTTGTCCGATTGAATATTTCCAGTAGTTTGATGATCTTGAATACTTTGATGCGTATTGGATATTTATTTTCGCATCGGCCTGCATATCTGCCATCAGTATCTCCTGTCTGATTCCGCGGATCTTTATCCTGTTCGGATGGGTTATTTTCAGAAGCTCATCAACTTCCCATGATGTAGCATATCTCTGTGTTCTGCCGGGGTATCCCATTATCATTGCAAAATCGCCTTTATTAAGCTCTTTGATGGAAACAGGAAGAAAGTATTTGGGTTTGAGGGGGATATTATCCTCTGAATAGGGAGCAGGCTTTCCATCAGGAGCTGTGTAAACACGGAATACGCTGAAGTCACCTGTGTGTCGCGGCCATTCCCAGTTATCAGTATCAAAGCCGAATTTCCCGATCGATGATGGAGGGGCACCAACGAATCTTACATCAAGATACCTTTCATAAATAAGCAGATAAAAATAATTGCCTCCGTAAAAAGAGGAGACAACTGCCCTGTAGTTTGTCCCCTCAGCAGCTTTTTTTTCGATAGCTGAACGGACTTCGTTTATGGCAGTATTTCTTTCTGCTTCGTTCATGCCGGGTTTTACACCTGCCAGGACCTGGTCAGTTACATCTTCAATTTTCAGGAGAAAGGTTACAGAAAGCCCCGGATTGGGTAATTCCTGCTCTTTTGTCATTGCCCAGTAACCATCTGTCAGATAATCGTGTTCGAGGGTACTGTGAGCCTGAATCTGTCCGTAACCGCAATGATGATTTGTGAGCAACAGCCCCTGTGATGAGACAATCTCGCCTGTACAACCACCGCCAAAAATCACCACAGCATCTTTGATACTTGCCCTGTTCAGGTTGTAAATGTCTTCTGCTGACAGCTTTAGTCCCAGCTCGGTCATCGTACCCATATTGAGTTTTTCGATTAGTGGAAGGATCCACATGCCTTCATCAGCTTTGGTCTTCAAACCAAAAATCAGAACAAAAATGATCAAAGTGGAAAATAATTTCTTCATACTATTTAACTTATTTGGATTGATTATAAATTATCCGGCAAATATAACTTTTTATATGTTTTAATTATATGATATAAGAATTCAGAAGACTATTTTTATCTGGGTGTCGAACAGGTTAAAGGATCTTCTGTGATATGAAGTGATACCATACTTCATAATGGCTGCTTTATGAAGAGAGGTTGGATAGCCTTTATTATTCTTCCATCCGTAAACCGGGAACTCTTCGTGTATTTTTTCCATATATTCGTCGCGAAATGTTTTAGCCAGAACAGATGCAGCAGCAATAGAAAAAAACAACTGATCGCCCTTTACAATTGTCTTATGTTTAATTTCTCTGTAAGGGAAAAACCTGTTTCCATCGACAAGCAGGAACTGTGGTTCTTTTACCAGTCCATCAATTGCCAGATGCATTGCCTTTACCGAAGCTCTGAGAATATTTAATTCATCAATCTCTTTGTTGTCTACAAATGCTACTTTCCATGAGATTGCCCTGTCTCTTATTTCATCTCTCAGGTTTAACCGCTGTCTGGCAGTTAGTTTTTTTGAGTCGTTAAGTACAGGATGCCTGAAGTTTTTTGGTAAAATTACAGCTGCTGCAACAACCGGACCTGCCAGACATCCTCTTCCTGCTTCATCGCATCCTGCTTCAATAAGATTATAATAAAGGTATGATTTTAACATTTATCTGTTAATAAGTTATTCATAACGTTAATGAAATGTCCCAGAGGAAGAGATTTCAACAAAGTCTCTAAATCCGACAGGATGAACTTTTATGTGAATTATTAACATATTTATCAACAAAAATTGTTAATTTGATAGAAGTATTGTTATTTCTATATCCCGGATGTAATAAAAGTATGATAAAAGGGACAAAAATCATAATTCTGTTTTTGTTAGTTGTTACTAAGGTAAATGTTTATTCACAGCATTTATCTCACCAGGTTCTTGATTTCCACAATTCATCTACCTGCATGTTGTGATACTTATTTTGGATTATTCCGTACGGTTAATGCTATCTTCCTGAATACCACCACACAAAATATTATTCCTGCAATAATGCCAGTGAAATTACCGATAATATCCCTGTAGTTGAATGCTCTTCCGGGAATCCAAATCTGATGTGTCTCATCAAAAAGAGCAAACAAAATGATAAAGAGAGTAATAATTGTTAAAACCCAGATAATCAGAATATATCTGGCAACCGGCCGAAGACTGATAATTATTTGAATCATATACAGGATTATTAACAGGACCTAAATTTATAACTTTTTGACTTGTTGATTAAGGAAAATACTTTGTAACCTGAATTTCATGAAATTTTTAAATCGCTTTCAATAAAACCTTAAATTTGCCTGAAATTTATTTGGAATTATGATAACTTTCGAACAAATCAAGGAATTAGTCGAACGCCGTGATGCGTTAAGGAGGTATCTTTGACATTGAAGGGAAACTGAAACTCATCGAAGAAAAGGAGACCATATCACGGCAGTCAGGTTTCTGGGATGATCCCAAACCGGCCGAAGAGCTTCTCAAAACCATTTCACAGCTTAAGAGCTGGATTGAAGAATTTGACAGGGTAAACACTGCAGTTGAAGATCTTATTGTCATTAATGATTTTTTCAGAGAGGGGGAGGCATCCGAAGAGGATCTTGATAATCAGTTTAAGGCATGCCTGTCAGTAATAGAAGATCTTGAGGTACGCAATATGCTGCAAAAGGAGGAAGATCAGCTTGGTGCCATACTGAAGATCAACTCCGGAGCAGGCGGAACTGAAAGCAACGACTGGGCTGCAATGCTTATGCGAATGTATCTGCGCTGGGCAGAAACAAACGGTTACAAGGTAAAAGAGCTTGACTATCAGCCCGGGGATGAGGTCGGTATCAAATCTGTCACACTCGAGGTTGACGGTGAACGGGCTTATGGTTACCTCAAAAGCGAAAACGGGGTGCACCGGCTGGTGAGAATCTCTCCGTTCAATGCCCAGGGAAAACGACAGACAACATTTGCCTCGGTTTTTATTTCTCCGCTTGCCGACGATAATATTGAGATTGAAGTAAATCCTGCCGATATTACCTGGGAAACATATCGTTCGAGCGGTGCCGGGGGACAAAATGTAAATAAGGTTGAGACAGCTGTACGACTCAGGCATCACCCGACAGGCATAGTTGTTGAAAACCAGGAAACCCGTTCGCAATTGAATAATAAAGAGAATGCTATGAGGATACTTAAATCGCAGTTGTATGAGCTCGAACTAAGAAAACGCATGGAAGAACAGGCAAAAATAGAGAGTCAGAAGAAGAAAATTGAATGGGGTTCACAGATAAGATCATATGTGCTTCATCCTTATAAAATGGTCAAAGACCTGAGGACCAACCATGAGACTGGAAATGTTCAGGCTGTTCTCGATGGTGATCTGAACCAGTTCATGAAATCGTATCTTATGGAATTTGCCACTAAATAATGCGATGATTACTTCGAGCCTGAATATGATAAATTTCAGCAAAAATATTATTTGTTATTCAATTAATATGCAAGGTTATTGATCCATGGGCCGGCTCATACTATGTAGAAACGCTGACCTATGAGACACCTTCCGAAGCAGCCAGACAAGCTGTTGAGAATGATGTTCATATACTGGGAGTATCAAGCCTTGCTGCAGGGCATAAAACACTTATTCCGGAGGTAATCAATGAACTGAAAAAACTGGGAAGAGAAGATATTCTTGTGATTGCAGGAGGTGTTATACCGCCACAGGATTATAAGTTCCTGTATAATGAAGGTGTTGCAGCAATATTCGGTCCTGGTACATCAGTTTCAAAAGCTGCCAGACAAATACTTAAGATTCTGCTGGATGCAATTGAATAAAAAATCAGGTTATTTGTATACTGAAAAATTCAAAGTCGTTTTCGAATGAAATACGTACGAATATTGTTTATCTTTCTTTTTATTGTTTCTGCAGGATGCAAAATAAAAAAAAATGCTGCTTACAATCAGCCATCAGTCAGACAGAATGAAGCAAATGCTCCTGTCGTAAATTTTTCGGACCAGTCAACATGGCTTCTTGGTTATGTCAATCCGGCTATGATGCGCAGTCCTCCTCATTCTGAATGGTTCATCAGAGGCTATGATGATTATCAGTTTAACCAGGATATTGTTAACAAATTATCAGAGTTAAATAAAGATGAACTATCAATAAAGGTTGTTTTTGGCACCTGGTGCCCCGACAGCCGAAGGGAGGTTCCACGTTTCATGCGAATTCTGGATAGCTGGAGATTTCCTGTTGATAAGGTGACCTTTATCGGAGTGGATAACGCCAAACTCTCCTCCGTGAGAGGATATGACAGCCTGAATATAGAAAGGGTGCCCACTTTCATTATTTATAAGAATAATACTGAGACCGGACGCATCATTGAAAATCCTGTAACGTCTTTAGAACAGGATATATTAAATATTCTTGACAGGAATGAAAAATAACAAATAGTAAGTATCATGGAAGAGAAAACAAATAGTACGGGACAAAATCTGGGGATTGCAGCTCTGATAACAGCCATAATAACATTCGTGTTTGCGGTGATCCCCTGTGTGGGAATCATAGCCATTATTCCGGGGATCATTGCAATTGTACTGGCATCTGTCGGATTATCCCATGCTTCAAGAAATGAGTCACCCCGGGGAGTATTAATAGCCGCACTGATAATAGGAATAGTAGCGGTGTTAATTTCATTATCGCAGATTTTTGTAGCCGGAGAGATTGTAAAGAAAACTGAGAACAAGTGGTCTGGTGAAATACGTGAGGTTATAAAGCAAGTACAGGAAGATGTGCTCAGAGATCTGGAAGATGCAAGTGTTTCAATAAAGGTTGAAAGCAATGGTGAGAAAGTGGAGATTAACACACACCTGAACAGGAAGGATCTCCTGGAGGAACTTGAGGAACTGGAGGAACTGGAGGAAGTTAACACTGAGGAGGATGATACTTTGCAAACGGAAAAGTGACCAGGGATCTTTACCGGGACCAGATATCAGAAATCATCCATACATTATAATCAATATTGTATTAGCCGGAATTATTGTGCTTATTTTCGCCTATTCCGGCATTTTTTCTCCTGTAAAAGATAACTATCCTGTAAAGTGCATTCATGAAAAACTCACCGGGGAGCCCTGTGTGTCCTGTGGTTTATCTCACAGTTTTTCACTGATTATAAGAGGCAAAATAGCCGAGGCTTATCAATGGAACATATATGGGATGAGGGTTTTTCTTTTTTTTGCTTTACAACTTGTCATCAGGATTGTCTTTTCATTCTTTTACTTAAAATACCCTGACACACGCAAGGAGCTGATTATATTTGACATAGCCGGTTCTGTGCTTATTTTTCTCATTGCTTTTTTCCCATTTATCAGGAGTATTTCCAGTGGAATTCTTGGTTGATATGAACCTGATTATCTATGAGATTGTCCTGTTCTGAAAAATTTCACTCAGTTACAGATTCGAAGCTGGGCCTTAAGGATCCTGCAGAGGAGAATATATTTTAAAGGCTGGTATCATTCAACACTTCATATATAAGGGAGCTTTCAAAGCCCCTGGACAATCCGAACCGGAGCAACCTTGCTTTCAGGTCATATTTATTTTTTGCTTTAATAGATCTTTTGCGGACTGATAATAATTCCTTCAGTACCTGGAAATAAAGTTCATTATCAATATTATGCAGCGCTGATGTTATTATTTCACCGGGAATATTTTTTGATTTAAGATGAGCTGAAATCTTGAGCTTTCCCCATTTATTGAAATTGAATTTATCTTTTACAAAGGCAGTTGCATAGCGTTGTTCATCGATGAATTTTTCATCAATAAGAAAATTTATGATTTTCTCTTTGTTCTTTGAGCTTACTCCCCAGGACTCTAGTTTTGCGTTAACATCACTAATACACAATTCACGCTGCGAGCAGTAACGCATCGCTCTGTCAAGTGCAGATTTAAAAATTTTGTCATCAGACATCTTTTGTTGCTTTTACAATTCTATCTTTACCGTTAATGTCCTTGATGATCATTACACCGGAATAACGATAAGATTCAATCATCCTTAAAAGAGGAATACCCATTGCTTCATTTATTTCAAAATATATTCTGCCACCGGGGGATAAAAGCTTATCTGCAAGTTCAAGAATTGCGTGATAAAAAACAAGAGGATTGTCGTCGGATACGAACAATGCACTATGTGGCTCAAAATCAAGAACATTTTTATTCATAAATTGTTTCTCAGATTCTCTTACATATGGTGGATTGCTAACTATAATATCAGCTTTACCGGTCTTTTCAGCATTACAGTTTAAAAGATCTGTATTAACAAACCTGACTTTTACATTATTAAGCTTCGCGTTTTCTTTTGCAATTATTATAGCTCCTTCAGATATATCAATCCCAGTAATTAAGGCATCAGGAAGATGTTTGGCCAGAGCAATGGAGATGCATCCCGAACCTGTCCCTGCATCAATTATTTTGCCTTTGAAACCGCTGTTCTCCTTAATAATCAGATCAACAAGTTCTTCAGTTTCCGGCCTTGGTATGAATGTATCATTATTGACTTTTATTTTACAATTATAAAAAAGTATTTCGCCGATAATGTACTGGATTGGTTTTCCTTTCTTTAACTCATTGCATACGGAAACAATTTTCCTGGCATTTTCCACCGAAAGGGGGAAGTTATTTCCCTCAGGAATATGCAACTTTTCAAATCCTGTAATCGTATAAGTTAAAATATCCGCGAAGGCACTTATTTCCTGATCGTGATAGACTTCTTTAAGTTCCTTGGCAAGATAGTTACTGATATCTTTTAATGTTTGTAACTTAACGCACATGATCCAAAATTAACACTTTCGGGTAAATGTCCGGGGAAGACAACATAAAATTCATGAGGCGGTGTCTGGATCTGGCTGCGAAAGCAGAGGGTCTGACCTGGCCGAATCCCATGGTTGGTTCGGTAATCGTAAATGACGGGATAATTATTGGAGAAGGATTTCATGTAAAAGCAGGCAGGCCTCATGCAGAAGTTATTGCAATAAAATCGGTTAAAGAAAAGAAGCTCCTCGGATCTTCAGTATTGTACGTGAATCTTGAACCCTGTTCACATTTCGGGAAGACTCCTCCGTGTACTGACCTTATACTATCTGTCGGGATACCATGTGTAGTAGTTGGTACTGAAGACACAAGCGAACAGGTTTCAGGCAGAGGTATCGCAAAGTTGCAGAATGCAGGTTGTAAAGTTATTACCGGTGTACTTGAAGAAGAATGCAGGGAACTGAACAGGCGGTTTTTTACTTTCCACGAAAAAGGACGACCCTTTATTGTACTTAAGTGGGCACAAAGTGCTGATGGATTTATCGATTTAATACGTACCGAAAATTACACAATTGAACCCAACTGGATTACTGGAAAGCCTGAAAGAGTGCTTGTACACAAGTGGAGGGCTGAAGAACAGGCCATTCTTGTAGGAGCCGGAACAATCCGTTCAGATAATCCCAGGCTTAATGTAAGAGAATGGAAAGGTAACAATCCTGTAAGAATTATCCTGAGCGGATCAGGAGTACTGGACAAAAAATTAGCTATAAATGAAATTGTTGGATCAAATATTGTGTTTACCCGCAATGGACGAGCAAAGATCCCGGGAGCTGTGATTGTCAGTCTTAATGATGAAAGACCGGCTGCTTTACAGATTTCGGAATACCTGTTTAAATTGGGTATTCAGTCATTAATGATAGAAGGAGGAGCACAGGTGCTTGAACATTTTATTTCAAGCGGATTATGGGATGAGGCACGTATTTTTACCGGCTCTTCTGATTTCAGGAATGGTATCAGAGCCCCGGCTATAGACGGGAAGCTGTCGGCGAAAACAAATTTCAGCCAGAGTACTCTTACAGTGTTAATGAATAATAATTTTTAATTAAACAAGGAGGTTGATATTTTTAACAAATATTTCTACTTTTGATTGTTGATAATTTGTTAATAAATATTCCGGATTATGAAAAAGCGAATATTCTTTATGATAATGTTAATGGCATTGGTAGCTCTGCATGCATCAGGGCAGAATGCCAGGAGATTTTACAAAGCAGGAAATGTGTTTGTTAAAAACCTGAAATATGAAGATGCTGTTTCACAGTATTCAAAAGCCATAAATCTGGAACCCTCAAATCCGAAATTCTATATAGCCAGGAGTAAAGCGTACGAATTGACTAACAAGTATGAGGAAGCCAGAACAGATCTGGAAAAAGCTATTGTTTTTCAGCCAAAGAATGTTGATGCATTAATAGAACTTGGGAAAGTATGTAATCAGATGGAGGATTACAGCATGGCTTTGAAGCATCTTAACAGGGCTTCAGCTATTGAGAAACGAAATGCACTTGTTTATCCTGAAAAAGTCATCACACTTATTGGTCTTGAAAGGTACGATCAGGCTCTCAAGGTGTCGGATACAGCTATTCTTATTAAGAATAATCCGATGAACTATTATTACAGGGGGCTTGTGTATATAAAGCTCAATAATGATATCATGGGGAAGAAAGAGCTTGAGAAGGCAATCTCAAAAAATAAGAAACTGGTCGAACCACGCCTTGCCCTTGCCGAACTTCTTCTTAATACCAACGTTGAGGAAGCTATGAGTCAGTGTAACGAAGTTTTGAAAGCTGATAACAAAAACACTGCTGCTTATCTTATGAGGAGCAAAGTCTATAAGGCAAATTTTGATTACCCCAGTGCGATTAATGACCTTTCAAAAAATATACTCATTGAACCTGATAATCCTGATTTCTATTTTGCACGGGGGGAATGTTATCAGGAATTTAATCAGCATACAAACGCCATAGGTGATTTTGCAAAATATATTGATCTCAGACCTGACGATCCCAATGCCTATTTTGCAAGAGCAAGGTCTTACGAGGAGATAATGAACTTTGAAAAGGCGATAGATGATTATACGAAAGTTACTGAACTCGTGAAATACGATATGAAAACACGCGAAATACTGGATAATGCCAAAAGTCGCCTGTATGAGATTAACCGTGAGACAGACAAGCCGCTGATCACTGTTTCAAGTCCTGTAACATATGAAAACTATATTGAAGTTCCGGGTAAGAGTGAGACAATAATCATAAGTGGTAAAATAAGTGATAAAAGCGATCTGGCCAGCTTGGAGATAAACGGTCAGGATATTCATGTGGATAAAAAGGCTGATGCTTATGAATTTGTTGCCAGCATTGATATCAGGGATACGGAGAAAATTGGAATAGAGGCTGTTGATGTATATGAAAATCACGGAGTTATTGATTATATGATTAACCGGACAGAAGTAGATCCTCCCGTTATCAGGCTGATCGCACCGATTGCTTCTGATAATGGGCAGATCTATCTTGGATCAAGTGCCCCTTCAGTTTATGTTGAGGGCAGAATTACCGATCAAAGTTCAATAAAATCCATTTTTATTGACGAAATGACCGCAACTTACAATCCCAATGAAAATAATCCCCAGTTTACAGCAACATTAAATATTCAGAATAAGAATAACTTCACTATTACTGCTGAAGACAAATATGGGAACAAATCATCAGCGCAATTTTTCCTGAACAGGGAGGATGCCAATATTCTTGCGGATAATCCGATGGGCCGGACCTGGATTGTCTTTATTGAAAACTCGAGTTATGAATCATTTGCCAGTCTTGATGGTCCCATAAATGATATTAAGATGATGCGGTCTGCACTTGCCAATTACCAGATCGACTATACCTGGCATCTGAAGGATATGACAAAGGATGAGATGGAAAGATTTTTCAATATTGAACTACGCGATGCTGTCCGAAGCAACCGGGTTAATTCGTTGATGATTTGGTATGCCGGGCATGGTAAATTCATTAATAACGTTGGCTACTGGATACCGGTGGATGCAAAAAGAGACGATGAATTCACCTACTTTAATATTAACCAGCTTAAAGCAGGTATGCAGAGTTATACTGACCAGCTGACTCATACGCTTGTTGTTTCGGACGCCTGTGAATCAGGCCCCAGTTTTTTTACTGCAATGCGAGCTGTAAATGAAGAACCTACCTGTGATGATCTGAGGGCCTCGACAGCTAAATCGGCTCAGGCTTTCACCTCAGCCAATACAGAACTTGCTGCGGATCTTTCACAATTCACCCGAACATTTGCCAATATGTTATCTAATAACCGTAACGCCTGTATTCCCATTGAAACTATTGTTAAGTCTGTCACAAATACTTTGGCAAACTATAATCAGCAAAGACCAAAGTTCGGAAAGATCCTTGGATTTGAGGATGAGAATGGATCATTCTTCTTCATGGCTAAATAGAGATATTTATGTCAATATCAGATACTAATAAAGGCCAGGCAAAAGTATTTGTCTGGCTTATGCTTTTTTTGTCGGCTTCACCTTCGTTAATTAAAGCTCAGAAATACTATTTTGATAATTACAAGGAAGAACAAAAGCTCAGTTCTTCAAAGGTTTATGCGCTTCTGCAGGACTCGAAGGATTTTATCTGGCTTGGGACTGAAACCGGTGTGTCGCGATTTAACGGAAGGAACTTCGAAAACTTTACCGATCAGGACGGACTTTCAAAGTATGGTGTAAGAAAAATATATGAAGATTCGTATGGCAATATCTGGTTTGGTCACAATAACGGAGGAATATCACGTTTTAACGGGAAGATTTTTGAACAGGCTTCTTTCGATTCAATAACCATTGTTGGAGACATTTCGGGTATTACTGAAAGAGTAGAGGGAGAAATCTGGTTTACCTCATCAGGCGATGGTGCTATTGTTTGTGATCTGCCCGGGGACAACATAGAGAATATCAGGGCTGAACAGTACAAAGGCCAGGCAGGCCTGAGTGATCTGATTTATGGAACTTACCAGAACCGGTCAGGAGATTTATTCTGTATAACCGAGGGTGGAATAAGACGTTTTGTCCCGGAGGAAATGAAATTTGAAATCTACAGGATGCCTCACCTCGGTACATATTTTACTGTTTCTTCCCTGCTGGAAGACAAGTACGGGTCTATCTGGTTCGGAACCCATCACGGCGGACTCTATAAATATGTTATGTCTGAAAGCAGGATGGAATATTACGATCTGGTAAAAATGGGAATCAGGAGCAATTTTGTTTCCTGTCTTACAGAGGACAGTAAAGGACGTATCTGGATTGGCACCTGGGGAGGTGGTATTGGTATGTTTGAGGGGGATAGCCTCCGTATCCTTGATTCAAGGAACGGTCTGATCCCGACGAATATTCAGTCAATTATTGAGGATGTTGAAGGGAATATACTTATTGCAGATCAGAGTAATGGCCTAACAATTTTCAAAGGGGACGCTTTTGTTACAATTGATGAGCCGGAAATACTGCCTGATGCAAATGTTTATGCCATTCACGAAGATAATTCAGGGGCGATCTGGTTTGGTACAAATGCAGGTATTTCCAGGTTTTACCCTGATTCAAAGAGACCTCCGGTTATATTTAACAGAGCAGATGAATATGAAAAACTAAAAATCAGATTTTTCCGTGAGGATAATGAGGGAAATATATGGATTGGAACCGATGGTGGAGGTGTACGGGTGTATGATATATCAACCTCCAGGTTTGAAGATAATGTAACGCTTAATCGGGAAATATTAGGTCGCTACGGTATTGTAAGGGCCATGGAAACTGATAATCAAAATAATCTGTGGATAGGAACTGATGACGGACTAGCTTACTGGAATTATGAAACAAAGACCGGCGATAGGATAACCTTGATGGACAGCATCACTGTAACAAACATTACAGCTCTTTACTATGACAGATCAGGGAAGCTTTGGATTGGCACGCAGGCAACTGATGAAAAAACAGGACTTTTCAGACTTGATCCGGTTAAAATGGAATTTTCTGCTATCGACGTATTCAGAAATATTATTCCTACTGCGATAACAATGGATGATAAGGGTGTTTTGTGGATAGGTACGGCCCAGGGATTAGTTTCGTTTGAAAATGATTCAATCACATCGATCATAAAAGAGGAGGACGGTCTCCTTTCCAACACAATCCAGCTGGTTGCCTGCGGAACTAACGGTTGGATATACATTGGAACAAACATGGGACTCAACCGTTATTTTCCTGAAAACAAAAGCATATTTGCCTACACAAATAAGAATGGTTTTCCGGGTATTGAGACCAGGCCAAATGCAGTTTTTACTTGCAGGAATGGTGATATCTGGTTTGGAACGGCAAACGGAGTGACCCGCCTCACGCCTTCAAAACTTACAATAGGTGGAATTGAGCCTCTTACACATATTAAAGAAATGAGGGATTATTTCAGATCCAGGGAGATGAGTGAAGGGCTTAAGCGTAAATATAAAGACAATGATTTCATTTTCGATTATTACAGTATCTGCCTTACAAACCCGGAGGTTGTTGAATACAGAGTAAAACTTGAAGGATATGATGAAGACTGGAGATCGGTAGCCGATCAGACAAGGGCCTACTATCCTAAACTCCAGCCCGGCAAGTATACATTTATGGTGACTGCCAGAAACAGTGAAGGCAAATGGAACAGTCAGCCAGTCTCATACTCATTTATGATAAGACCGCCATTCTGGAGGTCCTGGTGGTTCATTCTCTCAAGCATTGTTGTTGCAATCATTGGAGTGGTGGTTTACATTAAAATCAGGGAAAAGAACCTGATAAAGGAGAAAATGATCCTTGAGAGTAAAGTAAAAGAACGGACTGCCGAGGTTGTACAGAAAAGCATGGAGATCGAAGAGAAGAACAGGGATATTACTGCAAGTATCAGGTATGCCGAGCGGATTCAGCGAGCAATGTTACCACCTGAAGACATTTTTGGAGACACATTTGTTCTGTTTATGCCTAAAGATATAGTAAGCGGTGACTTTTACTGGATGTACGACAACGATGACTCGCATTTTATCGCTGCTGTCGATTGTACAGGCCATGGAGTACCCGGGGCTTTTATGTCGATTATCGGACATAACTCTCTTAATAAAGTGGTGAGGGAATACGGTATCACAAGGCCTTCTGCAATAATGGATCAGCTCAATATTGAGGTTACAAAAGCTCTTTTACAAAGAGATGAGAAAGCTATAGCCGATGGGATGGATCTTGCCCTTATTGTTTTTAACAGAAAGAAGTTTACTGTTGAATATTCCGGGGCATTTAGGCCTTTATATGTTGTCAGGAAAGGAGAGTTATTTGTTTACAGAGGAGACAGATTTCCAATAGGTATGACAAAAATGGATGTGAAGAAAAAATTCTCAAATCAGCAGGTTGATATAGAGCCGGGTGATATGCTCTATATCTGCTCTGATGGTTATGCCGATCAGTTCGGATCAGTGGTTGGGAAGAAATTCAAAACAGGAAATGTGAAAAAACTCCTGACAGAGATTTGGCATCTGCCCGTACATGAGCAGAGAGGAAGGCTTGAGCAGGTATTACTGGCATGGAAAGGAGATCTGGCGCAGGTTGATGATATATTGTTTATAGGGACCAGGATTCCGGAGAATTAGATCTTGGCAATCCTTCTGGGATCATCAATCCATCTTTTGTTTTTTGTCAGAGCAATAATAACTTCTTCAGGTGTGTCAGCCACTTCCCAGATCTCTTTATGTTCATATCTGAGAAACTGTTCCGCAATCATATGATCAAGAAATTCAATAAACGATTTGTAGAAATTGAGCGTATTGAGTATAATGACAGGTCCTCTGAAAAGTCCCAGCTGCTTAAGCGTTATGGCTTCAGTTAATTCCTCAAGTGTACCCACTCCTCCCGGTAATGCAACAACTGCTTCTGCTCTTGCAAACATGTTCTTTTTTCTTTCACCCATATCGGTGGTGACAATCATCTCATGAACAGCGGGATGCCCCCATCCTTCATCATTCATAAATGAAGGTATTACACCGGTTATCCTGCCACCGTTAACAAGAATGGCATCAGCAAACTTACCCATAAGCCCGATTCCGCCACCTCCGTATATAACTTCGATTTTTGCTTTTGCAAGTAATAAACCAAGCTCGGATGCAGCATCACCATATTTGCTGTCTATCCGGCTGCTTGAAGCAGCGAAAACACATATTCTCATTTCATGATAATAAAAGTCTGCCGGAAGTGCAATTAACGGCAATAACACGAACTAATAAAAGCTTTCAAAGAAGGGCGTTAAGTTTATTTACAAAATTTATTTTTGGGACTGCCCCAACTTGTTTATCAACTACTTTGCCGTCTTTAAAGAAGAGGACTGTAGGAATATTTCTGATACCAAATTTTACAGTGACAGCCGGATTGTTGTCAACATCACATCTGGCTACAACTACTTTACCTGAATATTCTGTCGAGATATCTTCCATAATTGGTACAATCATTCTGCATGGACTGCACCATTCTGCCCAGAAATCAACAATAACAGGTTTTTCAGACTTCAGAACTATCTCTTCAAAGTTATTATCATTTACTTCTAACTCCATAATAGATCAGCGTTTTTCATATGTTTGTTTTTATGATGGGCGCAAATATAGCTAATTAACTTTATAATCGATACCAGGATGATCGTCGAGATAAGAAATAAATCCGTCATTAAGTCTCACTCGCATAGTCCTTGAGAACATGGGCAGAGAAATCTTATCATCGGCATCAATAAAAAGGAATTTAAGTTCTGTTTCCCCTCTGTTTTCCTTAACAAGTTCCATAAGTTCATTGATCATCTCCTTGTTGATGTTTTCGGGATGAATTTTAAGTGTAACCGATTTGATAAGTTCATCTTTAACACTCGACAGGAGGTTAATTGATTTAATACGGAACTCGAGTTCATCGTCTTTGTATTTACGTTTCTGAACTCTTCCCTTAACCAGAAGGTAATAACCAACAATGAAAAATTTACTGTGTTCAAGGTATTCCTTATCGAACATCACGAACCGGAATGAATCGGAATAGTCCTGCAGTGTGAAAGAGCCATAAGGTTTTCCGTTTTTCCCGATACCGTTTTTAGTATCTGTTACTATACCTGCTACAGTAACATCCCTTTCGAGCCAGTCGTGCATGTTTTGCAGATCGGCCAGTGTGGCTGTAGTAAACGTGTTTATTTCGAGCCTGAAATCATCCAGGGGGTGGGATGAGAGATAAATACCTATTACCTCTTTCTCCCTGTTGAGTTTTTCAAGTTTAGGCCAGTCGGGGCATGGAGTAGGTTCAGGCTTAATAATGTCAAAACCTCCCGCTTCTCCAAAAAGTGTCTGCTGGCTTGAGTTTCTTATTGCTTTTGCATTATTCCCGTAACGTATCAGACTTTCTATGAAGGATGTACCTCTGGTATCAAGAGAGAAATACTGTGGCCTGCTGATTCCGGAGAAACAGTCGAATGCTCCGGCAACAGCCATTGCTTCAAGGTTTTTCTTGTTAAGTGAATTGAGATTTACTCTTTCTACCAGATCATATATATTCTTATAAAGTCCATTCTTTTCTCTCTCCTCTATCATCTGCAGAACAGCACTTTCACCTACTCCTTTAATAGCGCCAAGGCCAAAACGGATATTTCCATCTTTATTCACTGTGAATTTTACATTACTCTCATTTACATCTGGACCAAGCACTTCCATACCCATTCTGCGGGTTTCGTCCATGAATATTGTGATCTTTTTAATATCGCTGATATTCCGGCTTAAAACAGCTGCCATATACTCAGCCGGGCAGTGAGCTTTAAGGTACCCGGTCTGAAATGCAATAAGGGCATAACAGGTTGAGTGAGATTTATTGAAAGCGTACTGGGCAAAAGCTTCCCAGTCGGACCATATTTTGAATACAATGTTTTCGTCATATCCTTTTTTTCTGCAGCCTTCGAGGAATTTAAGCTTCATTTCATCCATGATGGACTTCTTCTTTTTTCCCATTGCTTTTCTGAGGGAATCTGCTTCACCTTTGCTAAAACCGGCAAGCTCCTGTGAAAGAAGCATTACCTGTTCCTGGTAAACAGCAATCCCGTAAGAATCGGCCAGATAATTTTCCATTCCCGGGAGGTTGTACTCAATAGGTTCAGTACCATGTTTCCTCCTGATAAACTTTGGAATATATTCCATTGGCCCCGGCCGGTACAAGGCATTCATAGCTATCAGGTCCTCAAAACGGGTAGGTTTAAGTTCCCTGAGGTATCTCTTCATCCCTGTTGATTCAAACTGGAAGATACCTGTAGTTTCACCGTTACTGAAGAGCTCAAAGGTCTTTTTATCATCAAGAGGCAGGTTATCGGGGTCAATATCAATCCCTTTTGATTTTTTAATATTTTCAACAGCATCTTTTATTATTGAAAGAGTTTTAAGACCCAGAAAATCCATCTTGAGTAACCCGACTGATCCGACCTGTGTGCCATCATACTGGGTTACATACAGGTCGGTATCTTTTGCTGTGCATAGCGGAATATAATTGTCGAGCGAATCCTTACCTATTATTATTCCGCAGGCATGGACACCGGTCTGCCTTATTGAACCCTCAAGCACTTCAGCATATTTGAGGGTCTGGGCTATAAGCTTATTCGGGGAATCTTTTTCTTTCGCCAGTTCGGGTACTTCTGCGTAAGCCTGGGCCAGAGTGACGCCGGGCCTGTCAGGGACAAGTTTAGCCAGCCGGTCAGCATCTGGCAAAGGCAGTTTCTGCACCCTTGCAACATCCCTGATAGCCAGTTTTGCTGCCATAGTGCCGAAAGTAATTATATGAGCAACCTTATCGTGACCATATTTATCGACGACGTATTTCAGAACAGACTCTCTTCCGTCTTCATCAAAATCAATGTCAATATCGGGCATAGATATCCGGTCGGGATTCAGGAAACGCTCAAACAGAAGATCATATTTAATGGGATCTATGTCAGTAATTCTAAGGCAATAAGCTACAGCTGAGCCGGCAGCAGAACCTCTTCCCGGTCCTATAGAAACGCCTATATCCCTGGCCGCTCTGAGGAAATCGTGGACAATAAGAAAATAACCCGGGTAGCCCATTTTCGCTATAGTCTCAAGCTCAAAATCAATCCTGTCGGTCTTTTCTTCTGTCAGTTCTCCCCATCTTTCTTTTGCTCCCTGATAGGTTAAAAACCTCAGGTACTCATTCTTGTCAGTATAACCGTCAGGAAGCTCAAAATCGGGCATGATAGGAGCATGGTCAAGCTTGTATTTTTCAATCTTGGATACCAGTTCGGATATATTATCTATTGCTTCCGGTATATCACTGAATATATACCGCATTTCGTCCTCGCTCTTAAGGTACTCCTGTTTGGTGTATCTTAACCGGTCGGGATCGTCAATATCCTTTGCAGTATTAATGCATATCAGCCGGTCGTGAGCTTCAGCATCTTCTGCATTAATAAAATGAATATCGTTTGTAGCGATTATCTTTACATTATATTTTACAGATAGTTCCTTAAAGACTCCGATAACTTTCTGCTGCATAGGGAACACACTTCTGTCTGCTTCAGGATCATAGGTTTCGTGTCTTTGAATTTCGAGGTAGAAATCATCACCAAAGATTTCAATGTAATTCCTGAGGGCTGCTTCGGCATCGCTCATTGAGCCATTCAGTATAGCATCCTGTATTTCTCCGGCCAGGCATGCCGACGAAGCTATTAAACCTTCTTTGTATTGAGCCAGCAAATCCTTATCAACACGTGGTTTATAATAAAATCCTTTAATCCAGGAAGTTGAAATAAGCTTGATAAGGTTTTTATAACCAGTAAGGTTTTTGGCAAGGAGTATAAGATGATCGCCTGAGCGATCTTCCTTTTCGGAAACTTCGTTTATGGATCTCCTGGCAACATATATTTCACAACCGATTATTGGTTTAATTCCCTTTTTTGTTGCCGTTACATGAAACTCTTTGACCCCAAACATATTTCCATGATCGGTTATGGCAACAGCTTCCATCCCCAGCGATTTTACCTTATCGATCAGCAAATTAATATTTGAAGCTCCGTCAAGTATAGAGTATTGAGTATGAACATGTAAATGAGTAAATCCGCTCATAAAGATGAATATAAATTTATTCCGGGCCGGTACACAAAAGTAGGTAAAAAAGAACAAAATGCTATTTATATTATACCCTTTAGGAGCGATTGTAAGTTTTTTGAATTTCTTTTGAGAATGTTTTACAAATATTAGACTTTATATTTAAAAAATTTAATATTTTTGTTCGCTGATGCCATGCATCAAAATGGACAGTAGAAGGAATTAACAAATTCCGAAAATTTTTTATTATTTATCTAAACTAAAAGTTATGAAAATACTTCTTATGTTATTTTTTGTACTTTCCGGTTTTTTGCTTTCTGCCAATGGTCAGCAAAGAACCATTACGGGTACGGTAACAGGAGCTGAAGACGGGGAACCAATTGTAGGAGCTACCGTAACTGTTAAGGGAACATCGGTTGGTACTGCAACGGATATTGACGGTAAGTATCAGATATCTGCAGCGCCGGGATCTGTTCTGGAATTCCGTTTTGTCGGTATGGGGACCACCGAGGTTACCGTTGGTACGTCGAATGTTATTGATGTAATACTTGAGTACGAACTTCTTGGTGTTAATGAAGTGGTTGTAACCGGATACGGAACCGCAATTAAAAGGACTGTTTCCGGGGCTATTACCAAAGTAGATACCAAGGGTCTGGCAGAAACTCCTACAGTCAGTTTTGAATCAGCCATTCAGGGGAAAACAGCCGGGGTTTTCATTGAACAGGCAAGCGGTAAGTTAGGCGAGTCGGTTAAAATGAGGATCAGGGGATCTTCTTCAGTGTCAGCCGATAACCAGCCTCTGTATGTGGTTGACGGTGTTCCTATAACTGCCAGTAACTTAAGTAATGTCAACAACCAGCCTACCAGTCCCCTGGCTGATCTTGCCATGTCTGACGTTGAATCCATACAGGTACTCAAGGATGCTTCAGCCGCTGCAATTTATGGTTCAAGAGCATCGAATGGAGTAGTGATTATTACTACCAAAAAAGGGCAACGAGGCGCCACTAAATTCAATGTTGACTATACAACCGGTATCAGTGAGCCCAGCCATCTTGTCGAATGGCTCAATGCAGATCAGTATCTGGAGCTTTTTAATGAAGCAATGGATAATGTATCTGACGAGTTTGGTAATGTATGGGGCTGGCTCCCAAAAGAGGACATATGGAATATGTTCGTGCCCAGATGGGACGAAGGTTATGACACCGACTGGCAGAAAGAAGCATTTCAGAAAGGATCTGTCAACAGGATCAATGTCTCAGCCACAGGAGGTACTGAAAATACTACTTACTACGCTGGTTTAAGTTACGATAATACAGTTGGTATTCTCCGTGGTAACAGTATGACAAAGCTTAGCGGCCGTCTGAACCTTGATCAGAAGGCAGGTGAAAGACTGACTTTTGGTCTTCAGATGAACCTCATCAGAACAGAAATGGACAGGGTCGAGAATGATAATGCTTTTGCAACACCACTGCAGCTTGTGGCACAGGCTCCTGTAACACCAGTATATGATCCTGAAACAGGAGAGCTGAATACAGAAACAATATATTATAACGGACTGATCTCACTCAGAGATGCATTCAATAACCAGGTTGCATTCAGATCACTGGCAAACGCCCATGTAGCTTATAATATTCTGAAAGACCTAACTTTCAGATCAGAGTTCGGAACAGACATTATTGATCAGCGTGAGAAGAATTTCTGGGGACGCCTGACTATCGGGGCAGGGCCTGCAGGTGAAGCCCAGAACCGTTCTGTAAGGGTTGTGAACTACAACTGGGAAAATTATCTGACATATGCAAAAAAGTTCGATATCCACAATGTTAATGTAGTTGCAGGTATTTCATACCAGGAATCAAAAACAACCGGATCGGATATCCAGGGTAAAGGATTCCCCACAGATGATTTTCATAATATCGAGAACGCTGCAGAAGCAACAGATTTCGCAAGCTGGGATTACGGTCACAGCTTTCTGTCCTATTTCGGAAGAGCTAATTATACCTTAAAAGACAGGTATCTTTTCACTCTTAGTGGCAGGGTTGACGGATCATCAAGATTTGGTGTTGATAACAGATATGGTTTCTTTCCGGCTGCTTCAACAGGCTGGATCATTACCCAGGAGGATTTTATGGCTGGGATAAAAAATATTCTGAGTTATCTTAAATTACGTGCCAGCTATGGTTTTACAGGCAACTCCGGAATTCCTGATTATGCACATCTTGCACTTTACACAGGAGAAAACTATGCAGGGAGGAATGCCCTGCAACCAACACAATTGCAGAGTCGTGAACTGGGATGGGAAAATACAGCCCAGACAGATTTAGGTCTTGATTTCGGATTCTTCAGAAACAGGCTGACAGGTGAAATAGATCTTTATTACAAAAAAACAACTGATCTGCTTCTTTACAGAACCCTGCCGGCTACCTCAGGCTTTACAGGTGTCTGGAGCAATGTCGGAGAGCTGGAAAACAAAGGGCTTGAATTTGCCCTCCGGTCAAACAATTTGGTGGGAACATTTAAATGGACCACAGATTTCAATATTTCTTTTAACAGGAATAAGATCATAGATATTAACGGGCCTGAAATCACACCTAACGGCATTAACTACGTAATAGAAGGTCAGCCCATAGGGGTATTCAAATTAAGAAAATATGCCGGGGTTGATCCCGATAATGGTGATGCTATTTACTATCTCAACGCAACAAGTGATGGGACAACAAACGATTACAACCTTGCAGAGGAAATAATAGCTGGATCTCCAAATCCTGATTTTACAGGAGGATTGAATAATTATATGGAGTATAAGGGTGTTGATCTGAATATCCTTCTGAGTTTTGTTTATGGCAATGAAGTTTTCAACGGAGGAGGAAGGTATCAGTCTGCTGCTGCCGACTGGTTTGATAACCAGACGGTTGACCAGATGAACAGGTGGCAGAATCCTGGCGACATTAGTGATGTTCCTCAGGCCAGACTGGGTGAAGGTAATGGTACCAATAATTCAAGCAGGTATCTTTCTGACGCTTCGTATTTGAGGGTAAGAAATGTCAATCTTGGGTATAATTTCCCGGTGAGCCTTGTAAACAAAATAATGCTCTCATCTTTAAGGGTATATATCGGCGTACAGAATCTGTATATCCTGACTAAATACAAAGGGTGGGACCCGGAAGTTAACTACACGGGTACCGATCGGTCAACCCAGAATGCCAATATTATTCAGGGGTATGATTTCTATACAGCACCACAGGCCAGGACATACACCCTTGGAATCAATCTTACATTTTAACTGTAAATTTTTACGATCATGAAAAAAATATTATTTCAAAGTAAAAAATGGTTGCTGATCCTTCCCGTTCTTCTTTTACTTTTTTCCTGTGATGAAAAACTGGATCTGAAGCCTCAGCAATCGATAGATGCGGGTACGGCCCTTACTACTGCTGAAAATATCAAAGCAACACTTATCGGGGCTTACCTTGAAGCTAGAAGTGCAAACCTTTTTGGGTGCCAATTTAATGAGTTCAGTGAACTCTATGCAGCAACCACAGATATGACATTTATCGGGACATATGCTCAACCGAGAGAGTTCATAAGGAAGGAGGTTACTGTTACCAACGATTATGTAGAGGAAACATGGGTTGATGCATACAGTCTGATCAACATTTGCAATAATCTTCTCGATCCAGGTACTCTTTCCATTCTCGATGCAGAGGATCGTGATATTGTTGAGGGTGAAGCCAAGTTTCTGAGGGGCTGGGTTTTATTTGAGATGGCAAGGCTGTTTGGTCTGCCTTATGAACCCGGTGTTGATAATACACAACCAGGTGTTCCGATCGTTCTAACTCCCACAAAAGATGTTGAAGATGCAGTAAACGTTGCAAGGAGTACTGTTGAGCAGTGCTATGATCAGGCATTATCGGATCTTACTGATGCAAAAAATCTCTTACCAGAGACAAATGGTGTCTATGCAACCAATTATGTAGCCAGTGCAGTTCTTGCAAGGTTGTATCTTCAGCAGAGCGATTTTGTCAATGCAGCCACTGAGGCTAACAATGTAATTGAAAACGGTGGTTTCAGCCTTACTTCACATCCCCTGGAACCCTTTAATATCACCGGGACTTCGCCGGAAGTGATCTTTGCTCTTCAGAATAATGTTGCCTCAAATACAGCCTGGCTTACTGTAATGTATGCTTCATTGAACGGCATGGGCCGTGGAGACTATGATATTCAACCGGGCTTCCTGACTAAATTTGATCCGGCTGACCTCAGGGGCATGCTTCAGGATGATACAGAACCTTCCTATACAATTGAGGATATTAACAAAATGTATTATATCGGTGTTGGGACAATATTAAATAATGGAGGAATAAACACCTCAAAATGGGGCGATTACTATGCCAATATTCCACTTATCCGTTTGGCTGAGATGTACCTGATCAGAGCAGAAGCCAATTTTGAGAATGGTGCTCCTTTTATTGGTCCGAACACTCCGACTCAGGATGTTAATATTGTAAGGGACAGATCTCTTGCTCCGGCGTATAGCGGACCAGTGACCCAGGATCAGATAAGGGAAGAACGTTACTTCGAGCTCTGCTGGGAAGGCCACCGGCTACACGATCTTAAAAGATGGCATTTAGACATAGGGACCTATCCCTATGATGCAGGTAATCTGATTCTTCCTGTGCCATTCAGAGAGATGCAGGTGAATGATCTCCTGGTACAGAATCCATGGTATATAGGAGGATGATATGAATTGTGTTTTATCCGTAGAGGCGCCCAGGTTGGGCGTCTCTACTTTTATACAGTTGTTTGGTGAATAAATTTGATTATCTTTGCACCCACAATTTTTAAAAGTAGGTTAAATAAAAGCGTAAAAAATTAATGGCAGTTAAAATCAGATTAGCTAGAAAAGGCCGTAAGAAAAAAGCCTTCTTCCACATTGTGGTTGCAGATAGCAGGTCGCCACGGGATGGCAGATATATTGAAAAGATCGGATTCTATAATCCTATCACTAATCCTGCAACAATCGAAATCGATTTCGATAAAGCACTGGGTTGGCTGCAAAATGGCGCAATACCTACCGAGACATGTAGAGCTATCTTATCATATAAAGGTGTTCTGCTTAAAAAACATCTTCTGGGAGGTGTTAAAAAGGGTGCTTTTGATGAAGCTGAAGCTACACGCCGTTTTGAAGAATGGATGAAGCAGAATGAAGCTAAAATTGAAGCGAAAAAGTCTGGACTTGAGAAGTCGAAAGATGAAGAACTTGTTAAACGACTTGCATCTGAAAAGCGGATAAACGAAGCAAGGGCTGCAAAGCTTGAAAAAAAACAGGCTGAGCTGGCGGACAAGGAAAAGCAAGCTACAACAGCAGATGAAACCGAAGAAGGAACCACTCAGACAGAGGAACCAGTAACGGTAAAGGATGAAGCTACCGTTGCTGAAGAACAGGTTCCGGCAGAGGAACAGGAA
>CAZQVL010000023.1:33496-51967 GCA_964596715.1 uncultured Rikenellaceae bacterium
AAGAACAGGTTCCGGCAGAGGAACAGGAACCAGTACAGGTAAAGGATGAAGCTACCGTTGCTGAAGAACAGGTTCCGGCAGAGGAACAGGAACCAGTACAGGTAAAGGATGAAGCTACTGTAACTGAAGAATCAGTTCCGGCAAAGGAACCAGAAACAGCAAAAGAAAATAAAGAGACTCCTGCTGAAGGGGAAGATGAATCTAAACCGGAAACTGAAGAAGATAAACCGGCTGAATAAACGAGGAGTCTTAAGGGAAAACGATCGGAATGGCTTATACAAAGCAAATATTACTCGGTCGGATCACAAAAATTCACGGTTATGAAGGTGCCGTAACAGTTAAACTGGAAAAAACCTTATCTGAAAATATACCTGCGATGGAATGGGTTTTTCTTGAAATAGAAGGAATACCTGTTCCTTTTTTAATATCTCAGCAGGAAGATACCGGTGCCGGCAAGATCAATCTTATGTTTGACGGATATGAATCAATTGAAAAAGTTAGTGAATTCACGGGGTGCAGATTATTTCTGGCTGCAGGTACTGATGATGAACTCATACCAGAAGATCTGGAGAGTATTTCAGAATTTAGTGTGGTTACTGCTGAAAGGGAATTAATAGGCTTTATTAAGGAGGTAATTCGAAATCCCGGACAGTGGCTGCTGAATATTATCGGTGATGATAACAGGGAGATACTTATTCCTCTGCATGAAGATTTTATAATTGAAGTCGATCAGGAAAGAAAAACTATCATAATGAACCTGCCCGAAGGATTGACTGATATCAACTGAATATTATATGAAAAAAGGCACGGATTTGACTTTGTCGAGCTCGGATCCCACTATGTGGTCTCCTCGGTTGCAATCGGTGCCATAAAAATTTCCTTTTACCGAACGAATTTCCATCTTATGCAACTAAAAGGTAAATAAAACGTCTTTTAAGATATTAATAACAAATACCCTTTAAGCAATGAAAAAGGAAAGATTTTTAACATTTATTATTTTATTTGCACTGGTATCCTGCCTCTCTTTGGGACAGTCAACGGTCAAAGAGACAAGGAATGTAAGGAATTTTACCAAGGTAAGTTTCGGTGTGGCAGGAAACCTGTACATCAACCTGGGTTCTGAGTATAAGGTTATTCTTGAGGGACGCAGTGATTTTCTGGAAAAAGTCGAAACGGAAGTATCAGAAGGCAGACTGGTTATTAAGATGGCCAGCTGGAGGTTCTCGATTAGAAATGAAAGAATAACAGCTTATGTAACCATGCCCGAAATAGAAGGTCTGAGTGTTTCAGGTTCAGGCAGGGCAGAGATACAGGATGATGTAATTACTACCAGCCTCAGTTTAAATGTAAGTGGCAGCGGAAAGATATACACTGCAGATGTTGAGGTCAGGGAGCTGAATAGCAGAATATCCGGCTCTGGCGATATTATAATTGACGGAGACGGGAAAGCTGACAATGCAGATATTTCGATCAGTGGATCAGGGAACTTTACCGGAGAAACGATAGAACTGGGTGATTTATCGGCAAGCATCTCAGGAAGCGGTGATTGTTACTGTAATGTTTCGGAATCCTTAGATGCAAGAATATCAGGGAGTGGTAATATAACTTATACCGGAAGTCCAAGAATTAATGCAAGAGTCTCAGGATCAGGACATGTAAGATCAAGATAAATTATTCTCTTATAATTTTAATCACACCATTTGTTTCCACTTTAAGAATCTGAGAAGGGGAATATTTACTCAGGTCTTTTTGCCGGTGTTTTACAATATAACCGACAGATGCTAAGATTGATTCATCTATTTCCGGAAAATTAGCAGGAGGAGGGGATCCACTGATATTGGCTGAAGTTGAGACAATTGGTTTCATGAACCGGGTTATTAGCTGGTTGCAGAAATCATCCTTGCAGATCCTTAACCCCACCGAACCATCTTCACTGTAAATGCCGGTGGCAAGGTTTTTGCCTTCAGGATAAATGATTGTCAATGGTTTATCGGCAACACCAATAATATCAAATACTATCTCGGGAATATATTTAACATAACGTTCAAGCATTGATTCCCCGTTAACCAGAACGATTAAGCTTTTACTTTCTTTTCTTTGCTTGATTTTGAATATCCTCTCAACCGCTTCCCTGTTGGTAGCATCACATCCAAGTCCCCATATTGTATCTGTAGGATACAGGATTGTACCACCTGCCTTCAGGATAGACAACGATTCTTTAATATCTTCTTCAAACTTTGGCATCATATGATTTGTCCTTCATCCCAATCTTCTCCCACCTTTGCTTCACTGAAGCTTCGCGAAAGCTAAGGGGGGAAGGAGTAAAAGATCTTTTTATCATTTCTCCCATGGGTGAAATAAGAAAAGGGGTTAAAAGAATAAAATTAAGTGCTTATTTCAGAATATTAAGTTTAGTTTTTTCATTCTCTCTTTCATTTCATTGATCACTTCTATTTCATTTTGAACTGAATCTGCCTCAAAAGTTACCGAGAATCGAATGAATTTTCCGGCATCATCCCATGGAACAGTGGATATTAATGATTCACGTATCAGAAATTCTGAAAACTCAGACGCAGTATTAAACACTATTCCGTTTCTGGTACCAGCAGGGGCCTTTACATAGCAATAAAATGATCCTTTTGGCTTTTTGGCATCAAATCCTAAATCATTAAGAGCATTTACAAGCAAATCGAATCTTCTGGAGTATTTTCTTATTGTTTTGTCAGTTATTTCTGTATTGCTTAGTGCCTTAATGGCTGCCTTTTGAATTGCCCTGAACTGCCCTGAATCAGTATTATCTTTTACTGATGCGTAAGCTTTTACAGCTTTACTGTCACCACATATAAAACCTATCCTCCATCCGGTCATATTAAAAGCCTTTGATAAGGAATGGACTTCCAGACCAACTTCCATAGCACCCTCTGCAGAAAGAAAACTAAGTGGCTTGTATCCGTCGTATGTCAGTGCACTATAAGCTGCATCATGAATAACGATGAAATTATTTTTCCTTGCAAAATCAACTACCTGTTTAAAGAATTCAATATTCGCAACAGCACCGGTCGGATTATTTGGATAATTCAGATAAAGAAGCTTGGCTCTCTTTAGTATTGACTGAGGAATTGAACTTAAGTCAGGTAAAAATGAGTTTGATTCAAATAATGGCAGGTTGAATACTTCGCCTCCAAGGTATTTTGTATAAGTTGCTGAAACCGGATAACCCGGAACTGTAGTAAGTAATATATCACCAGGATTAATAAAACATAATGGAAGCATTGCCAGTATCGGTTTTGATCCTATGCCGTGAATTATATTTCCTGAAGGGTTTAAATCTGAAAGCCTGTATACCTTTTCAAGATAGCGGGCTGCGGCTTCCTGAAACTCAGGAATTCCATTATCGGCATACCGCCTGTTTTCTGGTTTTCCGGCCTCCTCAGATAAAGCTTTTACAACCAGACTATCAGCAGGCCAGTCTGGTTCACCAACACCCATATCGATAAGGCTGATATAAGGGTGTGCTTTTTTTGCTGCTGCCTTTGCTCTTTTAATAAGTTCAAACTTGTATATGACTGTTGATTTTCCAAAGTTTACACCACCAAGTCTGTCTGAGATCTTATCATCAAAAAAATTAATCATGGGTTCCTGTTTATGTTTCTGGTATTTGCAGTTGGATAACCGGGCAAATTTAATAATTGTAAAATGGAAAAAAATAACAAAAAGTGCAAGTATTATTAAACACACATCAATATTTATAAATAAATATCTTTGGAGATATTATTTAATCTATAAAAATATTACATCATGGTCAGAAAATTCTTCATAATCTCAACAGCAACATTATTTACCTTCATAAAGGTATATGCACAGGATGCGCTGAAATACCAGCTTCCGCCGGACGAAATTGTAAAGATTGTTGATGCACCTCCAACTCCATCAGTATCTGTGAGTCCGGATAAATCTTGTATGATAATAATTGAAAGGCCGGGTCTTATCACTATCAGTGATCTTTCTGAGGAAGAACTGAGGATAGCAGGCATCAGGATAAATCCTGCCAACAGCGGACCAAGCAGGCGCACATATAACAAAGGTATGAGGATCATTAATATAGACGGGACCAATAGTCATGAGATAAGCGGATTGCCACAGGATCCCCATCTCGGATCCCCTGTTTGGGCGGCAGATGGTAAAATGTTTGCATTTACCAATACAAAGCAGTCGACAATCGAGTTATGGGTTTGTGACGTTAGTTCACTGAAAGCATGGAAGATAGCGGATCACATTAATATGGTTTTTGGAAATCCGGTATACTGGTTATCTGACAATAAAAGTATTATTTACAAAGTTACTGATCCTGAGAGAGGAGAGAAGCCTGAACGTAATCCTGTGCCTGAAGGTCCTGTTGTGCAGGAAAATCTGGGTATAAAAGGCCAGGCAGCCACCTACCAGGATCTACTCAAGGATCCGGTTGATGAGATGATATTTGAGTATTTTGCCAGGTCACAGCTAATGTTTTGGAATGGAACAAGTTCTGAAACAATAGGATCTCCTGGTATGATAACCGACGCCGAACCCTCTCCGGATGGGCGGTTCTTGTTAGTGTTTGAGATAAAACGGCCATTTTCATATATTGTTACATGGCATAATTTTCCTGTTTTAATCCAAATTCTTGATTTAAAAGGCAATGTTGTCAGAACATTGCTGGATAAACCATTAACTGAGAATCTGCCCAGAGGTTATGATGTTGTTCTGCCCTGGCCAAGGTCATTCGGCTGGCGTCCGGATAAGCCGGCTACTGTTTATTGGGTGGAAGCTCTTGACGGAGGTGATTATAAGAACGAAATGGAGTACCACGATCAGGTGTATCTATTATCGGAACCATTTACTGAAGACCCGGTAAGATTTATTGCAACAGAAATGAGATATGGTGGAATTACCTGGGGGAAAGAGGATTATGCTTTGATCTCAGAAGGTTTAAGCAGGACACGGATGCGGGTTACAAGTTCATTTAATCCTGCTGATCCTCAAAATACGAAGAAGAAAATACAGGAGTACAACGCAGATGATCGTTATAACAATCCGGGTCGTTTTATAACTGACCGGAATAATTACGGTAGAAATGTACTTTTCTTCACTGACAGGGGAAGATCATTATTTCTTACAGGTGCTGGTGCTTCACCTGAAGGGGACAGGCCATTTATAGATAAATATGAAATCTCCTCGGGAAAAACCTCAAGACTATGGAGATCTGAGGCTCCGTATTATGAGACTATCTCAACACTGCTGGATATTTCAAAAGGATTAATTCTAACCAGCAGACAGTCAGTTACAGATGTACCTAATTATTTTATCAGGAATCTGCGTAACGGGAGACTGACTCAGGTCACAAGATTTGAGAATCCCTATCCTCAACTGGCAGGTATTCAGAAGGAGCTTGTAAAATATAAGCGGAGTGACAGCCTGGATCTTTCGTTTACACTTTACCTTCCAGAGGGTTATAACAAAGAAAAAGACGGACCACTGCCAACTCTTCTCTGGGCTTATCCGCGTGAGTACAATGATCCTTCAGCCGCCGGGCAGGTGAGTGGCTCACCTTATGCATTTACAAGGATAAGTCCTGCTTCGGCACTTGTCTATGTCACTCAGGGATACGCAATATTAATGAATGCTGCCTTCCCCATAGTAGGTGTAGAGGGAAAAGAGCCTAACGATACATTCATTGAACAACTGGTAGCAAATGCTGAAGCTGCGATAAACAGAGCTGTTGAATTGGGCGTAACAGATCGTGAAAAAGTCGCTGTAACCGGACATTCATATGGGGCATTTATGACTGCTAACCTCCTGGCTCATACCAGATTGTTTGCAGCCGGCATAGCTGAAAGCGGCGCATATAACAGGACTCTTACCCCTTTTGGATTCCAGAATGAGAGAAGGAACTATTGGGAAGCACCGGAAATTTATAACAGGATGTCTCCATTTATGCATACAGATAAAGTTAAAGATCCGATTATGCTGATACATGGCATGGCTGATAATAACAGTGGTACTTTTCCGATTCAAAGCGAAAGATATTATGCAGCACTGAAGGGATTCGGAGCAATAGTCAGACTTGTTATGCTTCCAAATGAGAGTCACGGATATGCTGCACGAGAATCAATTTTGCATAAACACTGGGAAGTTCTTAACTGGATGAATGAATATGTTAAGAACAGAGAATAAAACTCTAAATGATGTTGTCTTCCCTTTCATTGTTGGAAAAAGTAGCTTAAATTTGAAATAGATTGTAGTTTCAGTTCTTTGTCATAATTGTTATGCCGAAAATGTTTTTCTTTAAATAAACAAAGTTATGAGTAAATACATTTATTTAACCTGCATTCCCGAAGCACTTGTTGCCTCGATGCTTCCTCCGGAAGGTTTCGGAATGTACCTGTCAACCGGAACGAAAAAGCGCAATAAAGGGCAGGCTATTTTTTTTGAGGTTGACCTCGGCAAAATTGAATACCTCATTGATATGGACAGTCTGAATAAACGTTGTGTTGCCAAGGAAGACGGCAGTCCAAAAAGCTCAGTTTATCTTTCAGTATACAAAGTGCTGGAAACCATATCCTTTGATGCACTGAAAAGCCTATATCTGACTACTGATAACGGTTGTGTTTTTGAATTGAAAAAAGCGCCCTATGACAAGAACAGGGAAATCCATGATGCTCTTTATCTGTATCAGGAATTATGTCCTGTTACACCTATGGTAGCAAGCGGGTTGCCTCCTTCAGTATTTTTGAAACGACTGACTGACGGATCAACGCCTATAGTGCTTCCCAAACTTTTCTTTGTCGATTTGAAGCTTGGCGAATTAGCTACTGATCCTTTGGGAGGATCAGCTGAAGATCTGCCATACTCTAACCTGGGACACCTGAGAGATTGCCTCGAAATACTGAAGGGTGAGTATGAAAAGCGTATGAAAACCGTGCAGCGCATTTTCTCGGGACTTCTCCTTTACAGGACAATAAAATCAGGTTTCTATATCGGCGCCAAAGATGAGATTATTTTCTATCCGTATCCTAGTATGAAGGAGCTTGAAGATATTAACTACGAGTTTTTCAGAGCGATTTAAACAATCTTTATAAAATGTTAACTGACATTCAGTCTTCATTTGTATTAATGAAAAACTAGTATAGTTTTGTACCGTCAATTTTTCCCCTTTGGGGAACCAACAACAAATTTATAATTTAAAAACAGATAATATGATTAGTAGTATTTTTTGGATCGTTCCAATTTCAGCTCTTCTGGCATTACTGTTTGCCTGGATTTTTTACAAAAGTATGATTGCCAAGGAAGAAGGTACGGACAGGATGAAAGAGATAGCTGCTTACGTCAGGGAGGGTGCTATGGCTTATCTGAAGCGCCAGTATGCTGTTGTGACTAAGGTTTTTATTATTCTTGTGGTTTTATTAACAATACTGGCTTATATTGGTGTACAGAATCCGTTTGTCCCGGTGGCATTTCTTACCGGAGGTTTCTTTTCCGGTCTCTGCGGGTATCTTGGTATGAGAACAGCAACATTTGCTTCAAACAGAACTGCCTGGGCCGCATCCCAATCACTTAATAAAGGATTACAAGTTGCCCTCAGAAGTGGAGCCGTGATGGGACTTGTTGTTGTAGGCTTCGGTTTGCTGGATATAGCCATATGGTTTATTTTACTTAATGGCTTAATTTTTACTCCCGAACATATGGAATCCGGGCTTAAGTTTATTGGATTGACTTTTGTTCATGCAGGGACTACTGATCATCAAAAATTTATTGAAATAACAGCAACCATGCTTACTTTTGGTATGGGTGCTTCAACACAGGCATTATTTGCACGTGTTGGGGGAGGGATTTTTACAAAAGCTGCTGACGTAGGTGCTGATCTTGTTGGCAAGGTCGAGGCAGGGATTCCGGAAGACGATCCGCGTAATCCTGCCACAATTGCAGATAATGTAGGTGATAATGTTGGTGATGTGGCAGGCATGGGTGCCGACCTTTATGAGTCCTATGCAGGGTCAATACTGGCCACAGCGGCTCTTGGTGCAGCACTGCCTGCAGTAACCGGTGAGCTTCAGTTAAGAGCGATTCTGGCTCCAATGATTGTTTCAGCTATTGGTATTTTGCTTTCAATAGTTGGTGTTTATCTTGTAAGGACCAAAGAATCGGCTACTCCGAAAAATCTTCTTAATGCTTTGTTGCTTGGAACAGGAGGCAGTTCAGCTTTCATTCTTGTTGCGCTTGCAATTATGGTTTTTGCCGGCTGGATAACCTGGGGTATTTTCGGATCAGTTGTCGCCGGGCTACTGGCAGGTGTAATAATCGGACAATCAACAGAATACTTCACATCAGACGGTTATAAACCAACACAGGGAATAGCCAGACAAGCTCTGCAAGGTCCGGCAACAGTTATTATTGAAGGAATTGCTGTTGGTATGTTTTCAACCTGGGTACCGGTTGTGACGATTGTTGGAGGTATTATTGCAGCTTTTGGCTTTGCGGGTGGATTTCACGACTTTGCTTATGGTGTTTATGGGATAGGATTTGCTGCTGTTGGTATGCTTTCAACTCTTGGAATTACTCTGGCTACAGATGCATTCGGTCCTATTGCCGATAATGCGGGAGGAAATGCCGAGATGGCCGAATTACCGAAAGAAGTAAGGGAAAGAACAGATGCCCTTGATGGCCTTGGAAACACTACTGCCGCAACCGGTAAAGGTTTTGCCATTGGTTCGGCAGCTCTCACTGCTATGGCACTTATGGCTGCATATATGGAAGAGGTTAAATTATGGCTGGGCAGGGTGGCCGACAGAGCACCTGAGGGATTTAAACAAATTGGGGATATTTTATTTTATAATAATACACTTCCATCCGTTCAGGAGGGACAAACAGCAGTTAGTGTGACAACTGCGGGAATAACGGATTTTGTGGCTGCGTACGATATTTCCTTATTTAATCCTATCCTTCTGGGCGGTATATTTATTGGAGCAATGATGGCATTTGTTTTCTGTGCAATGAGTATGAAAGCAGTCGGGAGAGCTGCTGGTAAAATGGTTGAGGAAGTAAGACGTCAGTTTCGCGAGATTCCCGGAATCATGCAGGGTACCGGTAAGCCGGAGTATGCAAAATGTGTGGAGATCTCAACACGTGGAGCACAGCAGGAAATGATGGTGCCATCGTTACTGGCAATAGCAGTTCCTCTGGTTGTCGGTATTCTTTTCGGGGTTGCTGGTGTGGTTGGTCTTCTTGCAGGAGGCCTGACTACCGGTTTCACCCTCGCAAGTATGCTGAATAATACCGGTGGTGCCTGGGATAATGCAAAGAAATATATTGAAAGAGGTCACCTTGGAGGTAAGAATAGCGATCCGCATAAAGCTTCTATTGTAGGAGATACAGTTGGTGATCCTTTTAAAGATACATCCGGACCTTCACTTAATATTCTTATTAAACTTATGTCGATGGTATCTGTTGTTATGGCAGGTATTACAGTTGCTTACAGCATTTTCTAAAAACCTGTTGAGTTTTCAATTAAATGGATTTACCCTCATTCTCCGATATACAGGAAGCTCACAAAAGAATTAAGCCATTCATTCATCGCACTCCTGTCTTGAGCTCACGGCAACTCAACAGGCTATTCGATTGCCAAATGTTCTTTAAATGTGAGAATTTTCAGAAAGTAGGTGCTTTTAAGTTCAGAGGTGCGACTAATGCAATACAGCTATTAACAGCTGATCAGAAAAAACGGGGAGTTATCACTCATTCATCAGGTAACCATGCTGCTGCACTTTCGCTTGCTGCAGCCATAAGCGGTATTAAAGCTTATATTGTGATGCCCGAAACAGCTCCTGTAGTAAAAAAGAATGCAGTAGAGGGTTACGGAGCGAAAATCACTTTCTGCAAGCCCACTCTCGAGGCACGTGAGGAAACATGCAGGATAATAATGGAAAGAAATGGCTCCACTCTTATACATCCTTATGATAATTTTAATATAATCTGTGGTCAGGGAACAGCCGCACTGGAACTTCTTGATGAGAAACCTGACATTGATATTGTAATTGCGCCAATAGGTGGCGGAGGGCTCATGAGCGGAACTTCAACATGTGTTAAAGGCATTAATAATAAAATTAAAGCTATTGGAGCTGAACCTTTAAATGCAGATGATGCGTTCCGGTCATTTAAATCCGGAAAGCTAATACCCTCTGTTAATCCTTTAACAATAGCCGACGGATTACTGACATCTCTCAGTCAGCTAACATTTTCGGTTATTATGAAAAATACTGATGATATTTTTACGGCTAAGGAAGAGTCAATTATTGATAGTATGCTACTTGTATGGGAGAGAATGAAAATAATAATTGAACCGTCATCAGCCATAGTGCTGGCAGTAATAAAAGAGAATCCCGGGTATTTCCGGGAGAAAAAAATTGGTCTGATAATATCCGGTGGTAACGTGGATTTCAGGAAACTACCTTTTTAATTTTGTTTTCTGAGGTATGCAATAATAGGATAATGATCAGAGTATCTTACTTTTATTATATCAAATGACCGGCTTTCCAGAGTATGATCATAAAGGATATAATCTATCCTGTTTGGAGGGTAATTGCCTTTGTATGTGAATCCGGCGCCATAACCCGATTTAACGAATGAATCGTTCAATCCTTTTCGTATTTTTCTGTAGGAATATGAAACCGGTGTGTCGTTAAAATCGCCGGTAACAATTACAGGGAATGGAGAGCTGTTAATATAATCCTTAACCAGTTTTGCCTGGGAAGAGCGACGCACAAAACCATCTTTAAGATTATGAGAGATGTTTTTGATCTCATCGATAGTTTCTTTGTTATCAGATGATTCAGTCAGTTCATTTATAAATGATCGCTCCATACTTCTCAACCTGAATGACTGGAGATGATTATTAAAAACTCTGAAAGTATCCTGGTCAATCAGGATATCGGTAAAGATAGAAAGACTGGGTGAGCCGGGATGTATTATCTCGCCTCTTCCTGTTATTGGAAAGTGACTGAGAGTAACAATTCCGAAATAGTGATTAAGGCCTCTTCTGATAACCTTTAGATGGGAATAATAGTTTCCTCCCAGCGCTTTTATGACACTCTGCTCTTTCTCATCGGGGCTGCCTGCGAAATAAAACTCCTGAAGACAAATTATATCGGGTTGCTGGTTCCGAAGAAATTCGAGAATTACTCTTTCTGAATTGGGATTTTTTTGATCCTCAAAATAATTAAACAATCTCAGGTTATAACTAAGTACTTCGAATGTACCTGTTTTGTCTGTTTGAGGTCTGCGTATCTTCAGATAGTTAGTGAAATGGGTTAAACCTGCACCTATAATTATGACTGATATAAGTGCTTCCAGTTTTAGATTTACAGCCCATATGATAATAATAATAGTATTGATTAAAAGAAGATATGGATATGAAAGACCGAAAAAGGCCGGAAGGGCGAAATCATCGGGATCAATATGTACAGCCAGATAAGACAACAAAAGAGCAAGGGCAAATGCTATATTTATTGCCAGGAGTATTTTATAAAGAATTTTTTTCAAATATTCCGGTTAATGTTGGTGAATTACTTTTTTTGACTCTCTTTAAATAGCAGATCTTTCTCTTCTTTTGTAAGGCTGTCATAACCGCCTTTGGATATTTTATCAAGTATGCTGTTTATTTTGGCCTGATGCTCTGCTTTTATTTTGTTGTATTCATAGTCATCTGTTGGCTTTTTGTATGTTACTCTCACTTTTTTTCTTGGTTTAAAAAGTGTTGAAAAGAAATCAATTATTTTGTTGATCCCTCTTCCCATATCATGACCACGACGAAGATTCACTGTATAAAGATATCCAAGGAGCGCTCCTCCAATATGAGCCAGTTTACCGCCGGAATTAACCGAAAAATCCATTATTGAAGTAAGAATAAAAATTCCCAGGGCCATGTATTTTATCTTAATCCTTCCGAGAAGGAAAAGACTGACAGTATAATCAGGCACGTAAGCAGCTATAGCAACAACAACAGCCATGACTGAAGCAGAAGCCCCAATAGCTACTGAGATATCAACAAAGTCTGCAAATGCCGGGAAAATATTAAACGATAAGATATAAACAATTGCACCAATGATACCTCCCAGGAGATATACTGCTACAAGTTTTTTCTGATCAAGGTACTCAAGGAAGATCTTGCCAAACCAGTAAAGCCATAACATATTAAACAAGATATGCCAGATATCTTTATGCGTGAACATGTAAGTTATTATTGTCCATGGCCTTGTGAGAAATGATCTGAGAGAGGAGGGAACCGAAAACAGGTTGAGGGTTTTTGCTGAGATTTCCGGATTATTAAGAAGAAAGCCGATGATGCCTGCGATAGTGAGGAATATAAATATTGCGATGTTGAGAAAAATCAGCCTCGTAAGGCTGCTCCCGTTTCTGAAAGTTTTCTTTATGTTGTCCCAGATTCCCATTAATAAAGGGTTTTTGTCGTTTTCCTCCAATATCGTATCAGAATATAGCCGAAAAGCATACCTCCAAGATGCGCAGCATGGGCAATATTGCTTCCGGGCTGAGTAAAGGCCAGATAAAGTTCAAGTGCTCCGTAAAACAGAACAAAATATTTAGCTTTAATAGGTATTGGCGGGATCAGAAGCATGAGTCTGGTATTCGGAAACAGTACCCCGAACGCAAGCAGGATCCCGAAAACTGCACCGGAAGCACCAACTGTAGGTACATTAAGTAATATCTGGAGGTTTTTCATGGTTTCATTGGTAAATACCTTACCCTGACTGAACAATTCAGATCCTTCATTAATGACCAGTTGAAGCTGTTCCGGACCAATTACATTCACGATTTTTTTATACTGGAAAGCAATAACTGATTCATGAACGAGTGCAGCTCCAAGACCGCAGATCATATAATAAATGAAAAAACGTTTTGGTCCCCAGACATTCTCGAGTACCTGGCCGAACATATAAAGGGCAAACATATTAAAGAAAAGATGAGCAATACCACCATGCATAAACATATGAGTAATTATCTGCAATGGCATAAAGTGATCCGATTTAGGAAAATAAAGTCCGAGGACCCTCGTCAGATCAACACCAAAGACACTCCTTACTGCATAATCTGCAAGCAACATTAAAACATTTATCAGAATAATGTTTTTTACTACCGGTGGTAATCCGAAAAATCCTCTGCCGTATCCGTTCATTACTCAGTTTTTTTAGTATTATACTATCCTCAATTGTCAGACCAAAGCCATATCAACACCGTTGTCCGACATTATGTCACCTTATCTTTATTTATATCTTTTGTCAATTTCTTCAATAGTCAGAATATTGATGACCGGTTTCCCTTTTGGAGAATAATTAGGTGCAGAACAAGCGAATAAAGTATCAAAAAGTTCTTCCATCTCGTTCTGCGCAAGTGGCTTTCCGTAGGGTATAGCGCCGGCTCCGGCCATTGCTGCGGCCACTTTTTCCTTTACTCCTTTTTCGGGATCTGATTGTGTACTTTTATACTCTTCCAGCATTATTTCCAGCAGATCTGACGGATTCTCATTGTCGATTCCGGCAGGTTGTCCTGTAATCGAAACCATATTCTGATCCGGATAACTTATGTTAAATCCAAGCATCCTGAGCTCGTCATCAATCTCTTTCAATACAAAGATGTCAGCCGGGTTCATTTCGATCGTTATCGGGAACAGGCTGGTCTGACTTGTACTCAGGTTATTGTTCAGACATTCAAAGAATTTTTCGTAGAGTATCCTTTCATGTGCTCTTTTCTGGTCTATCAGCATTAGTCCGGATTTAACAGGACAAACAACATATTTGTTTTTGATCTGGAAAAACTTCCTGGCTGATTCTGAAATTGCTTCACTTTCTATCGGTTCATTATTTTCTTTTCCCAGGTCAGAGTATAGTTTTTCCCATCGGGCAACATTCTGCCTCTCAAATCTTTCAATTATGTCAGATTTACTGGAGATATTTTCATCCGATGCAAAGGGATTGTACTGTTTATTTATTTTTATCTCAGGGGAATCCGGAATCCCGGATGTTGATGCTCTTACAGGGATGTCAATGAGGCCCTCATTTTCAAAATCAAGCGAAGGGGCAATATTGAACCTGCCGAGCGCCTCACGTACCGATGCCATTAAAATTTGCCAGATAGATCGTTCATCTTCAAACTTCACCTCGGTTTTTGTAGGATGAATATTAATATCTATTGATGACGGATCTGCATCAATAAAAATAAAGTATGAAGGTATAGCTTCAGATGGAATGATATTGTGATAACTTTCAACAACAGCTTTATGAAAATAAGGATGTTTAATAAAACGATTGTTAACAAAAAAGAATTGTTCACCATACGTCCGCTTCGCATTCTCAGGTTTTCCGATAAATCCCTTTATTCTTATCAGACTTGTAGCAGTCTCTAGAGTGATAAGGTCCGGATTGATCTGTTTTCCAAAAATACCGATTATTCTTTGCCGGTAATTCCCTGTAACAAGATTATAAATTTCACTGTTGTTATGATAAAGGGAAAAACGAATATCAGGATGGGCAATAGCGATCTTCTGGAATTCATTAATTATGTGTCTGATTTCCGTGTTATCCGATTTCAGAAATTTTCTTCTGGCAGGGATATTGAAAAACAGGTTTTTTACTGAGAAACATGATCCGTCGGGGCAACTGCATGGTTCCTGTGTTTCAACCTTTGATCCGTTAATAACAATAAATGTTCCGGCATCATCTTCTTTCCTTTTTGTTTTAAGTTCAACCATTGCCACAGCAGCAATTGAAGCGAGAGCCTCTCCCCTGAATCCTTTGGTGTTTATTGCAAACAGATCACTTGCTGTGCTGATTTTTGAAGTGGCATGTCTCTCGAAGGATAACCTGCCGTCGGTTTCCGACATTCCGCTCCCGTCATCTGTGACCTGAATAAGTGTTTTGCCCGCATCTTTTATTATTACCTTTATATTACCTGCTCCGGCATCAACAGAGTTTTCCATCAGTTCCTTTACAACAGATGCCGGTCGTTGAATTACTTCTCCTGCAGCAATCTGGTTGGCTACTGAATCGGGTAAAAGTCTAATAACATCAGGCATTAATTAAATCAATTATAAACAGCAAATCGGATTAATTTTACAAATATATAAATATTTGCATCATGACCTTTTTAAGACTATTTGCTAAAACCTCTTATTAAGATTATGGCGTTTATTACTCATATGTTTATCTTTACATAAAATTTCAGAATAATGAAAAAATTGTTTACTTATTTTATAGTCTTTTTCCTGCTCGTTCTTGCAGGCTGTGAAGGCAGATCAGATAAAAATGCGATAAAGGTTATGACTTTGAATGTCAGGTATGATAATCCCAGGGACAGCTTAAATGCGTGGCCTAACAGGGCTGAGATAGTGTGCAAATTCATTCGGGAAGAAAGCCCGGATCTTCTCGGGATGCAAGAGGTTTTATGGCATCAGTATGAGGTACTTGATTCAGCTCTTAATGATTATTCATCGGCAGGAGTGGGTCGCAGCGACGGTGCCAAAGAGGGAGAAATGAACCCTGTATTCTACAAGAAAGAAAGATTCGATCTTGTAAGGACCATAACATTTTGGTTATCAGAAACTCCTGAAATACCTGGTTCAATGGGTTGGGGAGCCTCTCTTCCCCGCATCGTCACCTGGATGGAACTGGTTGACAGGAATGATCATTCTCATTTATTCTTTTTTAATACCCATTTTGCTCACGATTCCGATTCAGCCAGAATAATGAGCTCAAAAATACTGCTTGAAGAAGCAGGTAAGATTGCTACGGATTTTCCATTTATTATAACGGGAGATTTTAATATGCTTCCCTCCAGCACCGGTTATTCTATATTAACCGGTCCGGCTGAGAGTGTGCCTCTGATGAACGATTCCTTTGTCATTTCGGAAGATAAACCGGAAGGTTCCTCATTTACTTATAACGGATTTTCCGATAAACCAGGTCGTGGACGGATTGATTATATTTTTGTAAGGAACGGAATGAGGGTGTTGAGCCACAAAACAACCACAAAAAAAGTACGCGGAATTTATATCTCAGACCACTGGCCTGTGGAAGCAGTTGTTTGTATTGAATAAATCAGTTGGTTATGCGGTTTTCCTGTAACGTCTTACTGCAAACGTAGTAAAGCAAGCTGCAATAATGGCCAGGGCAACTAACTCCCCGCGAATATCCAGAATAGTTGATCCTTTCAGCATCACCATCCTGTTAATACGGATAAGGTAGGCAACAGGATTGGCCACGTCAAATATCTGGGCCCACACAGGCATGCTCTCAAAAGGAGTAAAGATACCGCTCATCAGAATAAAGATTATCATGAAGAAAAATGCCACAAACATATATTGTTGTTGTGTCCCTGAAAGAGTGGATATAAACAGGGCAAGGCCCAGAACTGCAATCAGGAATATTGCTGATCCAAGAAAAAGCAACAACAGGCTGCCTTCAAACGGGATATCAAAAGTGATCTTGCCGATAGCAAGCCCAAGTGCAAGATCAATAAGCCCGATAACAAGGAATGGGATCATTTTTGCTATGATGAACTGATGTTTTCTGACAGGTGTTACGTTTATCTGTTCAATTGTACCGATCTCTTTTTCACGCACCATATTCAGGCCGGCAAGCAAAAATCCTATAGCTGTAACGAGAATTACCAGAATACCCGGCAGCATATAATACTTATAATTGAGCGTTTCATTGTACCAGAACCTGTTAGTTGCCATAATCCTTGGAAAAGAGATAACCGGATTGAGGCTGATATTTTCAGTTATGATATTCAGGTTATAATCAGTTATCACCCCATTCAAATATGCCCATGTGAGCTGAGCTGAGGAGGCATTGATGGCATCGACTGTTGCAAGGATTTTAGAAGGTTTTCCGGAACTGATATCTTTTCCGAAACCTGAAGGAATATTCAGGATGAGATTACATTTATTCCTGTGCAACAGATTATTGGCTTCTTGCTCAGACCATGTTGAATACCGTAGCTTAAAAAAGGTCGATCCTTCAAGTTTGTTTATAAGTCCTCTTGACTCAGAAGAATAGTCATTGTCAATTATACAGAGACTGACATTTTTTATTTCAAACGTTATAGCCGGAACAAGTATAAGCATCTGAACAATCGGAACTCCGAAAATTGCTTTTGAAATAAATTTATTCCGGAAGATCTGGATGAATTCTTTTCTTATAAGGTATAGTATTGTTCGCATAATCTGTATTTTACCATGAAATCACCTGAGCCTGACTTTAAATTTCTTCACACTGAGACCAATAAATAATAAGGTCATTAGTGAAATGATCATTGTCTCTTTCCAGACGAAGAAGAATCCGGTTCCCTTTATCATTATACTTTTTATTATGATTATGAAATATCTGGGAGGCATGATCATGCTTACATAATCATAAATCTTCGGCATATTCTCAATAGGGAAAATGAAACCGGAGAGAAGGATGGTCGGTAACATTAATCCTATGAAAGAGATAAAGATTGCCTGCTGCATTGTTTTTGAAACAGTTGAAATCAGTATTCCAAGCGATAAACTCATGAGTATATAAAGCATGCATTCAAGAAGGAGCAGAGCAATGCTGCCTTTTACCGGCAATTCAAAAACCAGCCACGACATAATCAGTATAAGATTAACATTGATAAATGAAAGCAGGAAATACGGAGTTACTTTACCAAGTATTATCTGTATCGGTTTCAGCGGGGAAACAAGAAGAACTTCCATTGTCCCGAATTCCTTCTCCCGGGTAATGGTTACAGAGGTCATAAGTGCACAAATAAGAATCAGAATTAATGTAATGACACCCGGGACAAACATAAAATGACTTTTAAGATTTGGATTATAAAACATCTTTACTTCAGGCTGTATCAGCACAGAACCAGAGGCAGGTGATCCGTTTAACTCTCTGTTAAAATTGCTTATTATCGCGAGTGTATAATTAGTAATCAGTGTAGCTACATTAGGTTCAGATCCGTCAGCAATAATACTTATTGATGCCTTTCCCTCCTTCATCAGGTTCCTGCCGAAATTCTCTCCGAAAATAAAAACAGCTTTTGTTTGCCCTTTTTTAAATACTAAATCAATATCATTGTAACTCAGCAGAGTCTCTGTTTTCTTAAAGAAGCCGGATGAGATTATTTTATCAGACAGTTCCCGGGTTACTTCATCTTTTGACAAATCGAGGATAGCTACACCGGCATTTTTGATGTCGGTGCTGACTACAAATCCGAAAATAAGAATCTGGACTGCCGGAATCCCGAACAGGATAATAAGAGTCCTGTAATCCCTGAAAATATGCAGGAACTCTTTTTTTACAAAACCCAGGAAACGTTTCATAATGTATTAGTTACTTTTCTTTTTTCACCTCACCCCAACCTCATTCTGCGAGTTTTGCCCCCCAACCCTTT
>CAZQVL010000024.1:0-50321 GCA_964596715.1 uncultured Rikenellaceae bacterium
GGGGTTTTATAAAAGCTGAGGAGACTTTGCGGGTTTTTTATTTAAATTAAATTACATATAATATGACACTAATACAAGGGACAATAGGCGGCGGACTTACAGCATTCCTGTGTATTTCAGTCCTGATTTTCGGATTCGTTGTATCATATGTTTTATGGCAATTATCGTTTAAGAAAAAGAGCCGTAAAATAATCGACGAAGCTGAAGCAGAAGCTGAAGTTATACGGAAAGAGAAAATACTGCAGGCGAAAGAGAGATTTCTTCAGTTGAAATCAGACCATGAAAAAGTTATTACCGAAAAAAACGTAAAGATTGCTCAGGCAGAAAACAGAATCAGGCAGAAAGAACTGACACTCTCTCAAAAGATTGAAGAGGCTCAACGTAAGAAGAATGAATCAGAAGCTATTCGTGAGAACCTTACAGCACAGCTTGAAATTGTAGATAAAAAGTCGGAAGAGCTTGCCCGCCTTCACAAGCAACAGATTGATCAGCTTGAAGCAATTTCAGGATATTCTGCAGAGGAAGCAAAAAATCATCTTGTAGAATCCTTAAAGGCAGAAGCCAGAACTGATGCCATGTCGTATGTCAATGAAATCCTTGATGAAGCTAAAATGACTGCTAACAAGGAAGCAAAAAGAATAGTAATCCAGACTATTCAGCGTGTTGCCGCAGAAAATGCAATTGAGAATGCAGTAACAGTCTTTCATATTGATTCCGATGAAATGAAAGGCAGGATCATTGGCCGTGAGGGCAGGAATATCAGGGCTCTTGAAGCAGCAACCGGGGTTGAAATTATAGTCGATGATACTCCCGAAGCAATAGTACTGTCGGCTTTTGATCCTGTACGTAGGGAAATCGCCAGACTTGCTCTTCATCAGCTTGTTACTGATGGCAGGATACATCCGGCTCGGATAGAAGAGATGGTCGAAAAAACCCGAAAACAAGTCGAGGAAGAGATACTTGAGGTTGGAAAGAGAACTGCAATTGACCTTGGTATTCATAGTTTGCACCCTGAACTGATAAGACTTGTCGGAAAAATGAAATACCGGTCGTCATACGGACAAAACCTCCTTATGCATTCCCGTGAAGTTGCAAATCTTAGCTCTATCATGGCAGCTGAGCTTGGACTTAATCCGAAGCTCGCCAAAAGAGCTGGACTCCTCCATGATATTGGCAAGGTACCTGATGACGAACCTGAATTACCACATGCCATTCTGGGAATGAAAGTTGCTGAAAAATACAAGGAAAAACCTGAGATATGCAACTCTATCGGAGCACACCACGATGAAACTGAAATGACAACTCTTATTGCTCCCATAATACAGGTATGTGATGCTATTTCCGGTGCAAGACCAGGTGCAAGACGTGAGGTTGTGGAATCATATATCAAGCGACTGAAGGAACTGGAATCACTCGCTCTTCAGTACCCCGGCGTAACAAAAACTTATGCCATTCAGGCAGGAAGAGAACTGAGAGTGATTGTCGGAGCTGAAAAGGTATCCGACAAGGACGCAGAAGGTCTCTCTTTTGATATAGCCAGGAAAATACAAAACGAAATGACTTATCCCGGCCATATCAAAATAACAGTCATTCGTGAAACCAGGGCGGTGAATTATGCAAAATAAATCAGTAACCTTAAATTCTTACCTTTGCCAACCTGTTACAATGTTAAATAAAAATGTCAAAGATAAAACTCCTAAACATTGTAGGTGCAAGACCTCAGTTTGTTAAGGCATCTGCAATAAGCCGGGCCATACGTTTACATTTTGCTGATAAGATAAATGAAGTTCTGGTTCATACTGGCCAGCATTATGATAAAGAACTCTCTGAAATATTTTTCAATGAACTCGAAATACATCCTCCCGATTATAACCTGGCTGTTGGATCAGCACTTCATGGCAAACAAACATCAAAGATGATTACAGGCCTTGAAGATGTTTTACTGAAGGAAAAGCCTGACTGTGTTATGCTTTACGGTGACACAAATTCAACCCTGGCTGGTGCAATAGCTGCTTCGAAGCTTCACTTTCCTGTTGTTCACATTGAAGCAGGTTTAAGATCGTTCAATAAAAGAATGCCTGAGGAGCTGAACAGAATAATTAGCGACCATTCTTCCACACTGCTGTTTGCACCAACAAACGCCGCATTTAAAAACCTGATGAATGAAGGTTTCAAACCGGAGAACACTCCTCCATACGATATCGATAATCCTAAAATATATCTTACCGGGGATATAATGTACGACAATTCAATATTCTTTGCTGAACTGGCAGAAAAGAAGAAAGCATCAATGCTGGAACAGATGTCCCTTGAAAGAGAGAAATTTATTCTGGTTACAATACATCGCGACATTAACACTGATAGTGTCGAACGCCTCGAAGACATCCTGACAACACTGAAAACACTTTCTGAGGAAAATTCAATCCCCTTTGTAATGCCTCTTCATCCACGTACAATCAAATCACTGAAAGCCAATCATCAGACACTTTACGACGAACTTGGCAGTTGTGGATTTACAAAAATCATATCACCGGTATCTTATCTTGAAATGATCATGCTTGAAAAAACATGCAGGATGATTATTACTGATTCAGGAGGCGTGCAGAAAGAATCTCATTTTTTTTGCAAACCCTGTCTTGTATTACGAAAGGAAACTGAATGGACCGAGCTTGTGACCAACGGTACAGCCAAACTGGTGGATGCTGATCCGTCACTGATAAGAAATGAGTTTGTCAGGTTTATGCATGCTGACACTGAACTGAGATACCCCGGTTTTTATGGCAACGGCAGAACGGCTGAGTATATTCTTCAGGAAATACTGCTTATGGTTGAATGACATTAAATGAAGTGATTATACCTATGATGAAACTTTTTAATAATAATCTATGGAACGTTTATTAAGGAACAGTAATATTCTGGTAACCGGAGGAGCAGGCTTTATCGGTTCAAACCTTGTCGAATCATTCCTTAACGCGGGAAACAATGTTGTTTGTCTCGATAATTTTTCCACTGGTAACCGCAAAAACATCAGCGATTTCATTAATAATCCTCGGTTTAAACTTATTGAAGGGGATATTCGCAAATATGATGATTGTGTAAAAGCTGTTTCAGGTGTGGATATAGTATTCCATCAGGCAGCATTAGGATCAGTACCCAGATCAATTAAAGATCCCGTCTCGACAACAGATGTTAATATCGGTGGTTTTGTCAAAATGCTCTTTGCTGCAAAGGAGTCAGGTGTCAGGAGGTTTATATTTGCCGCAAGTTCTTCAACCTATGGTGATCATCCTGATCTCCCGAAAGTTGAAGAAAAAATCGGAAAACCTCTATCACCTTACGGTATAACAAAATATGCAAATGAACTTTTTGCTTTTAACTTTTCGCAGAATTATGATATTGATGTTATAGGACTCCGTTATTTCAACGTCTTCGGCAGACGTCAGGACCCCGAAGGTGCTTATGCTGCAGTAATACCAATTTTTGTAAAGAAACTGATAAGCCACGAAGCTCCTGTTATTAATGGTGATGGCTTGAATTCGAGAGACTTTACATATATTGACAATGTTATCCAGGCTAATCATCTTGCAGCACTGGTGAATGAAAGATCTGCAATAAATGAGGTTTATAATGTCGCTCACGGGGAACGAACCAGCCTTAATCAGTTGTTTGAAATTATTAGGAGCATTATAGGCAGATTTAATAAAGAAGTACTTAATATACAAGCTGTTCATGGACCTGAAAGGGTAGGGGACATACCTCATTCACATGCTTCAATAGAAAAATCCAGAATGCTTTTGGGATATCAACCTGCTCATACAGTGATTCAGGGAATGGAAGAAGCTGTAAAATGGTACCGTGAGAATTTGTAACATTTATTACAAATCTGTTTTTCAGATGACCTTCAATATTTTCAATGCCAGTTCATTGATGACAGGCTTGTAATCATGGATAAACTCTCCGGTAACCCTGTTCCCGATTACAGCACAAATTGTAAGAGCTTTATGTCCAAGCAGTCCTGATAAACCATAAATTGCGGAACTTTCCATTTCGTAATTACAGATTATTCTGCCCTTCAGAGAAAATTCGGACAGTTTTTTGTTTATTTCATTATCAAAGGCAGCAAGCCGAAGGCTTCTTCCCTGAGGAGCATAGAAGCCTGGTGCTGAAATTGTTATGCCTTTTATAAAATTTTCGTTGCCGAACAATTGAACGAGTTCTTTGCTGGCATTAACAGCATATGGGTAAGCGAGTGTATCAGGCCATTCCAGGTAATAGACAAGGGCATCTGACAGTAGAGTATCAAGAAGCCAGTCATAGCCCTCATAGAAATGCAGAAGACCGTCAAATCCCACAGCAGTTTCGGTAAGAACAAATGATCCTGCGGGAACATCACCCCTCAATCCTCCTGATGTACCAAGTCTTATAAGAGTAAGTGAAACCGGATCCTTCTTTGCAACGCCTGTATCGAGATCAATATTTATCAGAGCATCGAGCTCATTTATAAGAATATCAATATTGTCGGTTCCGATACCAGAGGAAATGATTGTAACCTCCTCACTGTCATATGTTCCTGTAACAGTTCTGAATTCCCGGTTCTCTTTTCTCACTCTTATTTCATGCAGAAGGGAAGAGAGCATTTCAACACGTCCGGGGTCACCCACAATTATTATTTTGTCTGAAATATCACCGGGGAGAAGCTTTAAATGAAAAATACTTCCGTCCCTGTTAGTTATAAGTTCGGTCTTCTTTTGCATAAAGAAATGAAGAGTTAAGTTATCACATTATAAAAAATATATAAGAACATCTGCAAAATTAAAAGAAAGTGGAATAATAATTAATTCTTAATGGCCTATTATTTATTGATCAGTCCGATCAAGTTAAGAATTTATTATTGAGGGATTCTGTAATGATTTTATGTTTAATCATTACAGTTAAAATATGTTAATTATGATAGAATCGTTTAACCATATTTGAGATAGTCTCAGGTTTTCGGTTATTTTTGTGTAAATTTTTTTGAATATTATAATAGTATATTGATTATCAGGCAAATGATTAATTCACTTATTGAGAAACCGCAACGCTTTTCAACAAAAATTGTTGTGTTTTTAATTTTGATATTAAGTTATTTTTCTTTTACTGGTTTCTCACAAACCGGCAATAGTGAAGCTGAAAAGAAAAAGAGGATCGAGGCTGTCCGGACAACATTCCCTCCAAAGATTGATGGTATTCTTGATGAACAGGTATGGTCTTTGTCTCCTGTTGCCACTGATTTTATTGTCTATATACCTGATAATGGTAATCCATCGAAGCTTAAAACTGAAGTTTATGTGCTTTATGATGATGTTGCTCTTTATGTTGGTGCTTTTATGTATGATAAGAATCCTGATAGTATATATGTTGAACTTGGCGAAAGAGACGCTGACCGTATGCTGAATGCAGACAATTTCAGCATCGAAATAAGTCCATATAACGATGGAGTCAATGGTTTCAGGTTTAAAGTATCAGCTTCAGATGTCCAGTCTGACAGTAGGATTGAGATGTTTGACTTTGGTATGGGAGGAGGCGGTGGCAGAAGAAGAGGCGGAGGCGGAGGTTCTGGGCTAATGGGTGCTGGCGGTGGTGGACAGGGACGTCAGGATAACTGGGATGCTGTTTGGGAAAGCAAAGTCAAACTAGTGGAAAATGGATGGACAACGGAAATGAAAATACCTTACTCGGCTTTGAGGTTTCCAAAAGAACAGGTTCAAACCTGGGGAATTAACTTCTGGCGCGAAATACGAAGGACCAGAGAGCAATCTTCGTGGAATTATGTTAACCGAGATATCGGATCAACAATTAATCACCTTGGCGAAATTTATAATATCTCAAACATTAAACCTCCACTTCGGCTGTCACTTACACCTTATCTTTCTGGATATCTGCAAAAGACTTCAGGTGAGAGACCTGTTTTTACATATAATGGAGGTCTGGATCTTAAGTTAGGATTAAGCGAGAGTTTTACCCTTGATGCTACTCTGGTTCCGGATTTTGGACAGGTGCAATCTGATGATCAAATACTAAATCTCACTCCCTATGAGGTCAGATATAATGAAAAAAGACCGTTTTTCATGGAAGGTACCGAGTTATTTGACAAGGGTGAAATATTCTATTCAAGACGGATCGGGGCTATTCCAAAAATGTATGAGAATGTGGAAGATAACCTGAACGCAGATGAAAAAATCTCACATAATCCTCAGGAAGCAAGTTTGATCAATGCAACAAAATTTTCCGGAAGGACACGATTCGGACTTGGCATAGGTGTATTTAACGCTATGACAAAGGAGATGTTTGCAACAATTGAAGATACACTTACTGATGCAATCAGATCAGTAAAAACAGAGCCTTTTACCAACTTTAATATGATAGTCCTTGACCAGAATCTTGGAAATAATTCATACATAAGCGTTGAAAATACAAATGTCTGGAGAGACCACGCGAAGGATGAGACCTATTATACAGCAAACGTCACCGCAACAGATTTTCTTATCAGGTCAAAAAGTAATTTGTATTCAATTTCCGGTAAAGCTGCTTTAAGCCAGAAATATTACGACGAAGGGACACCTGATTACGGGCATATGTATAGCATGCGGGTTGGGAAAACCGGGGGAGCTTTCAGAGTTGAATATACATTGAATGGTACTTCTGACACATATGATCCGAACGATATGGGTTACTTAAGACGCAATAATGAATTTGAAAATGAAGTGCAGATTTCGTATAATATAAACCGGCCATTCTGGCGAATTAACAGTACACGAAATTCTTTTCAATTCACTCATACCCAATTATATTCCCCCAGAGTCTTTACTGGAACAGAACTAAGTTTTTCTTCCTTTACTGTGTTCAGGAAGTTCTGGAATTTAAATCTTCGGGTTGAATTAAAACCAAAAGGATCAAATGATTATTATGAACCACGCGTTGAAAACTGGTTCTATTATAAAGGAAGTGAACTTATGACGATGCTTTCTTTCGATTCAAACCGCAGTAAGAAATTCTTTGTTGGTATCAGAGGATCTTATACAAATATTAACTCTCAATATAATCAGAAAGAATTCATGATCTCATTTAATCCTGCAATAAGACTTAGCAACAGAATTTCAATTAATCACCAGCTTCTCTTTATGGTTGCTCAAAATGACATAGGTTACGTTGATGATTACGATACGGGTGAAATTATTTTCGGAAAAAGAAATAATAAAACATTTTCCAACACCTTTTCAACCGGTTATATTTTTACAGCAAACTCCTACTTATCATTTAGATTAAGACATTACTGGTCGGTTGCTGATTATGATGGTGATTATTATCTCCTTAGAAACGATGGAAATCTGGATAATTATAACACCTATTCCGAAAATAACGATAATAATTTCAATTCCTTTAATATTGATATGGTTTATAACTGGCGCTTTGCACCGGGAAGCGATCTTTCTATTGTATGGAAAAACGCAATTTATTCTGACGGAGACTATGTTATTACTGGTTTCGGAAAAAACCTCAATTATATGTTTAACTCACCACAAACCAACACTTTTTCAGTGAAAATACTCTACTATTTCGATTATCAGTATCTGAAAAAAAGGAAATAAACATGATTCAGCGTATTCAGTCAATTTATTTAATTTTAACAACTTTCCTTCCTCTTTTATTCCTAAAAGGCCGTTTTTTGAGCTTTATCGATAATGCAGGTTCTGATATATATATCACATTCAACAGGATATACAAAGCGACAGGCGATGAAATATTCTCATTTACAGAAAAAGTCTGGTCTCAGTCAGCTATTATCATCCTGATTTCTCTTTTATCACTTATTGCAATTATGTTATTCAGAAACAGAAGGTTACAGATGAGAATGACTTTGTCAGTTATTGCTCTTTCAGCAGGTCTGATCGTTAGTTCTTTCTTTTATTCAATGTATATTATTAACAGCTACGGTGCCAGCATAGTTCCGGGAATTAAGATGATTATCCCTTTTCTGATACTTGTTTTAGCCATCCTTGCTTACAGGGGAATCAGGAAAGATGAAAGACTAGTAAGATCATATGACCGGCTCCGTTGAAAAACTGATGCCCGGATTATATGATATGGAGGTTTTCCTGATTGGTTATTTTTTCACAATAGTGACATTTAAGTGCAACAATCTTCTTTGATACAACCCTGAACCTGGTTGTGACCTGTTCAAAATTAGTTATGCATTTGGGATTCATACATTTGGCTATCCCGATAATTGTGTCGGGTACTTTAACCACCCTTTTCTCAACAACTTCGTAATCTCTTATAATATTAAGTTTTGCTTCAGGAGCAACAAGAGCAATTCTGTTAATATCTTCATCTTCGAAGAAAATACCGGAAATTTTAATTATTGCTTTTCTTCCGAGTCTTTTACTTTCGAGGTTAGTACCAAATGTTATCTGATTCTCAATATGATCAAGGCCAAGAATCTGAATAACTTTGAAAAGGTTTTTTGCAGGTATGTGGTCAATAACTGTTCCGTTCTGGATTGCACTGACGCTCAATTGTTTCGGTTCCTTCATGATTTCTACGCTTCTATTTAATCCCCAATAATGAACAAAGAATAGCCTGACGGGTATATACTCCGTTCAGGGCCTGTTCAAAGTAGTAAGCTTTAGGATTTCTATCCACATCAATATGAATTTCATTAACCCTCGGCAGTGGATGAAGAATTCGCATATTAGGTTTTGTGTTTTTCAGCATTTTATCTTTTAATACGTATACATTCTTAACCTTCTCGTATTCTATCGGGTCAGAGAATCTCTCCCGCTGAACTCTGGTCATATAAATGATATCGGCTCTGGAAATTATATCTGTGAAATCAGTATGTTCATAGTATTTAAGACCCATATTATCGAGGTACAGCTTGAACTCATCAGGCATTTTCAGTTCATCAGGGGCAATGAAATTGAATGTTGCGTTCCACCTCGACATTGCCATCATCAGTGAGTGGACTGTCCTGCCATATTTAAGATCGCCAACCATAAAAATATTCAGATTATCGAGTGTACCCTGTGTTTTGCGTATTGAATACAGGTCCAGAAGGGTTTGAGTTGGGTGCTGATTAGCCCCGTCACCGGCATTTATAACCGGGACTGTAGCGATTTCACTTGCAAACCTGGCACTACCTTCAACAGGGTGTCTCATTACAATGAGATCACAATAATTATTGACGGTTCTGATAGTGTCATATAATGTCTCTCCTTTTGAAACACTGGAGCTTGAAGCATCAGAAAAACCAACAATTTTTCCTCCCAGCCTATTAATTGCACTTTCAAAACTTAGCCGGGTACGGGTGGAAGGCTCAAAAAAAAGCGTTGCTATTACTCTGCCTTCAAGCAGTTTCTGAACCGGATTTTTTTCGAATTCCACGGCAAGATCAAGAATCTTCAGAATATCATTAGTAGTTAAATCATCTATCGACACTAAGCTTCTGTTTTTCATAGGTCTGAATCTAAAAAGACTGAAAACTGAACTCTAATCAAAGTTAATCAAGAATTAGAAGTGCAGTAATAAGTGTTAATAATTAATTAAAACTTTTATGGTGTCTGACCTTTCTTAGCGGGTATCGATATGTTTGTATTTTAAATCCTCAATCCTTGAGAACCTGTCCAGAATTCTTGATCCTGCCGACAACCTGAAATTAACTATTATTGAACAGGTGAGGTCAAAGTTCTGATGTGACTGACCGGCATTTTCTTCTTTAATTATTCTCATAACATCGTTTGCAGAGCTATATGGAAAGGTTAACTCATAGAATTCCTGAATGGTTTGTTCGGTTATTTCGGCATTCATTATTGCAGTTGCAGCTGCAGCTCTGTACGCATTTATTAAACCACTTACTCCCAACAGAGTACCACCAAAATACCTGCTGACAACAATAATAATATTGGTTAAATTGTATGAATTTATCTGTCCGAGTATTGGTTTTCCTGCTGTTCCGGAAGGCTCGCCGTCATCATTTACTCTCCATGTAAGTCTTTTCAATCCAAGCATATAAGCATAACAATGATGTTTTGCATTGAAGTGTTCTTTTCGGATTTTAGCTAAAATCGACTTTATTTCTTCCCGGCTTGTTACTGGATATGCCATAGCAATAAACCTGCTGCCTTTTTCTTTATATATACCCTGAGAATAAGTTACAACAGTCTTATAAGTGTCGGATTCCATTAAGTATAAAGATGAATAAATTTGTTTATTAACAACACAATATTAATTAATTCCGGCCGTCTGATAACTGAATATAGTTAAATTTGGTATTTTTGTTAGTTATTAATAATATTCATGAGCGTTTTGTTAGATGAGAAAGATCTTCAGAAGCTGATTGTTATCGGTGACAGGATCCTTATCAAACCGAAGGTACCACAGTCCAAAACTAAAAGTGGTCTTTTTCTTCCTCCAGGAGTAAATGAAAATGAAAAGGTGCAGATTGGTTACGTTCTGAAAGTAGGACCGGGCTATCCTATTCCTTCCGTGAATGATCAGGATGAGCCCTGGAAGAACAGAACAGACGAACCAAAATATGTTCCTCTTCAGCCAAAAGAGGGTGACCAGGCTATATATCTTCAGAGCAGTGCAATCGAGATTGAATTTAATAAAGAAAAATACATTGTAGTACCACAATCAGCCATTTTACTCCTTCAAAGAGACGAAGGACTCTTTGAATAACATTTGAAATCATGGGAAGTGAAATTCTAAAAGACAAAAAAATCCTGATAGTAGAAGATGACCTTTCTAGTCGTCTGTACCTGAATAAAATACTAGAGAAGACAGGAGCTTTGCTAATGAATGCTGGTGACGGGCAGGAGGCCATCGATATTACCATGAGCGAACCTGATATTGTTATTGTCCTGATGGACATCCAGTTACCGGTTCTCGACGGATACGATTCGGCCAGAAGGATCAGGGAATTCAGAAAAAATATTATAATTATTGCCCAAACTGCATTCAGTCTTCTGGGCGACCAGGAAAAAATAATCACCTCAGGTTTTGATGATTACATTGTTAAACCAATATTCCCGCACCAGCTAATCGAAAAACTTGAGAGTTTACTTGTAAAAGAATAAACCTTCCTTCCAGAAATCTGATAATTATTCTGGGTAAACCGAAAACTGCCTGAATTCTCTTTTAAAATCTTCAATTTCATGACGCCAGCGTTCCTTTTCAATACTAACTGGTATTCTGTCAGTGAGGGATTTTCTCATCACCTCATCACCCGACAGGATATCAAAAGGCATCAGTTTATGTTCATATTCGTAGGGTGGCAGATTAAATTTCAAAGCCCCTGATTCAGATGTTTCAATAATTGCATCAAAAATATCAATAGCCGTTGCAACGGGATGATAAATACCCGGATTCGTGACATAAATCTGCAGACCATTACAATATATACCGTCAAACTTGTTAAACGTCGGGATAAAACCATGTATTCTGAATGCACAGCCGGGGATATTTCTTGAATCAAGATTCTTTTTAAGATTGTAAGCATTTATAAAGGGTGCACCAAAAAGCTCAAACGGAATGGTTGTTCCTCTGCCTTCCGAAAGATTAAGCGCTTCAATAAGAACTGTTCCCGGATATACAATGGCAGTCTGTAAAGTAGGCATGTTGGGGGAGGGCAGTACCCAGGGAAGCCCAGTTTCATTAAATAATGAGCATCTTCTCCAGTTTTTCATCCAGACAATATTTACATTGCAAGAGGGATAATATTTTTCTTTTAAGAGCATGGCCATTTCTCCTATTGTCATTCGGTGACATAACGGGATTGAGGCTCCTCCGACAAATGTAAAATACTCCTCCTTAAGAACAGGTCCGTCAAACGGCAACCTGCCAATGGGATTGGGCCTGTCAAGAATCCATATCGGCAGATTGGCTTCAAAGCATGCTTCCATACATAGTTTGACAGTCCAGATATATGTATATAATCTTGCCCCTACATCCTGAAGATCAACTAATAAAACATCAATCTCTTTCAACATGTCAGCAGTGGGTTTCCGATACTCGCCATAAAGGCTGAATAGAGGAACATTATAATGAGGATGACGGTGACTTTTCCACTCTATCATATTATCCTGTGTTTGACCATAAATGCCATGCTGAGGCCCGAAAATGGCTGACAGGGTGCAATCATTCCTGTGATAAAAAATTTCTGTTATATGAGTAAACTCTTTTGTTATGCTTGGAGCATGGCAAAGAATTCCGATCTTTCTGTCTTTCAAACCTGCTGGAAGATCATCTGCAATTATTTCGAGACCAGTATGTACCATACCTGACATTTTATTTTCAAATATACCTAATTTTAATGCCCTGATTGATTTATAATATGTTTTATAACTAATAGGAAATAAATAATCTTTTTTATGTTTATAGCGCAAAAAAAATCCGGGAAAATGAAATGCAGATCATATATCCTTTTTACTATCATATCCTTGTTGATCTTATTTATTACGGTCTGCCCGGGGGCAGGGAACAGACTTTAACAATAATTACAACAACTATTTTCTTATGTTACCGGCACAGATAGATTTTCAGGTATAAACGATAATACGTTCTTTTTCAACGAATTTCCAGATCTGCTGAAATTAAAAACAAAATAAAAATCAGAAGATATTAATTAATGCGCCTTTAAAATATTCGGATTATCTCTTTTTCATAGCGATCTTTACAGTCTTGATTACATTAGTCATACCTGAAATGAAAGAAAAACCGGATCTCTGTTTAAAAAAGGAAAAGCTTCCGTTAGTTGAGGAGTTTTTCTCTATCCAGGGTGAGGGATTTCACACAGGAAAAGCAGCCTATTTCATCAGGCTTGGAGGATGTGACATAGGATGCAGTTGGTGTGATACTCCATTTTCATGGGATCCTGAACTTCATCCGATGGTTGAAACCGATACAATTATCGATCACATTATTAAATCCGGCACGGATTCTGTTGTAGTAACCGGGGGAGAACCATTCATGTGGAATCTCGATTATTTATGCTCTGGTCTGAAACAAAAAAATATTTGTACTTTTATTGAAACATCCGGAGCATATCCGCTTAGTGGAGAATGGGACTGGATATGCCTCTCTCCAAAAAGAAATATGCCGCCGGGAAATGAAATTTGCAGTGCAGCAGATGAACTGAAAGTAATAATTGAAGATGAGCACGATTTTGACTGGGCAGAGAAATATCGAAAACTTGTTGACAAAAAGTGCAGGTTGTTTTTGCAGCCCGAATGGAAGAAATTCGAATCGATCATTCCGGACATTGTCACTTATGTTAAAAAGAATCCGTCATGGAGGATCTCTCTGCAGGTGCACAAATTTATGCATATACCCTGAAAGATTCATGAAATTGATTCCTGTCATATTACTCTTTGTGGTTTCATGCTCTGTTTCGCTGAAAAGTTATTCCCAGCAGTTCCATACAACATCGGTTAAAGCGCTCAATGCTTATAATGAAGGGTCCGAATCATATGACTATCTCGATTATGTCACGGCTGAATATTATTTTAAACAGGCAATTACTATCGATAATAAGTTTTACGAAGCATATATGATGATAGGTGACCTAATGACAAAGCTTAACAGATACAGAGAGGCGGCAGTCTATTATAGAACAGCTGTTAAGCTCGACTCATTATTTTACAGACCTGTGTTTTTTAACCTGGCTAATGCTGAAATGATGTCTAGTGATTATGAGAAAGCTCTCATTCATTTCAATGTTTATCTCAAACAACAAAATATTTCAGAGAAGAACAAAGCTCAGGCAGCTAAAAACATAATAAACTGTCAGTTTGCACTTGAAGCACTTAAAAATCCTGTATCTTTCAATCCGGTAAGTGTAGGTGAGGGGATTAATACACAAGATGACGAGTATTGGCCCTCAATTACGGCTGATGGTCAAACACTTATGTTTACCCGGCAAGGGAAGGCAAGCGAAAGAATCAATAATTCTGGATCATCCCAGGAAGATTTCTATATAAGCTTTTTCATCAATGGTTACTGGCAAAGTGCAACAAACGCAGGATCACCACTTAATACAAGCCATAATGAAGGAGCTCAGACCCTCTCATCTGATGGCAGCTATATGTACTTCACCGCTTGCAACCGTCCTGGGGGCTTGGGAAGCTGCGACCTCTTTTTTTCTTCATATTATAACGGGAGATGGACCGAACCAGTAAATTTAAAATCTCCGGTTAACTCAACTTACTGGGAATCACAACCCTCAGTGAGTGCAGATGGAAAGCGCCTGTTCTTTTCAAGCAGCCGGCCCGGAGGTATCGGAGGTAAAGATATCTGGTATACCGTCATGAACGACAGAGGAAGATGGTCAGAACCCATAAACCTTGGTGATAAGATAAATACCGATGGAGATGAAATGTCGCCATTTATTCACTTTGATGGTAAATCCCTGTATTTTTCATCTGATGGCAGAGCTGGTATGGGAGGCTTCGATATATATATGAGTAGGATGCAGGAAGATAGTTCCTGGACTGAACCATGGAACCTTGGGTATCCAATAAATACTTATAATGATGAAACAGGTCTTGTAATCGAATCTGCAGGACAAAAAGCATATTTCTCGTCAAGACGGAACAATATTACCGGCAAGGATATTTATTATTTCAACCTCTACGAATCAGCCCGACCTACACCTGTATCCTATTTTAAAGGAAAAGTTTTTGACAAAGGAACAGGTATGCTTCTGAAAGCCAGTTTTGAATTAATCAACCTTACTTCCGGAAAAATAGTCGTTAGCAATACTACTGATGAAAGTGGAAATTTTCTCGTCTGTCTGCCATCTGGATATAATTATGGACTTAATGTAAGTAAAACAGGATATTTATTTTATTCTGAAAGCTTTATGTTGGAGGGTGAACATACATTAATTGAACCGTTTACAAAACAAATATATTTGAATCCAATCAGAGTAGGGGAGAAAATACTGTTATCGAACGTGTTTTATGAAATTGACTCGTGGCAGCTAAAGGATGAATCAGTAATTGAACTGGATAAACTGGCCAACTTGCTATCAGAAAACAAGAACCTTATTGTGGAAATCGGAGGTTATACCGACTCAACCGGGACTGATGAACATAATCTTGTACTATCAGAAAAGAGGGCACTGTCTGTAGTGAACTACCTCAGGGATAAAGGAATTTCAATAAAAAGGCTTAAGTATAAAGGGTATGGCAATACATCACCTATCGGCGATAATGTAACATCTGAAGGAAGAAGATTGAACAGAAGAACTGAAGCCAAAATAGTTGATAATGTTAAATAGCTGCCCTTTTCAGGACAGCTATTTTCCTCTCATGCTTAATTGTATTCAGACATCAAAGTGCAAACAACACCTGGTATCAGATAGTAATCGTTGTATTTGACAGTTTGTTAACGGAAATGTCGGTATTTACTGCTGACTTCGCAGGAACAGAAAAACATATTCCTGTTCCTGTTGCTCCATTACGTTCAATCCTCACTTCACCACCCAGAAGTCCGATAATCTTCCTCGCAAGAGTAATGTTAACAGCTGAGTTCACATCCATATATTTACTCAATGATTCATTAAGATTTTGAGAAAGAAGGAATTCCCTGGACTTGTGAAAACCCTGACCTGAATCCTGAACATAAAAAATAACACTCTCACCCTTTAAAAAGTATCTGACCTTTATATACCCTGATTTTGTATTGCTTAAAGCATTCTGAAACAGATTACGAATTACCCTTATCACCCTGTTTGAATCAATAGACAATTCTGTTATGTTAGCTAACTGGTTTTCTGTTACCAGTACCAGATCTTTGTACTTGTCTTTACTTAAAGTTTCCCTGAATTCGGTGAAAAGCTCATCGAGAACATTATCGAGTTTGCAAATCTTTATATCAGCTTTTGAATTACCCGTATCAATTATTACTGAATCAAGAAAGTTATCAAACAGGCCGATAAGCTGTTCACATGAATTTAAAATCTGGTTGCTGAAATCTTCACGCTCCTCATCATTATAACCATTATTATTCATCAGAAAAGAGAATGCAACAATTGCATTCATATGTGTTCTCATCTCATGAGACATTCCGGTTAATACTTTCAGACAATTAATTATGCTCTGATTCTTTTCCGGTTTCTTAATGATATCTGATTTCTTTAATTCAGATTCTCCCGTCATACCATTATTATGTCCCGATAGATTAAACATTCTGATTAAGGTTACTTACAACTTACTTCAATCTTCTTAATATTTTTCCGGCATCACGACTGTAAATACTCTTCGATTTTTTAATAATAGCAAGGTGTTCCATTGCTTTATCCTGGTCTTTTGTCTTAAAGTAACACAACGACAGGTACCAGCGTGCATCTTCAGTATACATGTTGTCCTTGTTGTCGATTACCTTTACAAATGAGCGTTCTGCTTCCGGATAATTTGAGTTTTCAAAATTTACAAGACCATGTAATAAATTTGATTCCATGTCTTCAGGATCCTTTTCAAGCACTTTGGTGAAGTAAAGGGCTGCTTTCCTGTAATCATGAATCTTATAATGTTGCATAGCCATAATGAAATCAGGATCTGCAGTTGCTGAATATGATCTCGAAGGTGTTGTTACTTCGTAAGTCTTATAATATTTATTCAGGACCTCCTCACTACTGAGATTATTACTTCTGAACAACACAAAGCCCCCTATAAGCACCATAGCAGCAATAGCAGCAGCGTATTTCATATTTACAGACTTTCGCGGACTTTTAGCAGGAATATTTGCTTCTCTATTCTTCTCAATAATTGTCAGCTTATTCCTGAGGCTGATAATATCCTTTTCTTTCAGAATAGTATCAGTTCTTCGGCGAAGATCAACTTCATTACGAAGCTTTTCGTTTTCTTCAAGTTCCTTACGGAACCATTGTTTTTCTGCATCATCCATCTCCCCGGTATTATACCTTTCGATGAAGTATGAAAAATCAATTGTTTTCATAATTATATATTTATATTGTTACATTAATTTTCAAAACAAAGCATATTAGCAATATGCATATACCAGACCATAGGTCTCAATCATATTTCAATCCATGCAGGTATTCTATTGTCAACCTGCTGATGACATAAGTAATAAAGCAAACAACTAAATCACATAAAAGTGTTTGCCAGAACTCCTGTTTTCGCTAAAACAGGGAAAAATAAAATAATCAGATCCTTACTATAGGAGGATTTGGTAGTACTCTAGGTTCTCCTCCTTCGCCGCCACGAACACAAATCATTTCATCGTTTGTCAGTGCAAACTCATTGAAAATGTCTTTCAAAATTTCAAAATTCAGGGTTTTCATAACTTAAATTTTTAATAGTTGATACTTTGTCAGGGTAATTCGTAAATCTGTTTTTAAAACATTACATTGTTACATGTCGGCAGACAGGGTTTTGTGACATAAAAAAATCAACTATTTTCAAAATATTTTTTTAAATTAAGAAAATCAAACCGTTACAATACTTGAAATGAATTACTTTTGATGTAACTTTCGGCAATTTAATATAAAATTATGATATTTAAACAAGGAAAGCATCACAATGTTTCGTAATTCATTGACTAACTGCACCAATATACGTCAGTTATTGCTTAGTTTAGCATTAGTGGCAATACTTCGGTCTGCTCATGCCGGTAACTGTAATTTGAGATATTATTCTTCATTTCAGGAAGCTGCTTCTATTGTTGAAGCGGGTCAGAAGATTTCTGATAATTATAGTAATACGGTTAAAAATCTAAACCTTTTATTGCAGGAGAGTATTGTTAAAAGAGATACTGCAGGAAGCCGCCGGATCATAAACAGCATTTTCAATATCCTTAACAACCATTTGGTCGATAGCACAATTCTGGCCGAGTCGCTTTATTTTACCGGGGTGTTTAATATTTTGAGAGGTAATAATATAAAGGCAATTGAATTACTGGAATCTTCAGCAGTTATAAGGGAAAAGAGGAAGATCAGAGATACGATATATTCAAAATCGCTTTACCACCTGGCAGTTGCCTATTTTTATCTTGGTGATTATTATAGCATGAGGGATTATTCACTAAAAGCTCTTGATGTTGATAAGGAATTATACGGACCTGAAGATCCTGCCCTTACAGGCAGTTTATCGAATCTGCTGACAGCTAACATGGAGCTGCAGGAATATGAGGAATCAATTAGTTATGGGAATATGGCTGTCAGAATACTAGAAAAGCAGGAAGGAGCATTATCCGGTCCGGACCTGGCAAATCTTTATTACCATTTGGGAGTATGTTATATACGTCTTTCTGATTATGCAAAAGCAGTACTCTATCTGGAGAAAACTGTATCAATTTACAGAAGTGACTCTCTCAGGCAGGATGACAGGTATATCAATCTGCTGAATAGTATGGCAGTAGCATACGGATATCTTGGTTTGGACGAAAAATCAGATGAATATTATCAGAATGGAGTAAAAGCTTCACAATCTAATAATTCCCCTTTGGCAAATAATATTATTAACAGTTATGCAATCAGGCTTGCTAATTCAGGCAGGGTGGAACAGGGAGAGACTTTGCTTGTCGATGCACTTAACAGAACAAAAATAGCATTTGGTACTGATTCCAAAAACTATATTGAAGTTCTGAGAAACTGCGCTGAATATTTTTGTGTTTACAATATCGATATTAACAAATCCATGGAACTCTTTAATCAGTGCCTGGTATACCTGGAAAATCATAAAGAGGATATTGTTTTAAAGGAACTGATTACTACTGGTTATGCACTATCACTTGCTGCTATCGGGGAAAAGATAAAAGCACTTGAGACAATTCAGCAATTGATCTATTCCAGTATTTCGACAAAACCAGATAAACTCAGCCGTTATAGTAATCCGGAATTTGAACTAATCAAAGCTGATCAAAGGTCTTTAAGTTTACTGAAAACAAAATACAGGATTTTGTGGGATATTTACGAGGAAACAGGAGAACTTCCTGTACTTATGGCAGCAGCCAATACATCAGAAATCATTATTTCAGTTCTTGAAAAAGTCAGAATCAATATCAGCGAGGAAGAGAGCCGGTTTGTTCTTGGTGACAGGTACAGAGATTCATATCTTCTTGCAATCCGTGATTTTAATATTTGCTATAAAATTACTAATAACCCGGAGTACCTTGAAAAGGCTTTTGAATATTCAGAGAAGAGTAAAATGGCCGGATTACTTGCCTCTACACGCGAACTAAAAGCAACCCAGTTTCATATACCTTCAGATATTGCTGATCTGGAAAGAGATCTTCAGAGGGAGATCAGTCTTAATAATGCAAGGATAATAACTGAGAATAGTAAGAAGATGCCTGATGCCACACTCTTATCGGAATGGAACGAAATCATTCTTAACGCAACCCGGAGACGTGATTCACTTGTCACTGTATTTGAGCAGGAATTCCCTGAATACTTTTTACTTAAATATAACACAGAGGTCGCGAAACTATATGATGTTCCGGAAATAATCGGGATTAGCAGCAACTATATTAATTATGTTGTTTCTGATACTTTAATCTATCTTTTTATCGCAAACCGGAAGAATAAGCAGCTTTTATCGTTCCGGATTGATTCATCATTCTTTAATAATATAAAAGAATTCCGAAGTCTGTTAGGGATGCCTTCACGTACAGCAAGTGCCAGAACAGAGTTTAATCATTTCCAGAAACTGGGATACTATTTATATAATACATTAATCGAGCCAGCCCGGGAATATCTGATTTCCGATAAAATTATTATTTCACCTGATAATATTCTGTCTTATCTTCCTTTCGAAACATTTATTACCGGTTCTTATGATGGTGAAGAAATTATCTACCGTGAACTTTCATATTTGATGAACCAGTTTGAAATTTCATATGCTTACTCAGTTACTTTCATGGCTGAATCATTGAGAAAAGAGCTTAGCCTCATAAATAAATTAATAGCTTTTGCTCCCGTTTATACAGGAACCATCACAATTGACTCGTTGTTTGTAATCAGACAGGCTGAAAGGGAGGTTCTTTTTGATCTGCCTTATGCAAGACAGGAGGCAGAATATGTGTCAGATCTGACTCATGGAACACTGCATGTAAACAAAGGAGCACTTGAGTCGGTGTTTAAGGCAGAATCAGGCAAGTACGATATTATCCATCTTGCCATGCATACAATACTTAATGACCAGTATCCCATGCATTCAAAGATGGTATTTTATCCCCAGAATGATACTATTGATGACGGATTACTGAATACCTATGAAGTTTACGGAATACCATTAAATTCAAAAATGGTGGTGCTAAGTTCCTGCAACACCGGAACAGGATTTTTGCAATCAGGAGAAGGGATTATGAGCCTTGCAAGAGGATTTATTTATTCCGGGAGCCAGTCGGTTGTAATGTCATTATGGGAGGTTTCCGATAAACCAGGTACAGAAATCATGAAGGAATTTTATCAAAATATTAAAAAAGGCAAAACAAAAAGTGATGCACTCAGGAAGGCAAGGATTGATTATCTGAAAAATGCCAGTCAGTTAAAATCACATCCCCATTTCTGGGCTTCACTTGTAGTCTATGGAAATAATAGTCCTCTATATTACCCGAAATATCTTATTATACTGGTATCTGTTGGTTTCCTGATAGCAGCATCTTTGGTAACTCTCTATTACTGCAAATTAAGATAGTCCTTGTATTCAGGGTCCTTCTTCACCAGTTCCATCAGAGCCTCCTTGCTGAGATATTTTTTTCTTCTGGCATAAGTCTCGTTTTTAAGATTCATCTTTGCTACTATTTCTTCATAGGAATTACCTTCTGAATATAAAATCAATATTTCACGGGCATCAGGTTTCAGCTTCTGAAGAGCCTTGCTGATGATCCTTTCAAGCACCTGACCGGCTAATTCATCGATTTCCTCATCATCAGGAAAATCAATCTCAAGTTCAGTTGTTCTTCTTTTTTTTCTGAGCTGAGCACTCCAGATATTTCGTGCTATACCGAAAAAATAAGCCTTGAGATCTGATGTAAGATTAAGATTATTCTCGGAAATCTGACGGTAAAGAGTTATGATTGATTCCTGAAAAACATCAGACACATCTGCTTCTGACCCGCTGTTCCTAAGAACATGGTGTCTTACAGTCTGGAGATAATTATCATACAGCCAGTTCAATGTCTTGTCATCCTGCTGACGAATTCCTTCAATGATGCTTGTATCAGATACTTTTCTAAACAAATCTTTTTGATAACCAATTGAATTGACAAATATACTATTTCCAATACTAAAAGTATTGATCTGCAATTTCAGGTTATTTTTTTATTGACGACCGAAGTTATTTTTAACCAAAATATAAATATCTTTACTTGTTGTAACATTTTTTCCCCTTTGTAAAAGATGTCATTTCTCTTTGTAAAACAGCCTGATGCAATGGATTGCGGGCCTGCCTGTCTGAAGATGGTGGCTGCTTTTTACAAAAAGAATTTCTCTCTTGAATTACTACGGAAAAAATGTTACATAACAAAGGAGGGTATCTCTTTTCTTGGCCTTTCAGAGGCCGCTGACTCTCTGGGTTTCAAAACTATAGGCGTTAAGATACCTTTCGAAATGTTTACTGATAACGTGCCCTTGCCCTGCATTGTGCACTGGAGACAAAAGCATTTTGTTGTTGTTTATAAGATAAAAAATGATAAAATCTGGGTAGCTGATCCCGCAATAGGTCTGATAAAATATTCAAAGGAAGAATTTATTCGTAACTGGTCTTCGACAATTACTGACGGTAAACCAACAGGGCTGGTACTGATCATCGAACCCTCACCTGCATTGTATAAAATTGAAGATGAACAGGAAAAAACTCATGGTTTCAGGTTCCTGCTTAAGTATTTCCGCCTTTACAGAAAGTATCTGGGCCAATTGATACTGGGATTGCTGCTGGGAAGCTGTATCCAGCTCATTATCCCTTTTCTTACCCAGTCTATTATTGACATTGGCCTGAATAACAATGATATAGGATTTATTTATCTGATCCTATTTGCACAACTTGCGCTGGTAATCGGCAGGATGTCAGTCGAGTTTATCAGAGGATGGTTGTTATTACATATCGGCGCAAGAGTAAATGTGGCAATCATATCCGGTTTCCTTCAGAAACTTATGTCATTACCTGTTGCTTTCTTTGATACAAAACTGACGGGAGATATTCTTCAGCGGATCGAAGATAATAACAGGATTGAGGAATTTCTTACTTCTGCAAGCCTGAGCATTCTGTTTTCATTCTTTAATCTTATTGTTTTTGGTATTGTTCTGGCAATTTTCAATTTAAAAATACTTGCACTGTTCATTACAGGATCGGTCATATACATAATCTGGGTTTCGTTATTCATGAAATCAAGGGCTCGTCTTGATCATCAGCGTTTTAAGGAAATGTCAGCTTCAAGTACAAAGCTTATCAATATTGTTAATGGTATGCAGGAAATAAAGCTGACTCAGAGCGAATTAAATATGCGCTGGGATTGGGAAAATCTTCAAGCCTCTCTATTCAGATTAAAAGTCAAAGGATTGGGTGTTGTTCAGTATCAGTCAGCAGGAGCAACTTTCATCAATGAGGTTACAAATATTCTGATCACCATTATTGCTGCCACAGCCGTTTTAAAAGGATCAATGACACTTGGTATGATGTTAGCTGTGCAATTCATTATCGGACAGTTAAACGTTCCAGTAAACCAGATCATACTATTCTTTCGTATGTCGCAGGATGCGAAAATGAGTCTCGACAGACTTGCCGAAGTTCATCATATGGATGATGAGGAAAGCGATTCTGAACTGAAAGTTCATAAACTTCCGGAAAAGACGGATATCCACGTTAATAACCTCTCATATCAGTATGAGGGGCCTCGTTCACCCTTCGCACTTAAAGATGTGGACATTTTCATAGGAGAAAATAAAATTACTGCAATAGTTGGTACCAGTGGCAGTGGCAAAACAACTCTTCTTAAAATGATACTGGGATTTTATCAACCGGTTAATGGTGAGATACTTGTTGGTGATGCCCAATTATTTAATCTCAGCATAAAAATATGGCGTGAAAAAGTAGGTGCAGTGATGCAGGATGGTTTTCTTTTCCCTGATACGGTTGCAAGAAATATTGCTCCCGGTTCTGAAGAGATAGACGAAGAAAAACTTGTAAATGCGGCTGAATTAGCTAATATAAAAGAATTCATTGAATCACTCCCGTTGGGATACAATACAAAAATAGGTGCCAATGGTCATGGATTGAGTGAAGGTCAGAAGCAACGACTTCTGATTGCACGAGTGGTTTACAAGAATCCTGAAATAGTAATATTTGATGAAGCAACCAATGCGCTGGATGCAAGTAATGAGAAAGTGATTGTTGAAAAACTTGGAGAATTTTTTATCGGGAAAACAGTTATTGTTGTGGCACATCGCCTGAGTACGGTAAGGGATGCAGATAAAATTGTTGTGCTCGATAACGGACGGGTTGTCGAAACAGGAACGCATCTGTCCCTTATCGAAAAAAAGGGTGCTTACTACAACCTTGTTAAAAACCAGCTTGAGCTTGGCAATTAATTAATATAGGATGAAAGAGCAAAAGCCTGAAATATTATACTCCGATCCGGTTAAAGAAATAATGGGCAATCCTCCGGGAAAATTCGTGAGATGGGGAACCACACTTTTGTTCAGCGTCTTTTTGTTATTTATAATTTTTGCATGGATCATCAGGTATCCTGATACCATTCCTTCTCCGGTTGAGATCACCACCGTAAATCCTCCTGTTCAGATGGTCAGTAAAATTACCGGCCTTATTGACAGTCTGTATGTAAAAAACCAAGATGAAGTAACTGCCGGACAACTACTGACATTAATGGAAACTACTGCCTCAATAGCTGAAGTCGAAAAGCTAAAGCAAATAATTGATACGGTAAAAAAAACCGAATATCTTTTACCCGAATCTTTGCCAGCTTTTTCTGAACTTGGTGATATACAGAGTTACTGGGCATCATTTCTTAAGAGTCTGTCAGATTACACCAATTACGTAAATAATGATTTCTACGGTAACAAGATTGCATCGGTAGCCGAGGAGATAAAGGGATTAGAAGAGTACATTGCAAGGATTAAGGAAAAAGAACGATTATATACTGAAAACCGGAGACTGGGAGTTAATCAGTTTTTAAGAGATTCTATGCTCTATGTAAAAGGTGTTTACTCGGACAGTGAACTTGAAAAAGCCCAGCAATCGCTTAACAATATTAACATTGAGCTCCAGGATGTAAGGCTCGATCATGCAGCAAAATCCATTGAACTGGCAAGGCAAAAGCAACTTCTTCAAAGTTGGACTATTACGCGAAATGAAGAGAGAGAGAAACGCTATTCAGTGCTGAATGAATCCCTGCTTAACCTGAAAGCTCAGATTCAACACTGGGAATATACATTTCTCCTCATTTCTCCTGTTGGTGGAGTTGTTACTTTTACAAAGTTCTGGAGCAAGAACCAGTTAGTAATGAAAGATGAACCGGTTCTGAGTATTGTACCGCTGGAAACAGGCGATTTTATTGGCAGGATAAACCTTAATATGCAACGATCGGGTAAAGTGGATACCGGGCAACTGGTTAATATTAAACTAAGCAGTTACCCTTACCTTGAATACGGAATGGTCAGAGGCATTGTAATATCAAAATCCCTGGTACCAACAGGCGATTCCTATATAATTGAAATCAGTCTGCCATCAGGTCTGACAACTCTTTATGATAATAAACTTGACTTTGCCCAGAATATGCAGGGTACAGCTGAAATAATCACTAAAGACATCAGACTTCTTCAAAAAATAGTGAATCCTTTCCGGTACCTTATTTCAAAGAATAAAAGATAACCTGATCAGAAGACGTTTTTCCACACCAGGTATAGTCAAGGGGCTGGGAAACTTACTTTATTTCTGCCTGCATTTTTTGTAGTGTAAGCCTTCATCTATCCTATGTAATAGCAAGGAATGGAGTTTTATTATCTTGATGCTGTAGTAAAGCTTTCAATCTTTCCGTATGCCGTTCCGGCACTGTTGATCGCATATGCCCGCACATGATATTTGGTATTTGGCGATAAACCGGTCATCATGCTTGAAAAAGTGCCAATGCTCGTACCGTCTGTCGTTTTGCTATCGTCTGTTGTTGGATTAGCTCTGGTAGCCCAGCAAATACCACATCTTTCCATCGCGAAATTAAGAAAATTAATCAACCATGTATAATGATTGTTAAACATTTAAACAAATAAGACTATTACTGAAAAAAGCTAATCCCATTCGTTTTAATAAAATACAAATATGTATCTTATTGATTGAGCGTAAGAATAATTATTTACTTTTTTAAATATGGCTCATAATCATCATCTTTGGATGAAGATGACAATGAAGAATCAGTTCCTGACCCGCTTCCGAGTTTACCCTGATTTTTCTTAACATATTTCTGATACAGACGAACACCTACTACAACGATGACCACAGATATAAGAATAATTTCAGTTGTTCTCATACAAATATTAATAACGTTCTGAATGTTAATATATAGAAACAGGTATTGCGCAATAATAACTTTCAAATATAAAAATAATCTTGTAAAGATCTTATACAGTAATTACAAACTTTCCGTGTAATCAGGTTGATCTTACCCTGATTTGCTCTCACTGTCTTCATTATTGATAATCATATTTAATGTAATAAAACTTTGAGTTTTATTAAATATTTCAATATTTTCGTACTCTGAAAATTCCACGGTATGCCATAGTGCATGATGCTGTTGAAGATCTGAATATATAAAGGATTGATAATGATTAAAGAAAATCCGGATGATCTTGTTCATGATGAACAAAACGGAGCTGATGAAAATGCTGCCGGTAATGAGAAGATAGTAAACGCTGAAGAAGCTGAAAAAGCTGAAAGAGTAGACCTGCCTGCTGAATCTCCTGAAACTGAAGAGAAACCAGATGAAAAAAAAGAAGAGGGAGAGAAAGTCGTCAGAGATGATTCCGAAGTCCAGGCTGAAGAAGAAGAAAGCCCTGAATCAGAGGAAGAAGAAGAAACAGAAGATAACGAACTTCCACCTGTAGATTATTCGGGATTTTCAAAACAGGAACTGGTTGATACACTCGGTCTGCTGATTGAAAACCGCCCTCCTGCAGAAATTCGCGATGACGTTGAACGTATAAAGTCATACTTTTATAAAAAACTGCGTCATGAAGCAGAAGAAAGAAAGAATAAATTTATTGAGGAAGGTGGTAAGATTGAAGAATACAAATCATGGGTCGATCCACTGGATGATAGGATAAAAGAACTACTGGGAAAGTACCGGGAGAAAAAAAATGACTATAATAAGATCCAGGAGGCAGAAAAATATGAGAATCTTAAGAAAAAGTATGACATAATTGATAAGATTAAAGACCTTGTTAACAGGGAAGAGTCAATCAACAAAACCTTCCAGGAATTCAGGGCTCTTCAGAATGAATGGCATTCGGTAGGTGTGGTTCCCCAGTCATCACTGAAAGACCTTTGGGAAAATTATCACCATAATGTTGAGATCTTCTACGATTATATCAAGATCAACAAAGAGCTAAGAGACCTTGATCTTAAAAAGAATCTTGAAGCCAAGGTCCTGTTGTGCGAGAAAGCTGAAGAACTGTTACTGGAGCCATATCCGGTAAACGCATTCAGAACATTACAGGATTATCATGATCAATGGCGCGAAATAGGCCCGGTACCACAGGAATCAAAAAATGACATATGGGAAAGATTTAAAGAGGCTACCTCGCAGATCAATAAAAGGCATCACGAGTATTTTGAGAAACAAAAAGAAGAGCAGAGGAAAAACCTGGAAGCAAAAATTGCCTTGTGTGAGGAGGTAGAAGCTATCAATCTGCTTGATATAAAAGGCTTCAGGGATTTTGATGAAAGGGCTGAAAAAATAGTTGCCCTGCAGAAAATGTGGCGTACAATCGGATTTGCTCCCAAGAAACAAAATAATAAAGTCTACCAGAGATTTCGCGATGACTGTGATGCATTTTTTGAAAAGAAAAGAAACTTTTATGCTGATAATAAAGAGATGCAGCTGAATAATCTCCAGTTAAAAACCGATTTATGCGTCCAGGCTGAAGCTCTGCAGGAGAGTACTGAGTGGAAAACTACATCAGATGCACTCATTAAACTTCAGAAAGAATGGAAAGAAATAGGTCCGGTGCCAAGGAAACAATCAGAAAAAACCTGGAAAAGATTCAGAAAAGCATGTGACCATTTTTTTAACAGAAAAGCAGAGTATTTTGCAAGCCTGGATACATCTTATGAAGATAATCTTAAAGAAAAACTGGCTGTTATAGAGGAACTGGAAACTTTTGAACCGGGGTCCGACGTTCAGACTGCATTCGATAAGTTAAAAGAACTGCAGAGAAAATGGGCCGAAATTGGCTTTGTCCCCTTTAATAAAAAAGATGAAATTACCATCAGATACCGTAATGCCATTAACAAACAGTTTGACAAACTGAAGATAGGGGATGAAGATAAAAGTATTCTTAAGTATAAAACCAAACTTGACAATCTTAAATCAAATCCAAAAGCTTCGAGGAAGATTCATAATGAGAGAGAGAAATTCTTTGCCAAAATAAAGCAGCTTGAGAATGATATTGTGCTCTGGGAGAATAATATCGGATTTTTTGCGAAATCACCTAATGCTGATACAATGATAAAAGAAGTTGAAGAGAAGATTGAAAATGCAAAAAGGATGATCAAAACTCTTGAAGAGAAAGTAAAAATGATAGACCAGTCAGGTCTTGATGATTAATTATGTATGAAATCAGATAGTTTAACTTTTATACTTCCATAAATTGACCGATGTTAAATATGTTTTTGTGACAGGTGGAGTTACTTCTTCTCTGGGAAAAGGTATTATTTCGTCATCGCTGGCAAAGCTCCTTCAGGCCAGAGGTTATTCCGTTACTATTCAGAAACTGGATCCTTATATTAATGTGGATCCCGGCACACTGAATCCCTATGAGCACGGTGAATGTTATGTGACACTTGACGGAGCGGAAACAGACCTTGATCTCGGCCATTATGAGAGATTTTTAAACGTACCGACAAGCCAGGCTAATAATGTAACTACCGGCCGTATTTATCAGTCAGTGATCAATAAGGAAAGGAAGGGAGATTACCTCGGGAAAACAGTCCAGGTAATCCCGCATATTACCGATGAGATAAAACGACGTATAAAACTGGTCAGTTCCGGGAACAAATTCGATATTGTAATAACTGAAATAGGGGGAACAGTTGGTGATATTGAATCACTCCCATACATTGAATCAGTAAGACAGTTACGATGGGAGCTTGGATCTCATAACTGCATGGTTATTCATTTAACGCTTGTACCATATCTATCAGCTTCTGGTGAGCTGAAGACCAAACCTACACAACATTCTGTTAAGGTTCTTCTCGAAACAGGGATCCAGCCCGATATCCTTGTTTTGAGGACTGAAAGAAAACTTACTGAGGATATAAAAAGAAAAGTAGCTCTTTTTTGTAACGTGGAGGAAAATGCCGTTATTGAATCTGTAGATGTTTCAACAATATATGAGGTGCCTCTGAAAATGCTGGAAGAAAAACTCGATCAGACAGTATTGAGAAAACTTGCCCTGCCCATAGAAGATGAACCACCACTGACAGATTGGAGAGAATTCCTTGGGAAACTGAAAAATCCAAAATACTCGATAAGAGTAGGCCTTATTGGAAAATATGTGGAACTGCCAGATGCATATAAATCAATTGCTGAATCATTTATCCATAGTGGTGCCATGAATGAATGCGAAGTGAATGTAGAATATATTCATTCAGAAGAGATCACAGAAAAAAATATTAACCAGCTTCTGGAAGGTCTGGATGGAATACTGATTGCTCCCGGTTTTGGATCACGGGGTATCGAAGGCAAGATTTCCACTGCCAAATATGCAAGAGAAAATAATATTCCCTTCTTTGGTATTTGCCTTGGTATGCAATGCGCTGTAGTTGAGTTTGCAAGAAATGTACTGAAATTTGAAGGCGCTAATTCCACGGAGATAAATCATAAAACAAAATATCCTGTAATAGATCTGATGGAAGAACAAAAAAGTGTTATCGATAAAGGCGGAACTATGCGACTGGGTGGGTATAAATGCTTAATCAGTCAAAACTCAAGAGTATATCAGTCATATGGAAGAACAGAAGTAGTGGAACGACACAGACACAGATATGAGTTTAATGACAAATTTATAGATGATTTTAAAAATAACGGGATGGTACCGGTTGGTATTAATCCTGAATCTAACCTTGTTGAAATAGTCGAAATCCCTGACCATAAATGGTTCATAGGCGTTCAGTTCCATCCTGAATACAACAGTACCGTCGTTAAACCACATCCGCTTTTTGTTGACTTCATCAAGGCATGCGTTGCAAAATAAATTTATATATGAATTCTGAAAAAACTTTTGAAAAAGAATGGACAAAAACACAATCACCGGCATTATCTTAATCTTTGCGATTTTTATTGGATTTAGTTTATATAACAGTAGCAGAAATAATAAATCTTATAATAAAATTATTGCAGTAGCAGATTCCCTCTATAACAGAGGGGATATGGAAAATGCGAGGGCAGAATATATTAACGCATTAAGATTTAAGCGAAACGAACCTGAAGCAATTGCCAGAGTAAACGAAATCAATCAGCGTCTCGGATTTGTACCTCAGACTCAAACAGCAGATTCAACTATATCCGAATCAGTTACACCTGAGACTTCCGAAAAGGCTTTGCCCGGACCCGAAATCCCGTTACAAAATGATCAGTATGGGATATTTACTGATGCAGCAACGGGCGAAAATGACTTTATAACGCTCGAAAACGATAAGATTGAATTAAAGATATCACTTAGAGGCGGAAGGGTATATTCAGCCCGTCTTAAGGAATACACTACTTATGACTCCCGGCCTCTTATATTATTTTCAGGTGATTCAACAATGTTCGGCTTTAATTTTTTTACAGTCGATAACAGAGCCATTCAAACAAACAATCTCTTTTTCACACCCGAATCAGATATAAAATCATATGATGCCTCCATAAACCCTGAAAGCGTGATCCTCCGTTTGATTGCAGAAGATGGTAAATACATTGAGTATAAATACACTCTTGCACCGGGCAAATATGTGGTTGATTATGATGTTACATTTAAGTCTATGGAAAACATTGTGGCATCCAATTTAAACAGTATTACCTTAGACTGGAGGATGTACATTCCGCAGCAGGAAAAAGGACGACAAAATGAAGAGAATTATACTACAATTAAATACAAATATTTTCAGGATGAGGTTGTTGGGTTCAGACTGAGATCAAATAAAGAGACCGAAACAGCGGACATTACCACAAAACTCAGATGGGTGGCATTTCAGGATCAGTTTTTTTCATCTGTAATTATATCAAATGATTTTTTCCTGAATGGTCTTGTAACATCTACGAAAACACCAGTATCAGAAAAATATATGAAGTACTTTACTTCTGAGTTAGGTGTGCCTTATGATCAGGGCACATTGTCAACAATCGGGATGAAGTGGTACTTTGGACCGAATCATATTACTACTCTGAGAAAAGAGGGCCTTGAGCTTGAGAAGCTTGTCTTTCTCGGAAAGAATATTATTGGCTGGATAAATAGATTTGTTATAATTCCGATATTTAACTGGCTTGATAACTATATCGGTAACTACGGATTGATTATTCTTATTCTTACAATAATGATCAAGGTAGTACTCTTCCCGCTTACATTTAAATCATATCAGTCGCAGGCTAAAATGAAAGTTCTTAAGCCTATGGTTGATGAACTTGCAAAAAAATTCCCTAAAAAGGAAGATGCTATGAAAAAGCAGCAGGCAACCATGGATCTGTATAAACGGGCTGGTGTAAATCCAATGGGAGGATGTCTCCCCCTGCTCTTACAGATGCCTATTCTTTTTGCGATGTTCAGGTTTTTCCCCGTATCTATTGAGTTACGGCAGGAACATTTCCTCTGGGCGACTGACCTTTCAACCTACGATTCAATACTTAACCTTCCTTTCAAGATCCCCGTGTATGGAGATCATGTAAGCCTTTTTACTCTGCTGATGACAGCTTCAACCCTGATCACGATGAAGATGACAGGTTCATCACCAGGGCAGGATCAGCCGGGAATGAAAATGATGACATACATGATGCCAATCATGTTTATGCTGATCCTTAATGCTTTTCCCGCAGGCCTTACTTACTACTATTTCCTTGCTAACATTCTGACATACTTCCAGAACCTTCTTTCAAGCAGGTTTATTGATGAGAATGCGGTACTGGCCAGACTGGCTGAAAACAGGAAGAAAACGGTGAAAAAGTCTAAATGGCAGCAACGATTGGAAGAAGCAGCCAGACAAAGAGGTATTAAACCTCCGAAAAGGTAATAAGTTTAGCTAATCAATTATAATGAGGGTGTCTCAAAAGCTATATGTTGCCTCCTGATCCTCTACCTTGCTCCGCCGTCTTCGTCGGCCGTAGATCGACTTCGACGACTTAAGGCCAAAGCGGCTACACGCAGCGCCGTCTCCGCCGATTGGCGGATTTGGCGGCCGATGGAAGGCGAAGAAGGGTATTGAGGATCAATTAACAAAAAAAGAGACTTTTGAGACACCCTTATTATTTTTTGAATGTTAATAAATCTTAATTAAATGGCCAAGTCTAAAAAAAGTACTAAATTTATTACATCGAATATTAGGGGGAAATGAGGAAAAAGATTAAAAATAAAGATTTAGCCAACAGATTGGGGGTTTCCGGTACTTTGGTCTCGCTTGTGCTGAACAATAAAGCTGATCAGCATGGTATAAAAAAGGAAACACAGGAGAGGGTACTTGCTTTAGCAAGGCAAATGGGATATTTTGATGTAGTAAAGGACAAAACTGAAGTTTCTCCTGCTGAGGAAAAACCCGGTGTAATAGGAATGATTGTCCCCGCACTGAGCGATCCTTTCGTTTACGAGATAACACCATTTCTTCAAAAGGCTTTTTCAAGTATAGGGGTCGGATTCTCAATAATAACAAAAGATCCTGATGACCAGAGATACAACCGGCTGGTAGGAGCATTCAAAAGATTCTTTACTGGTCTTATTCTTGTGGGAGAAGCTGCGGATGATTATACAATTCGTTCTCTACGGACAGCAAGTTTTCCGTTTGTACTGCTCGAAAAATCCTTTAAAATGCTACGGCTGAACACCGTTTCTACGGATACCTCCGCCGGTGCCACACTGGTGGCAGACCATATCGCAAAACTCGGTTACAAAAATGTTGTTCTGGTTTCAGACCTTAAATCCATGAATCAGGATAAGTCTGCCATTGAAGAAATAAAAGCAGCTCTTGGACAAAAACAGGGTATAAATAAACCGATAGTTACAGAACTGAACAGATATTCAGATGTCAACGAACTTGACTTCGGACAATTTGAAAAATTAATGCGACCTCCCTACCGTGCAGAGGTTTTTATAATATTACATTCGCAGCTTGTTTACCCGGTTATGGCTTTACTGAGGAAGAAAAAGCTTAGAGTTCCGCAGGATATCGCAGTTATTTCAATGGAGGACGGAATAGGTTTCGACCTTATGTTTACACCCGTCACATGCCTTAAAAAACCACTCGCCTCACTGGCCCTGAAAGTGGCAAATATGATCTGGTCGGAGATAAAAAATTCCGGTAAAGGAAAATACAAACGACAGGTGAATATATCTCCCGAACTGGTGATTCGAAACTCCTGCGGGACAATATAACAAAGAAGGCTGTTAACAATTGTTGATAACTGGTAATTACTCGTAATTGAAAAATATTTATCTTTGATCTGTTTGGTGCTACAACGAATTGTAAATCGTTGTACTTAAAAGGGAATGCGGTTTGAATCCGCAACAGTACCCGCTGCTGTGATGCCCGATCGTTCTGTCGATAATGGTATTATGATAAACCTGCCACTGTTCCGTTATACGGAATGGGAAGGCTTCATAAAACCGGGACAAGTCAGAAGACCTGCCAGACAAAACCAACCGTTCAAAGCTTTCGGGAAAAAAAGCGCTGGATAATCCAATTAATCCCCCTTGATCTCCTGTCAGCATAGAAAGTTGGCTAAGTAACAGTATGATTTGATATGAGATGCCCTGTGTTTTATATTATACTACTGGTATTACCTGTAATATCCACCGGACAGGTTATATTCCCTGACGATACTATAAGAATAAAAGAAGTAATCGTGAAAGGAAGCCTTCTGGCAAATAATTCAGGTGGATACAAGCAAACTGTTTTGGATTCTTCTATGTTAGTGGATTATTCATTGAATAATCTCTCAGAAATAATTACTGAAACGACGTCTCTCTTCATTAAAAGCTACGGAACAGGAGGAATCGCCACAACTTCTTTCCGTGGAACAGGAGCCAGTCATACAAAACTTACATGGAATGAGATAAATATAAATTCACCGATGGTTGGACAAGCCGATTTGTCGCTTATCCCTGCAGGGTTCATTGACGAACTCAGAATATATTACGGGGGCGGCTCTATTTATGTTGGCAATGGAGGACTTGGTGGAATCATAAATATCGAAACAAAACCTGACTGGAAAACTGAAAGTGATATTCTTGCCAGCTTTGGTGCAGGTAGCTTTGACCGCTATTCAGGTCTGTTAAAAATAAGGAGTAGCGGTAAAAGACTACAGTCTTCGACAAAAGCCTTTTTTCTTTCAGCAAGAAATGATTTCAGATTTCTGAACTCTGTCAGCTATCCCGAACCTGTTTTTGAACGAAGGAAGAATGCTGAGCTATTCCAGAAAGGATTAATGCAGGAATTCTATCTCAAAGGAGAAAAAAGTATTACTTCTGCACGTCTCTGGTACCAGACCTCTGACAGAAACCTTCCTCAAACTATGTTGATGTCACAGACTGAAAACAAGGAACAACAGATCGATGAATTCCTTCGTGCAATGATTGGTTATGAAAGATACAACAGGAATGTAAATTATAAGATCTCTTTAGCTTTGTTCTCCGACCGTCTCGATTACTTAAATGAATTGGCATCCATCGATTCAAGAAATCACTCTAATACCGTAAGTTCAAAAGGAGTGGTGGAAATAATTAACGGAAACAGATCAAGGTTGAATATTACACTGAATAACGAACTTAATATAGTTAACTCAGTTAATTACAGTGAGTTGAAGGCAAGAAATATATCAACGCTTACGGTTTCGGCACGAAGGCTCTTCGGTGAAAAATTTGGTGTAAACATTCTGATGAGAGAGTTAATGGATGACAGGAAATTCCTTTTTCCTGATTTTACAGCCGGCATGGACTTCAGGATGATTAATAAAAAAGAATCTTACCTCAAATTAAGTTTCACCAGGAACTCTAAGGTTCCAACACTTAATGATCTTTACTGGAATCCGGGCGGTAATCCCGAAATAAGGAATGAGTACAGTTATTCAGGGGAGATCTCATGGGATATAAAAAGTAAAATCAATAAAGCATTGATACTTGAGTCGGAGATTTCAATCTATTCAAACAGAATAAAGGATATGATTCAATGGAGGCCGGGAGAACACAGCTATTGGTCTCCGGTGAATATTAACAGTGTTAATACAACAGGAATTGAATCAGATTTGAATCTGAGTTATAAAATAAACCGGTTATCTGTCAGATTCACCGGAGTCTATGCTTTTACTAGTGCTCATGTGATAAATTCCGGCGATGATAACAACATTAGTGGAAAACAGCTTATATATGTCCCCGAAAATCTGTTTAACTCATGTTTAAAAATTAGTTTCCGGAGCTTTTATTACTCGTGGACAGTAAGTTTTACCGGAAAAAGGTATACAGACGCCGATAATACACATTATCTACCTGGTTTTATACTGAATAATTCAATTATAGGTATTAAGATAAAATCAGGAAAAAACAGTTTTGACCTGAACCTTAAAGCAGATAATATTTTTGGTACAACCTACCAGACTATTGCTTATCATCCCATGCCGGGACGGTCGTTTTTGTTTACTATTACTTACCATAGGATTAAATAATTATGAAACACTCTACTTTTGTATTAGTTGTACTTTGCCTGTTGCTGACTGGTTCTTGCAGTCTGATCAATTCGGACCCTGATAATGTTAATCTAACTAATGCCTATCTTGAGAGTGAAGGAGTTTTTATACTGAATGAAGGCAATTTTATGTCTGGAAATGGAACACTCTCTTTTTATTCATATGATTCCGCAAAAATTTATAATAATGTCTTTTCAAATGTTAATAACCGGCCTTTAGGTGATGTGCCGTACTCAATGGTTCTTACGGATGAAAAAGCATATATAGTTGTTAATAATTCAGGAAAGATAGAGGTTGTGGAGAGCAATACCGTGCGTTCACTTAACATAATACCAGGTCTTGTCTCACCACGTAATGTATTGCTCATAGATAATCAGAAGGCTTATGTAAGTGATCTTTATTCTGACCATGTAACAATTCTGAATCTTGAAACAAATACTGTTTCAGGAGAAATAGATATCAGGAGAAGTTCAGAGGCCATGATCATGAAAGAGGATAAAGCATACATTGCAAACTGGGTCGCCGGAAATGAGATTATGGTTATAAATACAATAACGGATGTGGTTGTTGATTCCATTGAAGTTGGTATTGAACCGGAAAGTATGGTTATCGATGAAAACAATACTCTCTGGGTATTATGTAATGGTGGCTGGGAAAGAAAAAACTTTGCGGAATTGATCGGAATAAACACAGAGACCGAAGAAGTTATTAAAAGATACATCTTCCCCCTGATAACAGATTCTCCTTCATGCCTCCGGATTAACGGAAATGGTGATACCCTTTATTTTATTGATAAAGGTGTCAAACGAATGAGTATTGAAGCATCAGAGCTGCCGGAAACAGCTCTTATTGATGAATCAGATAATGCTTTTTACAAGATTGGTATTAATCCGGTAAATGGAGATATTTTCATCACTGATGCAGTTGATTATCAACAGAAAGGTTATGTTATGCGTTATAAAAACAATGGTTCACTGATTGAGACCTTACAGGCGGATATAATACCTGGATCACTGAATTTCAAAGTTTTACCGGACCCCCAATCTGAATGAACTCCCATCCCGTCATACATGCATCTTACAGATACTTATCAACAATGTGTCTATCATCCTTACTGATGATCCTTATGTCATGCTCAGCCAGAAACGAAACAAAGAGGAATAACTCTGATCTTCAGGAAAATAATGGTGTATTTTATGCTGAACGGTTCACTCTTGTAAGAAATGATGGTTACTCAAAACTTACAATCACCGATCCCTGGCAGGGAGCTGAAGATGTTACTCAAGTATGGTACCTGATAAGGAGAGGATCAGTTGCTCCTCCCGGGATTGATCCGCAAAATATCCTTTTTGTACCCCTCCAAAAAATAATCTGTATGTCTTCCACTCACCTTTCGATGATTAAAGCTCTGGATGAAGAGCATACAATTACAGGTGTATCGGGCGCAGGATTCCTGTATGACAGGACTCTTATATACCGGTTTGAAAAAGGACTGGTAAAGGATGTCGGATACGATGATAATTTAAATAAGGAGCTGATAGTTAACATATCTCCGGATCTGGTAATGGTTTATGGCGTGGGTAGTGAATCATTGGGATATATCGGAAAAATAAAAGAGCTTGGGATAAAAGTGCTTTATAATGCCGATTATCTCGAAACAGATCCTCTGGGGAGAGCAGAGTGGATTAAATTGTTTGGTGCATTGTATTGTAAGGAAGAACTTGCAGAAGAGATCTTTTATTCAATAGTTGAAGAATATAATGAGCTCAAAGATTACATTACGAAGAATACCAATATTAAGCCCACTGTTCTTTTGGGCCTTCCATTCAAAGATACCTGGTTTATTTCACCTGGTAATTCTTACATAAGCAGAATGATCAGTGATGCTGGAGGTGACTACCTGTGGATAGATACCAGAAGCTCTGTTTCAATTCCTTTCGGGATTGAAAATGTTTTCATCAAAGCTCTGGATGCAGATTACTGGCTTAATATCGGTAGTGTAAACAGAAAGGATGAAATATCTGCCATTGATTTAAGGCTTGAGGCTCTCCCGTGTTTTAAGAATGGAAATCTTTATAACAATAATAAAAGAAGTAATAGCAAAGGTGCAAATGATTACTGGGAAAGCGGCAGCCTGAAACCCCAGATAATTTTGAAAGATATTGCATCTATTTTGCACCCGGATTTATTCAGTGATACTGAATTATTTTATTACAGGAAATTAGACTGATTAAAGTACAATGAAAACTGAATATCTGACATTAACAGCAACTTTCCAACCCTCAAGAACCAGGCACAGGCTTATTTTCCCAGGATTAATTCTGCTGGTCCTGATCTTCTTTATTCTGGATATTCTCCTCGGATCGGTCAGCCTGGAAGTCTCTGAAGTAATTACAGCCCTTTCAGGAACTGCAGATACGGGAGTTGAAACAATAATCATGAAATTCAGAATACCAAAAGCCATCACTGCTACTGTTGTTGGTATAGCCTTGTCATTAAGTGGATTACAGATGCAAACACTATTCAGGAATCCAATGGCAGGTCCTTATGTTCTTGGAATAAGCTCCGGAGCCAGTCTTGGTGTTGCATTTATTGTCCTCGGACTTTCAGCAAATATTTCACCTGACAGCCTGAAAGGACTGGGCAACTGGTCACTTGTTGCTGCTTCATGGGCAGGAGCAGGAGTGATTATGATCGTTATGTTATTTTTGGCATCAAGAGTTAAAGATATTCTTACTGTACTTATCATAGGAATCATGTTATCAGGCGGAATTTCTGCCATTGTCAGTATAATGCAGTATTTTAGTCACGAAACCATGCTTAAAGCATATGTTATCTGGACGATGGGAAGCCTTGGTAACCTTACTGCATCACAGCTGAATGTTCTCCTCCTGTCTGTCTCAGCCGGAATTATCCTGAGCTTGCTGTCAGTTAAAATGTTAAACGCATTATTACTTGGCGAAAACTATGCCGGCAGCATAGGTCTCAATATCAGATTTTCACGAATAATTATATTTACCGGAACGAGTATACTAGCTGGCAGTATAACTGCATTCTGCGGACCAATAGGATTTATAGGAATAGCTGTTCCTCATATCGCAAGAATTCTATTCAGAACATCAGATCATAAGATCCTCATACCTGGCACCATCCTGACAGGCAGTGCAGTGATGCTGCTAAGCGATATTATTTCGCAGATGCCAGGCTCTGATAATGTACTTCCGGTAAACTCAATCACAGCACTAATGGGAATTCCGATAGTGATCTGGGTTATCATGAGAAACCGGAAATATTCAGGAATATTCTGATGACAACTGATGGTAAGACAATATTATCCCTGGAATCTCTGAAGATCGGATATACAAAAGGTGCCCGTAATGATGCTATTCTTCCACCGATTAATGCCTCTGCCTGCAGAAGTGAACTTGTTGCAGTCATTGGAAGAAATGGCATCGGCAAAAGTACACTGCTGAGGACTGTTACAGGAATTCAGAAATCTCTTGAAGGAAAAATATCTATTAATAACAAAAATATAAACGACTATTCCAGGTTGCAGCTTGCACATAACATCGGTTATATTTCAACAGAGGTTATAAAAGTAAGTAATATGCGAGTTTATGATCTTGTTGCCCTTGGACGTTTTCCTCATACTAACTGGTTTGGGAAGATTGATCCGGTAAATCATGAAGCCGTGATAGATTCACTTGAAAAAACCGGGATGTTGACCTTTTATGACAGATTTGTTACGGAACTATCTGATGGTGAACGTCAGCGAGTCATGATAGCCAGGGTCCTGGCCCAGGATACAGCAATTATGGTAATGGATGAACCAACTGCTTTTCTTGATATCAGCAGTAAATATGAGATTATCCACCTGATGAATGAGCTGGCCAGATACAGAGGAAAGACAATAATATACTCTACGCACGATCTTGAGACCGCAATAAGCCAGACTGATAAAATATGGCTCTTGCTCGATGACCAGCTGAGAGAAGGTGCACCGGAAGATCTGATACTCGAGGGTTCATTCGAACACCTCTTCGATTCTTCCAAAGTAAGTTTTAATTCCGGGAACGGAACCCTGTCTATAAAAAAAGATGAAAAAGGAAGCGTTTTTGTGGAAGGGGAGGGTGCTGTTAAATACTGGACTGAAAAAGCAGTTAACAGGGCAGGATTTTCCATTGCAAGGAAAAAAAGAAATACTATTGTAAGAGCACCATCAGGAAAGAACACAAAATGGGTATTATTGCGAGAAGATTTATATCTTGAGTTTGGTTCAATTTATGAACTGGCAGCTTTTCTTATTATCTGAGAAGCTTTCTGTAACTATCTATAAATGAGCCGATATCTTCAACAGCTATCTTTTTGGCTATAATTGTTTTGTTTTTATCAAGAATATAAACCATTGGATTTGACCGGACATTATAGTAATAGTCATATCTTGTCGTTCTTTGGGGATCCCAGCCGTTTATCCATGTTAGATTATTATCTTCAATATATTTCGACCATTTTGCCTTGTCCGCCGCTGTGCAGACTGAAAATATCTCAATACCCTCATCTCTGGCCTTTTCATAGTATGCCTTCAACCTGGAGGTGGCTTCATTACAATGAGCACAATCAGGTTCCCAGAAGTATAATATAGTATAATCCTTTTCAATATCGTAAAGCGAAACATATATTCCTTTATATGAATCCATCACCAGGTTTTCACCCTTCCTGCCAATAAGATTTGGCCTTATCAGTTCAACCTGCTTGCGCAAATCATCTTTAAATTCTTCCGAGACCCAGTCAGCTTTCCCTGAAAGGTAAATATCATCAGCAAGTTTGACAACTACTGCATCATGCCCCATAATCTCGCTTTCCCTGAAATGATTGAATAGAAATGATGAAACAAATTGAAATACTTCATAATTTCCGCCACATTTTTCTATAATCCTGTCTATCTCTTTGTTTATGGAATCGGCAGATTGTATTACCATATTTTTAAAAAATGTGCTGAGTTTTGATTGTAATATAGGTGTTCTGATAAGTCTCTCATCGGTCAGATCAATAAGGTCAAAAAAATGGTCGATGCGATAATTATATGTTAATACCCATTTTAGCGAATCAGGATTTGAACTGTTACCAGGAACAGTGATCACCGGCATGTCTATCGGAAGAATTGCTTTAACAAGTATTGAAAGCAGATTATCGCGATTTTCATCAACGACACTCTTTAAGTATGATTTCATTTTTTCTTCATACGACTTTAGTAATCCGGTAAGTATTTTAATGGAGTCGTTATTCTGTTTGTTATTCTGGATCCTTTTGTTCAGTCCTGTAGCTCTTTGTTGCATTGCTATCCAGTTTTTCTGGTATGAAATGAACGCAGAGTTTTCATCAGTGCCACTGAACGATAGTGTGGAATAAGGATCATTATATGAACATGTAAATGAGAAATGCTGATCATCAGATATCAGAATTTCAAAATACCTTCTTCCCGGGAGTACAACCAGATAAATGCCCTGAGGAAGATTCTCTTTTCCGCTGAAGATTCCCCGGCCGGAGTTGTCAACCCTGATAGTGTCCTTAATGTATTGTTTATCGCCAAGATGATATGCAAGAAATACTGTTGAATCCCTGAGTCCGTCAATTGTAAAGGATATCTGGTAGCCATTTTTTACCTGACTGAAAGTCATAACAGTGATTACTGCAAGGATAAAGCTTAAGAACACTTTTCTCATCTGTGACAGGATTAAAAGATACTTTGCAAAAATAGGCATTGCAATTACTTTGCCAAATAGTGAGTTTCGGAATATTGAGAAATATATTGTACATTTGATATAATAATATCGGGCTTCAGACTAATGAAGATCTCTGTACTTATTCCGGTTAATAATTACGATATCATTGCACTTGTTCACAGCATGAAAAGCGGGATGGAAAAAGTGCAGGAATATTGTGAGGTGCTGATTGGCGATGATGGATCATCAGAGGAGTACAGAAATAAATATCTGGCTCTTGAAGATGATAAAGTCAAGGTAATAATCTCAGAAAAGAATATTGGCAGAGCCGCTATCAGAAACAAACTGGCCCTCGAAGCACAGGGCGATTTTCTGCTGTTTATTGATGCTGACGTTATGCTGCCGGGAACGGCCGAGGCTTATATGCTTAAATGGTTTCCTTATTTAAATACATCAAGAGTTATATGCGGAGGAGTTTTATATCACGAAAGTAAACCCAGTGATCCGGATAAGCTTCTCCGATGGAAATATGGCAGAAAAAGAGAACAAAGAAAAGCTTCTGAAAGAAACAAACACCCTCATGCCTCCTTTACAACTTTTAATGTTCTCATTGATAAATCAGTATTTTCAAAATTACGCTTTTGTGAAGAACTGAAACAATATGGCCATGAGGATACTCTTCTTGGTTACCAGTTGAAAAAGGCAGGCATTGATATTCTGCACATTGATAACGGACTTATACACGAAGGGATGGAATCAAATAGTGAGTATCTAAATAAAACAAAGCTTGGCATTGAAAACCTGAGTAAACTGTATGATAAAGTAACAGACAAGAAAACATTTTCTTCTGTAGTCAGGATGCTGCGGCAGTATAACAGGTTAAGGTTTTTCAGATTAACATTGATTCTTGCAGGAATATTTATCAGGTACAGGGAGAGAATGGAACGGCGACTTGATTCCTCCGATATTTCCCTTAAGTTATTTTCATTTTACAAGATAAGCATGTTCTGTACTTATCGCGAAATACATCGCAGGAGAAATATTCTGCCCGTATTTTAATGATAATTAGCACCAAACTACCTGTTTTATACTATGAAATCCTTTTTGCGAAGGGGTTTATTTATTTTTCATAATATCCCGCTTCGCATATAGATTAAACGCTTTAAGTTGTTAACATAGTATTATACCATGCAGAATAACAAGGAGTAACTCCTGAAAATCATATATCGATTCTGGAAAGATCAATATTGCCGTCAAAACGCTGGTTTGCCTTCAGGATAAAGTTGAATCTGTCAGACATGGTACAGAGAAAAAAATCAGTTGGAGGGGAGTAGTCGAGATTTTCAGGATTGAAGAAGCGTTTACCTGAGGTGAATCTCAGGTCAGAAATTCTTTTTTGAAAATTTATCTTTTTGCCGGTTATCATAGCTGATAACAATTCCGCACAGAGCAGATCTTCTTCAGCCGAAACAGAAGACCTGTAACCCATAGCAACAAGTGAAACCTTGACGGGTTTGATCTTGTTTATATACCGGACCACTGCTCCTGCATTAACAAAACTCCCGGTTATCACTGTACTTGCATTAGATGCATTTATCAGTCCGCTCGTTCCTGCAGTTGTAGTCTGTATAACTGTTTTTCCTGCCAGGTTAGCTTTAATTATTTCCGTAGGGCTGTTTCCATAGTCAAATCCTTCAATTCTCCTTTCATTCCTCTCTCCAACCAGAACAGAGTTTTTATATCTGTTTCGCAGCGCAAATGCTTCATTCACATCTCCTGTTGCAATAAGTCTGGTCGCACCGGCATCAATAGCATAACAGGCGACAGAAAATGCCCTGAATACGTCAATAATCACTGTTAATCCTGTTGCCTTGCCAGCACCCTCAACAAATTCAAGAATTTCAATCTTCATCATATTGCCTTTACATGAGTGAAAAATAGTAATTATTTTTGTAACGGGTATTTTGTATCTTTGAATCTGTTAGTTATAAAGACAAAAGATGGCTAAACCACTCAAATGGGCTCTGAACAAGATAAAGAGTCTGAATGATGCAATATGGCATACGGCACCTTCTGAAATCTCCAGGCGAAAATTATTCCTTTTCAAACAATTAAGAATAATTATTGTGGCTGCAAGAGGTTTTATGCGCGATAAAGTGCAGATAAGGGCTTCAGCACTGACATTTTACTCGCTGATTTCCCTGATACCATTAGCTGCAATTGCCTTTGCTATTGCAAAAGGATTCGGACTTGATCAGAATCTCGAACAGATTCTGAGTAACTTCATATCACAAATACAAATACTGGATAAGCAGGCACAGCAAAATATTCTGAAGTGGTTGCTTTCGCTCGCGACGAATGCCATTGAGAAGACAAGAGGTGGCTACATTGCAGGTGTCGGAGTAATAATACTCTTCTGGTCAGTTATGTCACTTCTGGATCATATTGAAAGCTCGTTCAATCATATATGGCAGATAAGATCATCCAGGCCCTGGTACAGGAAATTTACTGATTATCTGACTATCATGCTTATTGCACCTGTGTTTATTATTCTTTCAGGCAGTATAACAGTATTTGTCGGTACCGAACTGGCCGACTATATTGCAAAAGCCCCGATCCTTGATTTCTTCAAACCGGTGATAAGCTTTCTGGTCAAGTTCTCACCTTATTTTCTGAGCTGGGTAGTTCTTACCATTCTTTTTATGATCATTCCAAATACAAAAGTTAAATTCCTTCCGGCTTTTGTCTCTGGTATTATCGCAGGTACAACACTCCAGATCCTGCGGTGGCTTTATATTGATCTGCAGTTTGGTATATCAAAACTGAGCACAATATACGGTGGTTTTGTAGCTTTTCCCCTTTTTATTATATGGTTACAAAGCAGCTGGATCATTGTTCTGCTGGGTGCGGAACTTTCATTTGCCAATCAGAATGTTTCGAGATATGAGTTTGAATCTGAGGCTCTTAATATTAGTAATTACCAGAAAAGAGCTCTGATCCTTCTGATAATGAACCTGATTGTCTGTAATTTTGCCAGGGGGAAGAAGCCTTTCAGTGCTGAAAGAATTGCCGGGACTCTGAAAATACCGGTACGTATTGCAAGGGATATTCTTCAGGATCTTAACAGTGTTGATCTTGTTTCAATAATTCATATTAACGAACATAAGGAATGGTTATATCAGCCAGCTCTTGACATCAACAAACTGACGGTCAGTTTTATCTTGTCAAGGCTTGACAAGAAAGGTATTGAGCAATATACAATAATTAAAAACAAGAATTACAACAAAATCACCGGGATGCTTGATAAGTTTGACAAGATGATAGCAAAGTCGGGTTCAAATGTGCTCATTAAAGATCTGCTATGATCTGAACAGGGCTATCTGATAAACTCAAACTGCTGGATTCTGCCAGCCCGAACGACTGACATCTCTAAAAGTATCAGGTTTGTACTTCCTTATGTCTTTTGCTTCTTTTTTTATAATGCCTGATAAATTGAATAAAATCGCTGTATGAATTCCATTCATGGAAGAAATAATGGGGGAGAGGAAGGATAATATGCCTGGTCCCGGTCTCTTTTTCCCAGTAATCTTTAAGATTTTTTGCCGGGAATACTCTGTCCTTTTCACTTATAACCGCATAATCCCACCTGAATCCTGGTTCTTTTTGCTCCATAATACGGTTATAAAGCCATCTTAACTCATCGTGCAATGATTTCAATGTTCTGTGCGGGATCCTTTCAATATTCCGGAGATATGTTTTTTTGTCTCCGAACATTCTGAGATAGAACTTCTCGATATTCTCTTCAGTAATATTGTTAAGCGTTCCTTCAAACACATTAAGCGGTATCCCGTATCTGTCATCAGCAGGTACAGGAGTACCATTAACAGCAATAGTGACATCAGGAATAATACCCGTTCTGGGCAGGAGGTATTCAGCAGCCCAGACTCCCAGTGACCACCCGATGAGAATTATCGAATTGTAGGTTTTCATTTCCGGCAGCAACAGAGCTTCATCAGCGGAATAATTATAGAAGAAAATAAAGTCAAAATCATCATTGCAAAGAGGTGTAAAAACGTTTTCATCGGTCCCCCACCCCCCGAATAATACAACAAGAGTATCATTCTTTTCCCTTCTCCTGATATATGTTTTCATGATGTTTTACCCTAGTAAAAAAGTAACCCTTTACCTGTAGTAATTCAAAAATAATTTTTTTTCCAAAATTCATGGAATAAATAGTTGGGAAATGTGGTAACTATATATAAGAGCATAAAAATAAGAGGAGGAAGGGTGGTTGTGATAATCAGGGAGCGGGCTTTATTAATGAGATAATTCCCGTGTCTACTGTCTGATAAAAGGATGGAACCCTGTCAAGCTGGCGCTATTTTTCAGGTTCCAGATGTGAAAGTCAATGTCTGCAATACAATCCTGATGATTTTCACACCCAACCCTTGCTCAACTCCTCTTATACCAATAGCATGAGCTTGAAAACAAATGTATAAACTATAATTTAATAAATCAAATTAATTATGGAAAAAATACAAATAAAATATTGCTATTATTGAGAAAATATTGCTTAAATTTGATGATATGCCGAATTTGAGATAAAATTTATTACAATGGTTGCTGAACTTGAAAAAATACATTATGACGACGGTGGTGGATTCAGAGCTGCGTACATTACCGACACAGGGGGATTCTGGCACTTTCATCCCGAATATGAACTGGTATTGAACACTAAAAGCAACGGTACAAGGATTATCGGTGACAGTGTTGAATTGTTTGACCGTTATGATATGGTTCTTATAGGTGGAAATATTCCTCACTGCTGGAATTACTACAGGCAAAACGGATCACTTCCAGGCGAATATGGAATTATGTTGCATTTCAAACTCTCTTCTCTTGGAGAACCATTTCTGTCTCAATACGAAATGCATAGTACTAAAGAATTACTCAGGATGGCAGAAAGAGGAATCATATTTTCTGTGGATGATGCGAAAAAAACTGAGAAATACCTCGAGCAAATGGTTAACAATAAAGGAATTGAGAAAATGATAGATTTTTTTAATATTCTTAAGATATTGTGTGCGTCGGAGAAAAAAGCCCCTCTCTGTTCTGAAAATTACAAACAGACATTCGATGAAAAAGGGAATAAGAGGATGAATGATGTTTATAATTATATAAGAGAAAACTACTTTAAACCAATATCACTTGAAAGAATTTCAAAAATTGCCCGGATGAGCCCTTTTGCTTTCAGCAGGTATTTTAAGAGGAATTGCGGGGCAGGTTTTGTTGAATACCTTAACAGGGTAAGAACCAATAAAGCCTGCTATCTGCTACGGGAAACTGATTACCAGATTAATGAAATTGCTGCTGAGTGCGGTTTCACAAGCATGTCAAACTTTAATAAGCAATTCCGTAAAACAGAAGGACTCTCACCGAGAGATTACAGGGCTCAGTATAAATAAAAGGCTGACTGATAATCATTATGTCTTTTTCTGTCACCTAAAATAACTGATTATGGCAATGACTTTGCTTGAAAAGATACTGGCCGCACATTCGAAACATACTGTAGTCAAACCAGGCGATATCGTTGATATTGAGATTGATGTAAGGGTTGCCCGTGATTTTGGAGGTGCAAACGTTGTAAAAAATCTGAAAGATTTTGATTTAGAAATTAATGATCCGGATAAAACGTTCTTTACTTTCGATTGCAATCCTACAGGATCTGATCAGAAATATGCAGTAAATCAGCATTTATGTCGCCTTTTTGCCCGTGAACACAACATTAAGGTCTACGACATAAATGCGGGTATAGGCACGCATATTCTTATCGACGACGGACATATTTTCCCGGGTGCCACTGCTGTATCGACTGATTCGCATGCAAATATACTCGGTGCTGTCGGTGCTTTCGGGCAGGGAATGGGAGATATGGATATCGCAGCTACCTGGAACAAAGGTAAAGTGTGGTTTAAAATACCACACTCGGTAAAAATAAATTTAACAGGTTCATTGCCCGATAGTGTAAGTTCAAAAGATATTGTTCTTAACCTGCTTAAAATATTCGGGGCTAACGAACTTCTTGGTCTTTCAGTTGAATTGTATGGCTCGCAGGTTGACAAGCTGACAATCGATGACCGAATAACCATATCCTCAATGGCCACCGAGATGGGAGCAATCATTATCCTGTTTCCTCCATCTGAGGAGGTAATTGGTTATTGCACGGCACAATCAAAGGCAAAATTTATACCTTATTATGCCGATGCTGATGCAGAGTATTACAAGACTTTTGAAATAGACATTACCCCCTTTCAGCCAATGGTATCGCGTCCCGGTAAACCTCATGATACTGTGAGTGTTGATAGTGTATCAGGTCAGAAAATCGATTCAGGTTTCATCGGAAGCTGTACTAACGGCCGGTTTAGTGATATGCAAAGAGCAGCGGATATCCTCAGAGGTAAAAAGGTAGCTCCAGATGTTGTTCTTAAGATTGTCCCTGCTACAGATAATATTTGGAAAAACTGCCTGGAAAAGGGATTGATTGAAATATTCAAAAACGCCGGAGCACTTGTCTCTAATGCTGGTTGTGCAGGATGTGCCGCAGGGCAGGTAGGACAAAACGGCCCGGGTGAGGTTACAATAAGCACCGGTAACAGAAACTTCCCCGGCAAACAGGGCAGGGGAAGCGTATATCTTGCTTCCCCTGCCGTTGTAGCTGCTTCGACGGTTGCCGGATTTATTACAACCCCTGACAGGATACCTGATCACCCCGCGGTATTTAAAACTCCTGTGAAAACAGCCAAAACAGATGTCGCACCTGTTGCGGCTAAACCAGCTGAAAAAAAACCTGATGTGATTGAAGGAAGAATATGGATAATCGAAAGAGATAATATTGATACTGATATGATATTTCATAACCGGTACCTGGCAATAACCGATATAAAGGAGATGGGACAATATACCTTCGATAACCTTGATGGTTATGAGGATTTTGCAAAAAAAGCCCGGCCGGGAGATATTATCATTTCCGGTAAGAATTTTGGCAGCGGAAGCTCCCGTCAACAGGCTGTTGATTGTTTTATCTCTCTCGGAATACAGGCGTTAATAGCAGAGTCATTCGGAGCTATTTATGAAAGAAATGCAATCAATGCAGCATTCCCGGTTATCACCTGCGAATCATTGTCTGATCTCAGTTTAAATGATGGAGATACAATTATGGTTAATATAATAACAGGCGAAATAAGGAATCAGAGAAACAATAAAATCACTCCTGCAAATCGTTTCTCAGATGTTCAGCTCGGGATTTACCGGAAAGGAGGACTCCTTGGATTGAAAAAAACATGAAATATATGAAACCACTGACATTTGCAGAAAAGATATTTATGGCACCTGCAGGAGCAATTGTCTTTGCCAAACCTGATATAATACTTACCCACGACAATACTTCGAGTATTTTTAGAACATTTAAAAAGATGGGTGGTGAACAGGTTGCAAATCCCGGACAAATGCTTGTTGTGCTCGATCATAATGCTCCACCGCCTGATGCAAAGCTGGCTGATCAGTACCAGGACATAAGAAATATTGTTTCAGGGCAGGGAATTAAAAAATTTTATGATTCCGGAAAGGGGATTTGCCACCAGATTATGTCTTATCATGCACGTCCGGGTATGCTTATTGTCGGAAGCGACAGTCACACATCAACCGCCGGTGCATTTAATGCATTTGCTGCCGGGATTGACCGTACAGAATCAGCAGGGATATGGAAAAGGGGTGAAACATGGTTCAGGGTACCTGAATCACTTAAAATTACACTTTCAGGAAAGCTGCAGCCAGGGGTATCGGCAAAAGACCTTTCACTCTGGATAATTGGTATGATCGGATCGGATGGGGCTAATTATCTGTCAGTTGAGTACCATGGAGACGGTATTGAAAGCCTCAATATTTCAGACCGGATGACCATTGCCAACCTCGCCTCAGAAATGGGTGCCAAAAATGCTGTTTTTCCTGCAGATGAGACACTTGCTGAATATTACGGGGAAAAGACTGATGGAATATGGGCTGATCCCGGTGCAACCTGTTTAAGAAAGCTGGAGGTAAATCTTGAAGATATCTTTCCTGTCGTGGCTGCTCCTCATAATGTGGATAATATTGTATCAGTTGCGGAAGCTGCCGGGACACCTGTTGATGAGGGACTTATTGGTACCTGCACCAACGGGAGAATTGAAGATCTTAGAGTTGCAGCCGGAATACTAAAAGGAAAAAGTGTCAGGGAAGGGTTTCAGCTTCATATAATACCTGCTTCAAGTAAGATTTTTCTTCAGGCAATAGAGGAAGGGATAATCTCAACATTGATTGAAGCTGGTGCCAGCGTTCTGACTCCTTCATGCGGTCCCTGTCTGGGTACCGGACTGGGTATACCGGCCAGCGGGCACACGGTAATATCAACGGCTAACCGTAATTTCCCGGGCAGAATGGGGAATAAAGAGGCCCGGATATATCTTGCATCGCCTGCTACCGTGGCTTCATCCGCACTTACCGGCGTTATTACTGATCCACGTGAACATGCAGGTAATGAAAGATTTGAATATTCCAAATCACAGAAAAAAACAACGGAAATAAAGAAGGGGGAGAAGAGGAAAAGTGGTAATGTCTGGAATTATGCAGATGTGGATAATCTGAATACTGATCAGATGTTTGCCGGCAGGCATACATATAATGTATTAAGCTCTGATCCGGCTTCAATCATGCCATTGCTTTTCCAGAATTTTGATCCTTCATTCAGTTCGGATGCAAGGCAGGGTGATATAATTATTGCGGGTGAGAATTTCGGTTGCGGAAGTTCCAGGGAGCATCCCTCTGTAGGGCTTTCCCATGCTGGCGTAAAAGCTGTAATAGTAAAATCAGTCAACCGGATATTTTACCGTTCATCAATAAACCAGGGACTTCCGCTTATCGTTCATAAAGAGGCAGTTGAAGCATATAAACCAGGTGACAGGATTGACATAGATTTCAATAAAGGTGAAATAATCATAGGATCAGGAAAATATTCCTTTGAGCCCCTGCCGGAAAAGCTGAAGCAGATACTTGACAAAAAAGGACTTGTTAATTATATGAAAACGTTGTAACCTGAAGAAAGTTACTGGGTGCCAGCTATTTCTTATTCCCATTATGATTTCAGATTGAATTTACCGGAAAATTATGTAATTTTGCACCCTGAAAAGGTTCCGTAGCTCAGTTGGTCCCGAAAAACAGCAAATCTTTGATTTGCGTTGTTTTTCGAGGATCCTCGAAAATCATTTAAAATTTCTTTGAAATTTTGTGATTTTCGGGAATAGAGCATTCCGGCTTGAATCGGGAGGGTCGGGCGATCTTTAAAAAATATTATTGGTTCCGTAGCTCAGTTGGTCCCGAAAAACAGCAAATCTTTGATTTGCGTTGTTT
>CAZQVL010000024.1:50421-50512 GCA_964596715.1 uncultured Rikenellaceae bacterium
ATCGGGAGGGTCGGGCGATCTTTAAAAAATATTATTGGTTCCGTAGCTCAGTTGGATAGAGCAACAGCCTTCTAAGCTGTGGGTCGAGCGT